>DASZVX010000055.1:0-36137 GCA_035547255.1 Hyphomicrobium sp.
CTGGCGACCGAACCGCCGTTGCTTTCCAGCGCGGCGACGACCGGATGCTTGGCAATCAGGGGCACAACGTTTGCCGGCAACGATTTCCTCGATTTCCGACCTCCGCCAGGCGGCGTCGGATCCGGCAACTCTCCGGAAATCGAAGCCTTGAGCGACTGGAAATCGTTCGCGCCGTTCGTGGAGAAGTCCGTTTGCTGGAAATCGTTGGCAGGTTCCGAAATCGTCAGCTTGGCCGACCGGAAAGCGAATCCCAGGGAAACGATCGAGCCGATCTCGAAGAATATCGTCTTTGCAAACGGTATCAGCAACATGAGAGCAGAGACGATCTGATCTTTGGTGCCGGGGACGTGGAACATGAGCACAATGTCCGCCATCGCTTCGGCTTGCGCGTTGACGGGCTTCTGAGGGCCAAGGGCGGCGATCTCGGCCTCGAGCTGCCTGACGACGATCGAGACGTCCTTCGCGTTCTGCTTCCAATCCTTGCAGCCCCGGCCGCAATAGCTGCCGGTCATCGTTTTCTGGACCTGAGCCTCGGCATAATCGCGCCGCGACTTGGCAGACTCGAGGTCTGCCGATTTCTCGACGATCTTCTTGTTCAGGTCCTCGAGAGACAGCGTCGTCGTTCCCTGAGCTTCGACCTGGCGGCCGACCGACGAATAAACGACCAATCCGGTACCGGACAGGAAGAGGGTCAAGAAGCCCAGTGTTGAAAATAGGTGGCGAGCTCGAGCGGCATCGACCATTAAATGGCCGGCGGCGATCGTGCCGAACACCATGAGGATCGTCAGCCAGTGGGATGACGTCCAGAACAGCGGCTTCAATAGATCTTTGTCGAGCAGGATCGTGAGGCCGCCGGCGGCGAACGCGCAGCCAGCAATGATTGCCAGCGCGCGCCCCTTGGTAGTAGGGGTTTGCATAGTCTTTCTCCAATGCATGTTGGCGAAGGATCAGGCCTGGCGGGGTGTTGGTAGCACCGCGCTGGGCCGCCTTGTTTTCCTGCGTTGGCGCAGGGGATTGGTCTCGATCGCCAGAGTGTCGATCAAGACCGCACCGCTAAGCCAACACTTCGCACTTTCCATCTTTCTGGATTTCAATCGGCCTGGAGGTCATCCCGCTTTCTGCTTCCTGGTCGCTTCATTTCAGCTTTTTGCCAGGTCGTTCCCTTCGGGGCCTTCACAGCGTCTATCCTTAATATATAATTTTGGGATGCAATATGCAATCAGATTCACATGTAACAAAAATAAATTACTTTTGATTTTGGGATGCGATAAATGTTGGCTATGCCATGTTCATGGCAAAGAAGTCAAAACCAATGCGCGCAGAGACAGCAGCTAGGCCGGTCGGCCGTCCAAAATTATCGGAACGGGGTTCGATTCAAGTGGCAATCCGCTTTCCAGCGGAAATCATGGATCAGATAGACGAAATCATCGAGGAGCGCTTCGGACAATCGGATCGAACGGCTATAATCCGCGAGCTGGTTGCGGAAGCGCTGAAGGGGAGAAAGCGCAAATGAGGGGGATTGCCGTCGTTCTATGTCTGGGAGTGGCAGCGATATCGGGCGCATGCAATGACGAGCAATCAAAACTGGCTCAGGCCGAAGCCGAAGCTCGAGGAAGGCTGCAATATGTCTGCAAAGGGGTCTACAAGAGCGTCGAAAAAATCGATACGTGCAATACTATCGCCCAGAACCATTACGATCTCGAACAGAAGTATTTCCCAGGAGAGCCCGAGAAGGTCGCCGACACGGTTTTAGCTGATCTGTTCCCTTCTGCTGCTGAAAATGAGCGTCGGCGGCATGAGTCCATGGCTAAGGGCGCAAGCTATGCGGGTCCGCCGCCGTCTGAGCTTTATGAAATCCTTAGGTGAGGGAGAAAGCTGCGATGTTCACGTTAGCCCAGTTGCTCACTCTTGCCGGCGTTATCGTCCTACCGTGCGCCGCCGCTTGGCTGGTGACGAGAGGCGCAAGCACGATGGTTGACCGCGAGATCCGGCGTTATCGTAAAATAGACAGGGTGCTCGAACCCGAGGACAAGTGATGCGCGACGAAGAGGTCACTACCGAGCAGCTGAAGGACACCCTTCGGATTTTGGCCCGGTTCGTAACCGGGCCAGGTGGTTCAGCTTATGTACCGCTGTTTGAGCGAATTGAGGCCGAGCTTGCAAACCGAGACAGAGCGCGAGACGCTATAGAGCGAGCCAGAGCTCTATTGCTCAGCTGAATAGTCAACGGTACTACCGCCAGGTTGTCGCGGTTTGCGATCGGCTTGGGTGCGTACCAGTCGCCGCCTATTTCCGAGCGTCGAGGACGAAGGCCAATCCGGGGCGGTTTGTTGCGCCAGAGTCGGTTCGAGCAAGTATCCGATCGCGCCGCTATGGGGCCCGGCCTTGCCGCGCGAAATTGATCGGCATCGCGGCGAAGTCGAAGCCGAAGTTAATGCGATCGTTCGAACGCGCGTTTTGGCAACCGGGGAGCGCTGCTCGCCATGGCCATCGCGCGCGGCGCGCGCGGCTGATCGGTCGATGCAATGCGAGCAATGTCGGTCATGCAACCCGTACCCCCGGCACGGGTCCCTTCTGGGCTGATTTTGCCTCCGCGGGCCACGCAGCCCCGATACCGTCCTAGGTGTGAAATTTTTTTGTGTGTTGCACCCTTTGAGTTTCAACGCCTTAGACCGCGAAAGTTAGAGTCTTTGGAATCGCTTAGGGCCTAAAACTTCACATGTGCAACGGGGTTGCACCCCCGTTGCAGTGAGGAAGGGGGTTGCAGTCGCGTTATTTTAGGAATTGGCGCCGACGGATCGGATCAATTGCCCTCGCTCCCATCACCGATGCGGCAGGCGATCGGCTATTTCGAACATAAAGCCGGCTAAAATGTCCTTCGCCCTTTTGTGATACCGATGTTCGATCATCACAAAGACCATTGCGCAAATCAGATCGCGATCGTCCGTTTCCCTACCAGCTATGTCGGTGAGTAGCTCTCGCGCGCATCGGCGTCCGGCTTCGCAATCGAGAAGATAATCTTTGGATGGCGCCGGAAGGCGGTCGGGGAGAGCAATTTTCTTGGCGGACGCCTTGGATGCATTTTTTTTTGATTTCGCGCGGAGCGCAGCTGGGTTTGTCTTAAGCGTAGTCTCGTGCTTACGCGCACTGTCGCGTGAGAACGCCGGTCGCTTGGAGGCCGTTGGTAGAGGCTGAAATGAGGTGGTCATTTTTGAACTCCTAGTACAAACTGTTTCCACACGTGAGCTAAGGCTTTGATGTCACGGTGCCTGCTTCCGCTGGCAAAAGTGGAAATGACCCCTGAAAGCCCTATGAAGATTGACGATTTTGATTCCGCCATTCCCAGGTTCGAATCCTGGCATCCCAGCCAACGCGCTCTAAAAACTCAAAAGTTTTATCGTACCCTAGGCCTGCGTCGCTTGTCCGCAGGAGACAGCGCGGTCTCGTTCGTCGATGCGGCGCGCTAGAGGTATTCGGTAGGTCGCGCCGCTTTTTACTCGTCGGACGAAGTTTCGTCCGGACCGTCCAGCAATTTGAGATCGAGCCCCTCGATTTCCTGCAGGCTCCGCCCGGCAATGCCTTGCAGGTCGCCGTACATTCCGACCGTCGATTCAATGACGCCACGTATCTGGGCTTCGCGCTTTGCCCAAAGCCGCGTCATGGCTTTGCGCTCGCGCTCGAGATCGGCCTGCATGTCCGTGATTTTCTCGACGATGGCTTCGACACGCTGGCGGAAGCGCGGACCGGTCAAATACTGGTAGACGAGTTCAACCTTCGTTTGCTGGCCTTCGCCGGCATCGCGCGCCATCGCCAGTTCGATCAGCGATTGACGCAGCGCGACGGCGACAGAGAGCGCGCAGCGCGTCTCTGCAACCCAAACGCCGTCGATCAAATCGAATGCGACAACGCCTTTCGGAAGCGCGCTCGAAATCAGCAAAGCGATTTCGGCTTTGGCGGTGCGCTGATCCTCGCGGAGCTTGGCAAGCCATGTATCGCTCCAGTTCTTGGTGCGCTTCGATTCCCAGAGGATGGTGCCGCAGGTCTGGTTCTGCGAACCGATGACGCGATGCAGGACGTCGCCGCCGAACTCGCCCTTCGGCACCGGCTCGATGAGGTCTCGCGGAAAGCGCGTGCGCAGGAGCGATTCCAATTCGATCTCCTGTACTTCGCCCTGCAACTGCTGGGAGCCTTGCTCGGCGCGGCGCTTGAGCTCTTCGATCTGGCGCTGCATCGCCGCGATCTGCTCCTCCTTTTCGATGACGCGCAGTTTCAGCCCTTCTTCGGCTTCCTGCTTGGCCTTGTCGCGAACCGCCATGAGCGATTCCTGGACTTTTTTCTCGACGGTCAAATCCAGTTCACGACGCGCATCATCCAGTTCGCGCTGCTTGCGGAGCAGGTCGGCCTGCGCCTTCTGTGCTTCCTCCAATTTGACGTTGCGTTCTTTCAGGACTTCTTGAAGCTCGACGATTTCCTTTGCCTTGTGTTCGAGGTCGCTTGCCGCGCGCAGTTTTGCCTTCTGCGCTTCCTCGGCTGCGATCGTTTCGCGTTCGGTTTTCAGCCGTGCGCTGATCTGTTCCTCGAGCGACGCCTTCTGGCGTTCGATGTCGGCTTGGCGATCGCGAAGGGTGGCCTCTCGTGCGCCGATCGCCTGTTCCTTGTCGGCGATGATTTTCTCATACCGCTGGCGTGTCGCTGCGAGGAGGGGGCCTGCCAGAGATTCATTGAGTTTGATCTCGGTCCTGCAGTTCGGACACGTGATGGTCGGATCGCTCATTCTTTTTCCCTCGCGGCAAGTTCCGAGCCGGATCGCTGGGATGCGCGCGGCACAGTAATCCCCATCCCGACGTTCAACGCTTCGCTGTATAGGCCAGGAACGCTATCAGTGCGTCGATATCGGCGTCCGGAATTTTTTCGGAGTCGAATCCCATCATTTGCTGCCCGGGCCACGTGCGTACCGATTTCGGGTCGCGGATCAAGGCATGAATTCCGCGGGCCGTCATATAGGTTGTTACGTTCATCGGCCGGCCGAGGTCAGGCCCGGTATCGCTTTGGCCTGCGCCGTTCAGGCGATGACAGGGGATGCAGTTTTTTATGAACACGGCTTGTCCGCGATGCTCGGGAGCGTCAGCGGGAAGAGAGGGATCGACCGCAAGTTGCGGCCAACGGTGCACGGGATCTTCGACGCCGGTTAGCGCCGCGAGCGCGTACGGCCATTGCTCACTGCCGACGCTTGATCGCTCGGGGTGCTGCCAGACGAGATAGAACGGTCCGGCGCTCGTTTGTCGGTCAGGAAGATTCGGCCAAGGTGAATTGGGGTCTTCGATTGCAAGCCAGGCCACGGAGCCGCCCGACGCGCCTTGCATGACGAGCGATGTCGGGATTTGCGATACGAAGCCGTCCCTGGCGCGTGCTTCGATCGTATCGAAACCGAGCTTCGAAACATCGCCGAGCACCGCGATCAATGGGACCGCGCGGTATGTCATGGTGCGATGATACGAGACATCATTTGGTATCGTGATCGACGTGGCATCGGGTCTTATGAGCAGCTCATGTGCGGACAGGCTCAGCACGCCTCTACCGAACGATAGCGCGAGAACGTTCTCCTTTGCGGAAAGCGGCGCGGTTACCAGGACATACATAACGAAAAGCGCTACGATTCTGATCAGCATGAAAGCTCGCGGTCGATAGGTTGTTCGGACATGAGCACTGTAAGCGATTGCGCTCGCGGTGTCAGACATCGCTTCGAGCTTTGCACATTCCAAAGGGCATGCGCCACTTAGACAAGGGCTTTGCGGATCGCATCGAGCCCGTCGGTCAGCGCCGCCGGGCCCGGTTGCAGAATGAGCGGCGATTTGATCTCGTGGATGCGGCCGTTGGCGACCGCAGGGAGGTGCTGCCAGCCTTCACGCGCGCATATCTTCTCTCGCCGGACTTTCTTCCCGCACCAGGACGCGAGAATTACCTCCGGCGCGCGGGCTGAGACCTCTTCGGCGGACACGATACGATCCTTGGCGGCTGCCGCGGATCGTTTCTCCGGGAAGACGTCGTCGCCGCCCGCTACCTCGATCAACTCGGAAACCCAGCAGATCCCGGTAATGATCGGGTCGTCCCATTCTTCGAAATAGACGCGCGGCCGGCGCGAGCGGGTATGCGTCTCGGCAGCAATGCTCATAACGCGTTGTTCTAGGGTTCGAGCCAGATCGTTCGCCTTCTCCAGGCAGCCGATCAGTGCGCCGACGGTGCGGATCATCGCAAAAATGCCTGCGAGGTCGCGCTGGTTGAAGACGTGGACGGCAAGCCCGGCGCGAGCGAGGTCAGCCGTGATCCCGGCCTGGATATCCGAGAATGCCAGAACGAGATCCGGTTTCAGTGCCGTAATTTTCGGAACGTCGGCCGACGTAAACGCCGAGACACGCGGCTTCTCATGGCGAACCCGCGGCGGGCGAACGGCATATCCCGAGACGCCGACAATCCGGTCCTCTTCGCCGAGCAGATAAAGCGTCTCGACGGTCTCTTCGGTCAGGCAGACGAGTCGGCGGGCAGGGAAGTCGCGCATGCGCAAATTTAGCTGTTCGGCATCGAAGCGCAATGCGGCAGGGGGAGCGGCGGAGGATTTCCGCCGCCCTGCGTTCTCGTTACTTGTCGGGGAAAAGAATTTGCTTGTCCTTCGTATCGACCACAAAGATTGCGAGGAGTTGCGCCGGTTCGGTCGTACTTGCGTTGGCGCTCACCTGATGATGGTCGCCGGGTTGTTCAGTCCAGCTTTCTCCGGCCTTGAACGTTTTTTCCGGCCCGTCGTTGACCTTGCTGCGGATCGCGCCTTTTAGCACGGTCGCGTAGATGAACGCGGATGCTGGATGGCGGTGCGAGGGGCTGGCTGCGCCTGGGCCGTAGTCGACAACAACGGCACGCAGGCTCTTGCCCGGCACGTTCGGCAGCTCCTTGTCGAAGACGACTCCAACCTTCGATTTCTCTCCGCCAGCTTCGTGAGCCAGTGCGGCGGTACCATAGAACGACAGAACCGCTGCGAGGATGATGGCGGCTTTCTTCATGGCTCTCTCCTTCCTGTGCTGATTTTGGCGTTGATGTTTCAGTGAGACGTCATCCAGTCCGCAAAGCGGATCCGGCCTGAAATGTGTTTTGCAGCCGGTGCGAGGCCGTCCTTATCGAGCACGGCTCCGAAGTACTTTGCGTTCGCATCCGGGATGACTTTTCTGCTGTCGTTCTTGGCGGACAAGTAAGTCTGAATGAACTTGGCCATGCTCATGGCTTCGGGCCCGGCCAAATCGACGATGCCGTTTTTGGGTTCGCTCGTCGCGACGCCGGCGAGCGTATCGACTACATCGTCGGCCGCGACAGGCTGGAACGGCGCCGTCGGCATGTAGATGGAGTCTCCCTCTGTGGCGACATCGGCAATCGCACCGAGGAATTCGAAGAACTGCGTCGCGCGCACGATCGTGTAAGGGATGTTGCCCGCCTGGATGAGCTGCTCCTGCGCATGCTTGGCGCGCAGGTAGCCGCTGTCCGGGATGCGATCGGTATTGACAATGGAGAGGGCGACGAAATGCGATACATCGGCCGCCTTCGCGGCGCTCAGCAAATGCTCTGTGGAGTTCCGAAAGAAAGCCATTACGGCATCGTCTGCAAATGAGGGCGAATTCGTTACGTCGACGACGACGTTTGCGCCTCGCAACGCCTCGGGGAGGCCTTTGCCCGTAACGCTGTCGACCCCGGTCGAGGGCGAAGCTATGACGATGTCATGTCCTTTGGACTGCAGCGTTCGCGCAAGTCCCCGGCCGATGAGGCCCGTGCCGCCGATAATGACGATTTTCATTTTTGATCTCCCAATTGTGCATCATGATGTCGATCGGGTCGCGAAATATTCGATGGCTGATGTGTAATCTGGCGAGTATCCGTGTGCTCCAGAGCGATTGCTGTCGTTGAAGCGCGATTGCGGCTACCGTGCCCGGCGTCGCCAGTCGGTTGGCGTTTCGCCGGTCAGTTTCCGGAATGCGGCTGCGAAAGCTGTCTGAGAGCCATAACCAAGCTCGGCTGCGATCGAGACGATCGGAATCTCAGGATCGCGGAGCATCGCTTGTGCTTGCTGCAACCGATGCTGGCGCAGCCAAGTGTGGGGCGAAAGCCCCGTACTTTCCTTGAAGGCACGACAAAAGTGAAAGCGCGAGAGACCTGCCTCCGAGGCGAGCGCTGCCAGGGACACGTCTTCCGCGCTGTCTGACTGCAGACGTTCGATGGCACGCCTCAACATTGCAGGCGGGAGCCCTCCCGATATGCTCCGCGGTGCGATGGGATTCCCGGTATGCGAACCGAGCAGGCGCGTCGCTACGAGTTCGGTCAGCTGTTGCCGGAAGAGCGTGTCGAGCGAGGCGCTGCCGTATGCCGCATCGTTGGCCATCATCAGTAACCTTGAAACGGTTTCGTCGGGGTGGCCGGTTCTCTCGAGAACGTTGTTTGGAGTGCTGTGGCCGGCCTCGGTTGCGATACGCTCGAGCGTTTTCTGCTTCAGATAGAGCTGCACGACATCCACGTTGCCGGCGATATCCCAGCGAGCGCTCGACCCGGCAGGAATGATCGTCACCGCGCCGGCCCGTGCCATTCCCGACGCATAGGACCGTCCCGAGCGGCGTTCGAGGCGCTCGAACGTCCCGATGTACGTCATGATGACATGATCCGTCATCGGCTCGACGACGTCATGCAAGGCGCCATGGTTCCAATGCGCAATCACGGCTTGTAATGGATCGACTCCACCCGCGATCTGCAGTGGTTCCGTATTGAGCACGCGCGCCATTTCGAGATCGGCGGGTCGCAGCTTGATCGGGGCTTCGGCGGACTTCGGCGCGTCTGTTGCTGTGCCGCCCGGCGCTGGAGGCGCCACGATCCCACCGGCTGTTGATCCGCGCGTGCTGGGATCGCCCATGGCGCTAAGCCTTTTGCTCGTGCCGCGTCTGGCCGCGTTTCGGATTTCGGGTCTCGGTTCTTTGCTCGATCCAATCTTCGAGCGCTGTCGCAAAGGTCGGCGGAGCCTTTCGTTCGAGCGTCGCCGCGACGTCAGCCAAGGTGCTTGCTGCCAGTTCAGCACGCATCGCCTTTTCGGCGTTCAGCATAACGGCATGGATGGCGCACACGCCTCGGGTGGCCCAGGCCGGTGCAGATCCATCGAACACGGCACACCTGCTCCTGATGTTCTGGCAATCGAACAGCGGTTTATTGCCTTCGACCGCGTCGACGATGTCGAGGAAGGTTATGTCTTGCGGCGCTCGGGCGAGACGGTAGCCGCCGCGTATGCCTTCGCTCGATACAATGAGCCCGGCTTTTTCGAGCTTGGGGAATATCTTCGCAACGAAGCTCGGAGAAATGCCCTGCAGGGTCGCGAGGTCGCGGCTCGACAGTGGCTGATGCTCGCGTCCTACAAGCCACAGCAGGCAGTGTGCTGCGTACTCTACGCTTACGGTGAGGTGTGCCATAACGCGGACCATATTTGTCCTAGTTATGGATGGCAAGCGGGAAAAGCCCATTAACCTCGAAAGGGACGGCAGCCTTTGAGGCTGTGGAGTGAATTAAAGCCTTGCCGGTCGCTTCGTCGCACGACATTCCCAAATGTGGTATCGCTGGCCAAATTCACGTACCGTGCTTGGACAACACCTGGACCGACGATGACGCAACAGCAACCGATCCGCTGCGATACCTGCGCGGTACGCCATCGCGCCGTCTGTGGAGCCCTCAGCCGGGCGGAAATAGGGCGGCTGAACGCGATCGCGCACCATCGGACGGTTTCTCAAGGACAGGCAATCATCGCCGATCAAGACCATGTCGTGTCTTTTGCGAACATCATCTCCGGTGTCGTCAAACTGACAAAGACCATGAGCGATGGGCGTCAGCAGATTGTCGGCCTCCAGTTCGCCTCTGATTTTATCGGCAGGCCGTACCGCGATCGGAGCGTGTACGAAGTGACGGCCGTGAACGACGTTCACCTCTGCACCTATGACCGAGGGCAATTCGAGCGTCTGGTTCAGGAGTTTCCCGGCTTCGAGCGTCGCCTTTTTGAAAACACGTTAGACGAACTCGATGCGGCCCGCGAATGGATGCTTCTTCTCGGGCGAAAGAGCGCCGAGGAAAAGGTTGCGAGCTTCATTCTCATGGTGTCCAAGCGGCTAGAGGCGGTCGGCTGCCGGAGCGGGCGGCCCTCGGCGCCGCCGAAGTTTGAGCTTCCCATCACGCGTGCGGAGATCGCCGATTTCCTCGGGTTGACGATCGAGACAGTCAGCCGGCAATTCTCTCGCCTGAAGGCCAAGAAAGTCATTGGCCTCGAAGGCGCGAGGACAGTCGTTGTCATCGATGCGCCTCATCTCGAGCAGGTGAGCAGCATCTAGACCGCGGGCGCGCCGCTCGTTTCAGACTCGAGATATGTATCGAAGCACGCCGCGATGCTCCTTACAAAAGGCTGGCCGCGGTGCGTGAGGACGAAACCGTCTTCGACTTTCTCGAGAAGACCGGCGCTGTCCGCCTCGACCATTTCCCGGCCTTCCAGGATGACGCGTGACGCCAGTTCTCCGAAGCGCTTGCGGACGTCAGATTCCGAATACCTGAAGTCGCACATCAACCTCGCGATCACGTATCCTCGAACGCGATCTTCGTCCGTGAGCTTGACGCCTCTTGCGGTCGCAAAGCCTGTGGCTGCAATTCTTTCCTCGTATTCCGTCGGAGACGTCACGTTCTGAAAATACGCATTGCCGACGCGGGAGATGGCTGAGGCTCCAGCGCCGATCAGTGTCTCTGACGTATCCGTCGTATATCCCTGGAAGTTGCGGCGAACGGGGCCTGTCGCCAACGGATCATCCTTCAGAGCGTAATGATCGAGTCCGATGCGCGTATATCCGGCTGCTTTCAGCATGCGCGCGGCCCTTTGAGACTGGGCAAAGCGCTCGACGCTATCGGGCAGCGTCTTGGTATCGATGATCGCTTGATGCGCGAAGCGCGCGGGCAGGTGCGCGTATCCGAACAGGGCAACACGATCCGGACGCAGCGAGAGAACCTGATGAACCGTCTTTTCGACGCCGGCCCGTGTCTGCCGCGGCAATCCATAAACGAGGTCGATGTTGATTTTGTTTATTCCGGCATCCCGCATGCTGTGCACGCAAGACGCCGTAACTTCAAATGACTGCAGCCGATTGATGGCGGACTGAACGGCCTCACCGAAATCCTGCACGCCGATCGACACGCGATTGACTCCGGCGCGCCTTAGCGCCCGCGCGAGTGATGCGCTGGCTTCACGCGGATCGATTTCTATGGCGAATTCGGCGGACTCGCTGATTTCGAAAGAATCGCGAATTCGCGCGGCCAATGCCAATACCTGTCCGCCGGTCAGAATATTCGGCGAGCCGCCTCCCCAATGCATATGTGAAATCTTGTGCTTGGAGAGTCCGAGGGCGGACAAGGTGAGCAATTCCGCCTCAAGAGCTTCGAGATAGCGTGCGATCGGTCCCCTTGTGCCTGCGACCTTCATATTGCAACCGCAGTACCAGCAGAGCTTCTTGCAAAACGGTATATGCACATAGAGCGAGAACGGTGCGTCGCGCTCCAATTTGACAAGAGCTTCTGTAAAGTCCTTGGCGCCGACGGTGTCGCGGAACTGGGCGGCAGTCGGATAGCTCGTGTATCGCGGGACGGGAGCGCTCATGCGGCGCACGAGGTCAGGAGACATCGCGTGGTTTCTCGTGTCCAAGAGATGAAGGGCATTCGACGCAAATCGCCGACGCCGATTTTCCGGTTCGTATCGTGAGCAGCGGCACTCTGATGCAGCGGGGATGTTCGCTCGTCATGATCCAGTCCTGGAGATGAGCGAGATCCTCGGCGCTCAACGCTTTACGTGCGGCGGGCAGAACGACGCTGTCCTCCCATGCAATATGGCGGCGCTGGCTTTCGAAAAAGCCGCGAAGAATATAGCCAAGCGTTTCCGGATTCTGGGGCGTTCCGCTTTTCAAGGCGTCTTTGAGCGCTTCGATGAGTTCGTCCGCCATGTCTTCGTCGCGCTCATGCTCTTGGCTCAGGCAGGCCAGTGCTTGAACGACGGCATCGTCAGGGGACAACCGTTCCCTCAGAACCGGGAAGAGCGCGTCTTCCTCGAATTTTATGTGAGCCCTTACGCTTCCGTTCAGGATCGAGATTGCGATCACGGCCAACGCGGGCTCGAACATTCCCGGCAGACCGTCGGCGATGCCTTCCAAGAGTTCGCACAGCTCTAACTGAAGGGCGTGCTCCTCCTTGATGATTTCCAGGGGATGCGGCGTCGAGCAGAATCCAGCATCGTCCTGTCGTTTTGCCGTGCCGGCATCCGTCATCAGTACATTCCTCGAAAGACGAGAGGCCGCATTTAAGCGATGCGACATTTCTAACGCCGCCTCCCGTGACGGACGTTGACTTAAATCAAGGTTGCTCGCGGCCCGTCATCCGAGTGTGCGCTCCCTATTGGGATCGGGAGGCAGCTTTGCACGATGTATTGGACGAGCGCTCAGGCCTAAGCGACTCGCTGGCGCTGATAAGCGCGGTCATTACCGGCGCGATTGGTCTCGTATTTGCCGTTGCCGGAGAGGAGGGCATCCTTCGGCTTCAGGGCCTCCTCGTTTTGGCTGCGTCGGTGGCGGCCGGCCTGTATATTGCGACGCATCCGACGGACTTCAGACAAGAGAAGCGTTCCGGTTACTTCGACGGGCCCATTCGCGTTGCTACGATCGCGTGCGTGTTTTGGGGCGTCGTCGGATTTCTCGTCGGCGACATCCTCGCTTGGCAGCTTTCGTTTCCGGCCCTGAACTTCGATCTGCCGTGGACCAACTTTGGGCGCCTTCGGCCGGTTCACACCTCGGCCGTTATTTTTGCGTTCGGCGGCAACGCACTCATCGCGACCTCGCTTTATGTCGTCCAGCGGACAAGCCAAGCGCGGCTCCCAGGCAAATGGGCGCCGTGGTTTGTCGTCTGGGGGTATCAGCTGTTCATCGTGATCGCCGCATCCGGCTATCTGATGGGTGTCACTCAAAGCAAGGAATATGCGGAGCCGGAATGGTACGCGGACATTTGGCTGACGGTCGTATGGGTCACCTATCTGCTCGTGTTCCTCGGGACACTAAAAGGTCGGCAGGAACCGCACATTTACGTCGCGAACTGGTTCTTCCTGGGCTTCATCGCTACCGTGGCGATGCTGCATCTCGTCAATAACCTCGCGCTTCCCGTGTCGTTTCTCGGGACGCAGAGCTACCCGCTTTTCCCCGGCGTCCAGGGTGCGATGACGCAATGGTGGTACGGGCATAACGCGGTCGGCTTCTTTTTGACGGCCGGCTTCCTCGGCATCATGTATTATTTCATTCCCAAACGCGCCGAACGGCCGGTCTATTCCTACCGGCTGTCGATCGTGCATTTCTGGTCCCTGATCTTCCTCTATATCTGGGCGGGTCCGCACCATCTCCATTACACCGCTCTACCTGAGTGGACGCAGACGCTCGGCATGACGTTCTCGATCATGCTGTGGATGCCTTCGTGGGGCGGCATGATCAACGGGCTCATGACGCTCTCGGGCGCGTGGGACAAGTTGAGGACCGACCCCGTCATCCGGCTGCTCGTCGTCAGCGTTGCATTCTACGGAATGTCGACGTTCGAGGGGCCGTTGATGTCCATCAAGGAGGTCAATTCGCTCTCTCACTACACCGACTGGACGATCGGACACGTTCACTCCGGTGCGCTCGGTTGGGTCGGCATGATTTCGTTCGGTGCCGTTTACTGCCTCGTGCCGTGGCTTTGGAAGCGCCAAGGTCTCTACTCGATCAAGCTCGTCGAGTGGCACTTCTGGCTCGCGATGATCGGTATCGTTCTCTACATCTCGTCGATGTGGGTTGCCGGCATCACCCAGGGGCTCATGTGGCGTGCTTACGACCGGCTGGGCTTTCTCAAATATTCCTTCATCGAAACGGTCGAGGCGCTGCACTGGCCTTATGTCATCCGAGCGACGGGCGGTGTGCTGTTCCTGCTCGGCGGGCTGATCATGGCCTACAACGTCTGGCGCACGATCCGCGGGGATCAGCTGGTCGATGTTCGTGATCAGCCGCCGGTCGCCGCCGCGCCCGAGTTGCGTCCCGGTGTCGTTGCCGTGCCCGCCGAATAACAGGAGCGATACTCGTGAACCACGCCATCTTCGAGCGAAACTCGATTATCCTTCTGATCGGCGCACTGATTGTCGTGTCAATCGGAGGCATCGTCGAGATCGCACCACTGTTCTACGTTCAATCGACGATCGAGAAGGTGCAGGGCATGCGGCCCTATTCGCCGCTCGAGCTTGCAGGTCGCGACATCTACGTGCGCGAGGGCTGCTACAATTGCCATAGTCAAATGATCCGCTCGCTGCGCGACGAGATCGAACGCTACGGCCATTACTCGCTGGCAGCGGAAAGTATGTACGACTATCCGTTCCAGTGGGGCTCGAAGCGTACCGGACCTGATCTTGCGCGCGTCGGCGGCAAGTATTCGGACGCCTGGCATGTCGAGCACCTGCGCGACCCGCGCTCGGTCGTTCCTGCGTCCATCATGCCGGGCTACCCATTCCTCGACAAAACGCTTCTCGACTACTCGAACATCTCGCAACGCATGAAGACGCTGAAAGAGTTAGGCGTTCCCTACACAGACGAGATGATCGCGAGTGCCGACGAGGACGTCGTCGCGCAGATATCGCCGGATTCGAAAGAAGCGAAAGCTCTTCTGGCGCGCTACCCCAAGGCGCAAGTGCGGAAATTCGACGGCCAAGCGGGAGAGAACATTCCGCCGACCGAACTCGATGCCGTCATTGCCTACCTGCAAATGCTCGGCACGCTCGTCGACTTCACGAAGTTCGACGCCAGCGGTCCCAACCTGCGATAGGAGAATTTGGCCTTGGCCTACGAAGATATTCAAGTGGTTACGCAGATTGCATCGCTGGCAATTTTCATGGGCATCATGATCGCGGCGTACATCTACGCCTTTCGCAAAAGCAACAAACCCAAGTTTGCGGCCGCTTCGGAAATCCCGTTTCGCGACGATGCGCCCCGAGTCGATGGGGCCAAACAATGAGCCAGCATAAGAAAGTCGATGAAGTCACGGGCGTCGAGACGACGGGCCACGTCTGGGACGGAGACATCAGCGAGCTGAACAAGCCGCTGCCCAAGTGGTGGCTATATAGTTTTTACGCGTCGATCTTGTGGGCGATTGGCTATTGGATCGTGTATCCGGCCTGGCCGACGGTCAACGGCTATACGAAGGGCGTGCTGAACTATAGCCAACGCGCGCAGGTGCAGCAGGATATCGAGGCGTGGAAGGCGAGCCATGCCAAATATCGTACGCAAATCGCCGAGATGTCGCTCGCTGACATCCGCAAGAACGACGAGCTGTTTCAATTTTCGATAGCTGGCGGGGCCGCGCTGTTCGGCGAAAACTGCGCGGCTTGCCACGGCCGCGGTGCGCAAGGCGGCGTCGGCTATCCGAACCTCAATGATGACGATTGGCTGTGGGGCGGCGATCTCGAAAAGATCCACGAGACCATCGCGTTCGGCGCGAGAAACGGAAATCCGAAAGCTCATGACACGGCGATGCCGCACTTCGGAACCGACAAAATTCTCGAGGAATCGCAGATCAGCGACGCGGCCAATTTCGTTCGCTCGTTGTCGCATCTTGATGTTGACGAAGCGGCAGCAAAGAGAGGCGCGCAGATCTTTGCCGACAATTGTGCTGCCTGTCACGGCGAGCAGGGCAAGGGTAACCAGGACCTGGGTGCGCCGAATCTGACGGACGCGATCTGGCTTTACGGCAACTCGCAGGAAGCCGTGATGCAGAGCATCCGGACGGGGCGCGGTGGCATGATGCCGGCGTGGTCCGAGCGTCTCGATCCGGTTGCGATAAAGATGCTGACGCTCTTCGTCTATTCGCTCGGTGGAGGCCAGGCTGAAGCTACAAGCGCTTCGGCTCCCGCAGCAGCCGCGGACAAACCGAAATGAACACGATGGATCGATCGAACAAGTTTTTGATCGAAGGGGATGATGTTCGCTCTGCGCCATCTCCTGCCGCTCCTCTGCCGCATTCGGATTACGTGTCGCGAAAGAAAATTTATCCGAAGCTTGCGAGGGGGAAGTTTCGCAACGTCAAGTGGGCGGTGATGGCGATTACGCTCGCCATCTATTACATCGTGCCCTGGTTGCGCTGGGATCGCGGCGAGGCCTTGCCCGATCAAGCCATTCTCTTCGATTTCGCCAATCAGCGGCTGCTGTTCGGCCCCATCGAAATCTGGGCACAGGAATTTTACTACGTTACGGGGCTGTTGGTGCTTGGTGCACTGGGGCTTTTTCTCGCCACCTCGATCGCGGGCCGCATGTGGTGCGGGTATGCTTGTCCGCAAACGGTGTGGACCGACCTGATGATCGCAATCGAGCGTTTCTGGCAAGGCGATCGCAACGCGCAATTGCGGCTCGACGCACAGCCGTGGACATTCGAGAAGATCTGGAAAAAGTCGGTTACGCATCTTTCGTGGCTGGGCATC
Organism: Hyphomicrobium sp.; assembly: GCA_035547255.1. Lineage (GTDB taxonomy): Bacteria > Pseudomonadota > Alphaproteobacteria > Rhizobiales > Hyphomicrobiaceae > Hyphomicrobium_B. The sequence continues at coordinate 16,567 of DASZVX010000055.1, forward strand.
GCGCTCGCGACGGGCGGAGCGCTCGTCTTCTATTTTCGTGATGCGCCGACGCTCGCCGTGGAACTGGTGCATGGTACGGCACCGACGGTGGCCTACGTCTTCCTTGGCCTGTTTACGCTGACGACCTACATGCTTGGCGGCCTCGCCCGGGAGCAGGTCTGCATCTACATGTGCCCGTGGCCGCGTATTCAAGGTGCGATGGTCGATCGCGATTCGCTTCTCATCTCGTATCGTGAACTCAGAGGTGAGCCGCGCGCCGCCCACAAGAAGGGTACGTCGTGGGAGGGCCGTGGAGATTGCATCGACTGCAAGGCGTGCGTGTCCGTTTGCCCGATGGGTATCGATATTCGCGACGGCTCGCAGCTCGAGTGCATTCAATGCGCCTTATGTATCGATGCCTGTAACGAGATCATGGACCGCGTCGGTCGTCCGCGAGATCTTATCGCCTACACGACGGAGGGGAACCTCGCCAACGCAACGAGTGCGCCTCGCGAGGGCTGGCGGATCATTCGTCCGCGTACGATGCTCTATACGGCGATGATCACGATCGTCGCGTCGTTGATGGGCTGGTCTCTGCTGCATCGCGCCGACTTCGAGCTTAGCGTCATTCAAGATCGCAATCCGCTGTTCGTCGTGTTGAGCGACGGCGGTCTCCGCAACGGCTACACGATCAAGATCGCTAACAAGGTCGAAGGCGCAAGAAAGTTCAAGTTGCGATTTACCGGGCCGGCCGGGCTCCAGCCGAAGTTCGTAGAGTTTGACGGCGCCGATCCGACGATCGAGGTCGGTCCGTCCGAAGTGAGAGCGGTCAAAGTCTTTCTGTTGCTTCCCGGTGCAGAAAAGAAAGACCTGAAGTCGGACGCGGAGTCCGTGACAATCGAATTGCAGGATGTGGCGAGCGGTCGGACGGCGTCTCGGGCCACGACATTCAGGAGCCCGTCATGAGCGCCGCCGCATCATCAAAAGTGTCACTTCGCGGGTGGCACGTGTTCGCTATCCTGGTGGGGTTCTTTCTGACGGTGGCCGCCGTCGACGGGATTATGATCACCAAGGCTGTTTCGACGTTCAGCGGTGATACCGCGGACGCCTATCGCAAAGGCTTGGCATACAACCAAACGCTGCAGGAAGAAGAAGTTCAGGGCCGCCTCGGGTGGCATGAAAGCCGAACATTCGATTCCCATACCGGACGTCTTTCCATTTCGCTGGCCGATGAGAACCGGCAGCCCGTCGAGGGCTTGCGCGTGCGGGCGAGCATTGGACGCGCGACAACGGACATATTCGATCGCCGGATTGAGCTGGCGCCTGCGGGGAACGGTACTTACGTCGCTGACATAGCGGGACTGGCGGAAGGCTCATGGACGCTTTCGGTCGCCGCTTCGGAGAACGACAAAATCGTTTACAGGTCGAGGGCACGGATATGGAAGCAGCCTTAGACGTCACGCTCGCAAGACAGGTGCCGAACGCAGAAGTGCTGCAGACCATCGTGCTTTCGGTGCCGAGCATCGTTTGCGGCAACTGCATTCGCTCCGTCGAAAATGCGCTTCGCGCACTGCGAGGAGTCGTGGCCGCGCGTGCAAATCTGACGACCAAGCGGGTTTCGGTGGTCGTCGACCCGTCTCGTACCTCTACGATCGACCTCACGACCGCTCTCGAACGTGCGGGATTTCCGGCCGCGCCTCTTGTCGACAATTCGGATACCGACCAGGCTGCACGGACAAGCGAGCTTATTCCTCGCGCCGGTGTCGCCGGTTTTGCGGCAGCCAACATCATGCTGCTGTCCGTTTCCGTCTGGTCGGGTCAAGCGAGCGATATGGATGGTTCCGTCAAGGATCTGTTCCATTGGCTGTCGGCGCTCATTGCTTTACCCGCAGTCGCTTATGCCGGTCAGCCCTTCTTCAAGTCCGCTTTTGCTGCGTTGAGGTCACGGCGCCTCAACATGGACGTGCCCATCTCGCTCGGCGTTCTCCTGGCAACGGCGATGAGCCTTTTCCAAACGATGCGCAGCTCCGAGCAGATCTACTTTGACGCCGCGGTTACGCTTCTGTTCTTTTTGTTGATCGGCAGGGTGCTTGACGAGCGCATGCGGACAAAGGCCCGCGGAGCGGCCGAGAACCTGATTGGGCTCAGGGCGACAAACGCCACGCTTGTCGAGCCGGATCAAACAACCAAGGCCGTTCCGGCAAGCTCGCTCAAGCCCGGCATGGTCATCGCGGTCGCAGCGGGTGAGCGCGTTGCGGGCGACGGGGAGGTGATCTCCGGCCGCAGCGAAATCGACGAAAGCCTGATCAGCGGCGAAACGCGGCCGCGTGCTGTGTCGATTGGTGATTCCGTCTATGCGGGGACAACCAATTGCGGCGGCTCATTGCGTGTGCGCATTACCGCCGCGGAAGACAACACGCTCTTGAGCGAAATTGGCCGCATGATGCTGGCCGCGGAGCAAAGCCGCGGCCGCTATGTCCGGCTCGCCGATCGCGCCTCGCAAATTTATGCTCCCGCAGTCCATGTTCTCGGGCTGCTCACGTTCATCGTGTGGATGGCGCTCGGTGCGCCGTGGGATCAATCTCTCACGCACGCAATCGCTGTTCTCATCATTACGTGCCCGTGCGCCTTGGCGCTTGCCGTGCCGGCAGTGCAGGTCGCAGCAATGAGCCGTCTGTTCAACAAGGGTGTCATCGTCAAGGCCCCCGATGGGTTGGAACGTCTCGCCGAAATCGATTGCGTCGTCTTTGACAAGACGGGAACGCTGACGACGGGAGAACTGCGGCTCAAGACGAGCGATGACGTCGATACGGTTGCGCTTGGCCGGGCAGGGTCGATCGCAGCAGCAAGCAAACATCCTTATGCCCAGGCGCTCACCAAGGCGGCCCGTGCAGAGGGTATTCGCATACAAGCCGTCGATGGCGTCGAAGAAATTCCGGGCTCGGGCCTCCTTACGAACTCCGCCGGCTTCGAGGAGAAGGTAGGGTCGGCCGCCTGGGTCGGCACCAGGGGCAGGAATACATCGATCTGGTATGCGGCTGAGGGCAGACCTGCTGTCGGCTTCGACTTCATTGATGAACAGAGGACGGACGCGGCCGCGTGCGTCTCTGAGCTTCGGCAGGCGGGGTATCTCGTCGGTCTGTTATCCGGAGACCGGCGTGAAGCCGTTGCGCAAACGGCGGCGAGCTGCGGCATCGAGGATTGGACCGCCGAAGTTCGCCCTGACCAGAAGCTGCAAGTGATCGAAGCGTTGAAGGCTCGAGGATACAAATCACTGATGGTCGGTGACGGCCTCAACGATGCGCCTGCTCTTGCTGCCGGACACGCGTCCTTGTCGCCTGCGTCCGCCATCGACATCGCTCAGAATGCGGCCGACGCGGTCTTTCAAGGTGAGATCCTTCGCCCGGTCATCGAAACGCTGGCGGTTGCCAAAGCCGCGCGCCGCCTGGCGCTGCAGAATTTTGGAATCGCCATCCTCTACAATTCGGTTTTCGTGCCGCTCGCCATGGCGGGCTACGTGACGCCGTTGATTGCAGCGCTGGCCATGTCGGGATCGTCGATCACGGTCACCGCGAATGCGCTTCGGCTCCGCTCGATGACGTTGCCCCTTCCAAACGTCGGAACATAGACATGACCTCGCTCGCTTGGCTCATCCCTGCCGCGTTGACACTCGGGATGATGGGGCTCGCCGCCTTTCTCTGGGCGCTTCGCAGCGGCCAGTTCGACGATCTCGAAGGCGCCAAGTGGCGTGCGATCAGCGACGACAACGATCGATTGGCGATGTCGGAGCGGAGCCCGGCGGACGATGTTTGACGAGAGCTTCTTTCGCGGTGCTGCCGTCGGCCTTGCGAGCGCGCTCCATTGCGGCGCGATGTGCGGCGGCATTGCCTGCGGAGCCAATCTGCTGCTTGGCGCCAGAACATCGGGAGACAGAAATCTCAATCTCGTTCTGATGCAGGTGGGGCGCATCGCAACCTATACTGCAATTGGCGGCGCTGCCGGTGCCTTCGGCGGCGAGGTCCTGTCTCGTGCCTCGATGCACAGCCCCGCCGTACTGCAATGGGCGGCGGGAGCGTCGCTCTTATGGATGGGACTGGTCATCGCCGGACTGATGCCGAGGTTGGCGCTTGTCGATCATGGCATGCAGGCGCTCGCGTCCGGAGCCAACGCCCTGCTGCGGCCTGTCGGACAGGGCCGCCGTTATCTCGCGCCTGTGACGCTCGGCATTGTCTGGGGCCTAAATGCTTGCCCGATGGTCTATGGCGCCGCGTTTCTGGCGTCTCTGACGCGCACCGGCGTTCAAGGCGCGACGTTCATGCTGGGGTTCGGCGTGGGGACCGTGCCGGCCGTGATCGCGTCCGCTTACGGATTCATGTGGTTCAACCGGCGCGCCGCCGGAACGAAATTGAAGCTTGCGGCCGGGCTTGCCCTCGCGGCCAGTGGAGTGGCCATAACTTACTTTCCGCAACATTTCGCCAGCGTGCTTTGTGCGGTGAAATAGAATGAGCGTGGATCTCGCATAGGTCGCGATCTCAGTCGCGGCGCTCGCCACGGCCGAGGAGATGCGCGGCCGAACGCCAGGCATGATGCGCGATCCGGTCGAGCCGCCGAGCAGCTTCGATCCGCGCGAAGGCATCCGCAGCGGTCAGCTTTCCCGGCGCGACCGCAGCGAGGGCGGTGGCGCGATGATCCCGCTGCAGGGCTGCGAGTCCCTTGGCTGCGTTCTCTACGTCAGCGAGCGCGGTATCGACTTCGGGTGAAACGGCCCAGCCAATGGGTGTGGCCTCCATGCTTAAGGCGGTTTCCGAAGTGATCGAGCCACCAATCGCCTGCGCCGCGCGCATGGCCTGGATGCTCAACTCGGCGGCGCGAAGGTCATAGGGGGCTGCTGCAGCAGGCTTGGTTGGGAGCCTGTTGTCCGCCAGCACCTCCATGAGGCGCGAGGTGTGATCGAGCGCATGCAGCGTGCTCGTCATGCGGTGCCGTTCGGCGTCCGTCTCGGGCGGCTCCTCCAATTCGGACAAGAAATCCCGCACTTCCTCAAGCGCGTCGGCCGCGGCCGCAGTGTCCTTCGCAGCGGGACCGGCGCCGCCCGAAAGGACTGCGGCAACCGAGGCGGCGGTTTTCGAGAGGACGTCCGCTACGACGCGCCGGGCGGCTTCGATCGCGATCACCGGATTGGCAAGCGCGCTCGGATCGAGTGCACGCTCGAGCGCCGTCTCCCTGGACGGCAGGAGCCGCTCCACGACACGGGTAAACCACTGTGTTGCCGGAAGGAGCACCGCGACCCCCACGACGTTATAGGCCGTGTGGTAGGCGGCGAGGAGCGTCATCCCGTCGACCGACCCCGCGAAGACCCTCATCAGCGCCGCCGTGAACGGAAAGGCTATGATCGCGATGAGTGCCGCGATGATCTTGAACAGCACATAGGCGAGAGCCAGGCGCTTGGCAGTCGTGCTCGCACCGATGGCCGCCAATGCCGAGCTCGTCGCCGTTCCGATATTCTGGCCGATGATGAGCGCCGCGCCTTGCTCGAGGTTCACGGCACCGGCGTAGAAAGCCGAGATGGTGACGGCGATGGCGGCCGTTGAGGACTGCATCACCGCGGTCATCGCCAAGCCGACGACGATCAGCGTCATGAGGCCGACTGATCCTGCGATCCAGTCAACTCCCGGCGTGCCCAGCACTGCAGGCAGGTCAGACGGATGCAGGCTCTCCGCAAGTCCTCCCATGCCCTGCTGGAGGGTCGTCAGCCCATAGAGCACCAGCGCAAAACCTGCGAGCGCGCTGCCTGCTGCCGCGATCCGCCCGCCTCCCAGCAGCTTCGCCAGTGCGCCAATGAAGATCAGAGGCAGTGCGTAAGCCGACAGCGAGACGCGCACACCGATCAGTGCCACGAGCCAGCCCGTGCCCGTCGTGCCGACATTGGCGCCGAACACCAAGCCGAGCCCCTGCGGAAAGGTCAGAAGGCCGGCGCTGACAAGGCCGATCGTCGTCATCGTCACCGCGCTCGATGACTGTACGAGCAGCGTCACAATCGCGCCCCACAAGGCGCCCGAGACGGGCGTGGCAGCGGCTTTACCGAGGACCGTGCGCAGGGCAGATCCTGCCAGCGCCTTCAGCCCGTCGGTCATGATGGTCATGCCGAGCAGAAACAGACCAACGCCGCCGAGAATGGCAATTGCGGTCGACATGCGCGTCTCGCCTACGCTTCGGTCGAGGAGTTCACCGGAGTCGAATCATCCTATGCCGATAGCCTAGAGCGACCTATGAAATCAAACGAGGTTCAACCGCGTGCTGATTTTCCTAATAGGCCGACACAGCTCAGGTCGGTACAGAACTCGACTGACCAATACGCGACGGCAGAGATAAACATTGTCCACGCGGGTAACGCGCGGAATAGTTCCAAATCTTCGGCAAAGCGGCGCTTAACAGCCGCTTTCACGCCTGGATCGGCAAGCACTTGCGAGACAAAATCTTCGTCGCTCGCGGATTTATTTCGGTGAGCAAGACGCACTGATACCGGCAAGTTCAGTTTCGTTACGAGTTCCGCAAAATCAGCGGAAAGGTTGTCGAACCGAAGAAAGTTTATCCCCGTCGCGATGCGACCTCGGATTTTCAAAAAATCAGCGGTCGGTTTTACCTCTGGCAACATCGCGACGAACCGTTTGAGGTCCCATGTTGGCCTCGCTATGGACCAAGATCCATCCCCGGCCTGCGACTTCCAACGGTGAGGCGAGAAATAGTACGAAACCGCTCTCTCAATGGGATTCCTGATCGTCGCGACAATGTTAAAGCCGGAAACATCACCTAATTTCTCGGCATAGTCCGCCAACGTGGCGTGCTTGTTCGGGGTAATAACTCCTTCGACTTCAAATCGCTCTATGCCGTCACGAGGGCCGCCTGAAACCTTGCGATCATCCGAGAGGGGCAAAAGCAACTCTTGAACAGAATTGCCGCCCGTTTTCGGAATGTGGATATAGATGAGGCGATGCGATGAGGAAATCATGTCTCCTCTATAGCGCGCTACCTCTAAATTGCCAGATCAATCACATCTTGATCACAGCATTTAAGATCGCATGATTTGGCCATTAAATGTCGTCGCGTTGTCCAGCGGCTCATCGATCGTAATTTACTTTCGGAAAGAAATCGCCCCGACCTTCGGGTGTCATATCAAGGAGACCCCAAAGCGGATCGGCGAGATCGCCCGCACGGTGATGTTGACTGGGTGCAGGCGGCGCAAAGCTCATCTCCGAGCCCCAAAAATGTCTGATCGTGCCACTCGACTTTCTGAAGACGTTGAAGATTGTCTCGTCCCAGTTCTTGCCGTCCGGCACATGATGCTGTGCGCGCATTCCCTTCGAAAATTTAGAGGTATCGCCAAAGTAATCGGCGTCGTAGCTGTTGCCTGTCGTCGAAAGAAGCGACAAGTGTTCCCAGCCGCGTTTGTGCGCCCAGGCGGCAAGGCGCGCGATCGGCGATTTTGCGATGACGTGGAATGCGGCGCGCTGGCCGACATGCCGGGCCGCTCCGTCAAGGCCGTCGAGAAGATGGGTGCAGCCGGGGCACGGAAGCCCTCGCTCGGGTCCGTACATGAAACTGTAGAGGACGAGTGTATCGTGCTTGCCGAAGAGTTCCGACATCCTGATGCGCTCGGGCATACAGGTTTCGCCGATCTGCTCGAATACGTAGTCCTCCGGTATCTCGCCTCCCATAGGCAGCGCGCGGCGCTTCGCGGCAACGGCTTCGATCTGCGCCCGAAGTGCGATTTCGTCATTTAGAAGCTAGTTGCGCGCGGCGCGATACTCGGCGCTCTCATTGGGATATTGGAGATGTTCCATGGGTGCTCTCCGATATTGAGGATTTTACGAACTGGGAAACAGCTAGCAGCCCTAGCGTTTTCTTCGCGTGGAGTGGACACGCTGTTGTTCGTGGTCAGCCGCGCCGCGCTGCTTCGATCACCGCGACGTCGATCTTTGTCATGGTCATCATCGCTTCAAACGCTCGCTTTGCTTCATCTCCGCCAGCCGCTAGCGCTTCTGTCAGTGTGTGCGGCGTAATCTGCCAGGACACGCCCCACTTGTCTTTGCACCAGCCGCACGCGCTCTCCTGTCCGCCATTGCCGACAATCGCATTCCAATAGCGATCGGTCTCTTGCTGATCGTCGGTGGCGATCTGGAATGAGAAGGCTTCGCTGTGCTTGAAAGCAGGTCCGCCGTTCAGCCCGATGCACGGAATACCGGCGACCGTAAATTCTACAACGAGTACATCGCCAGCCTTGCCGGAGGGATAGTCGCTCGGAGCGCGGTTGATTGCGCCTACTGAGCTGTGCGGGAATGTCTCGGTGTAGAAGCGGGCCGCAGCCTCGGCATCGTTGTTGTACCAAATGCAGATCGTGTTCTTGGCCATGGATATCCTCGCTTCAAGTCAGATGCTTTCTGTTTTCGCATACAGCGGTCTCTGCAATCTGCGCACGTTGGAAAACAGGCGTTGTGCCCGTATGGCTTTCCTAACGACGGCTGGGGGGACGAGATCCCGACAGTCGGCTGGAAAATAATGTTGGCCTGCGGCCTGGCTCGCCAGACTGCTCTCGGCGATGCGCCTATGCCAGCGCTAGTGAGATGCCGGGGGAGGGCGCCGCGCCAAAGCAGCGGCGAAAATCGTTTCCGCTCAACTTTCAGCCGTTACGTCCGGGCAGAGAACGCGGCCGACGATTTCTGAATTTGTCGATCAACTTCAGCCAAATATTTCGATTGGCCGGCCCGCAACAGCCTCGGGAAGAAGCGGAACAACCCAATCAATAACCTTCAATTGCGCCCACATTTTCTCTAATAGTTGTTAACCGGAAAAGGACCCAGGGTGAGCTTCGATGCTGGATGCTCCTGTCGCAAACATGATCCGCATCCTTAAGCCGGTCAGTACTCCAGAGCGAACCAGTTGCAGATTGGGGACTGACGAAGCCTGGATTTGCGCGAGAGAAGGCGCGATGGTTGCATCCCTTCGCCCCAATATCGAAGCGTTCCTTCCGATCGCCATTCTGCTCGCCAGCGATCAGGGTTGTGATCTACAGATCGATGATCTGCTGGAAGACGGTTATTTCGCCAATCTTGATCTTGGGTTCGCGCCTTTCGTTTCGGCTTTCTATGGAGGACGCCGGCCGACGCTTCACCGTTCTGGAAAGGCGGTTCAATCCAAGCCGGCAACAAGTGGGAAATCCGCTCTGTTATTCAGCGGTGGGGTTGACTCTTTCTACTCTCTCCGCCGCTTGCTGGATGACGACATTCGTCCGGATTATCTGATCAACATCGATGCTGGTGCACACGGAACAAATAACTTGGCTCGCCGGTCGCGATTGAAAAACGTCTTCAACGTCGCTGACAAAATCGGGATCCCAACTGTGGTGATCGAGACGAATTTTCACGTGCTGTATCGTGCTCCTCATGTGCGTTGCGCAACCATCCGTAATCTAGCCGCGTGCTTGTCGCTCTTCCCAGACGTTGATACGTTCTATTATTCGTCAGCCGTCGCGTATGGGGCTGTATCTTTTCAGACGGGACGCGAGCACGGCATCCACTTCATCGATCACGCCGTTGCTTCAAACATTCTTCCCTCAGGCGTACGGGCAATCGAAATAGGCTATGATGCGACCCGGCTGCAGAAAACGGCGGCCATTGTTCGCGACGACCTAAGCTCGGAGCATCTCGACGTTTGTACGAATGCGCCTTACCAGGCGGACTGGTCGAGTGGCACACCCTTGAACTGCGGTGCTTGCATAAAGTGTTTGCGGACAATCGCGACGCTTGAATATCTCGGAGAGCTCGAACGATTTGAGAGCGCTTTTTTGCTGCATATGTGGCGCAACGACCGTCGTCGCGCGCTGGAAATGTTGAAGCGCAGTGATGAACCTCTTGATCAGGAGGTTATCGAGCTCTTTGGGCGGGAAATCGGCTCGCCTCGGTCGCGCATTGTTTCTCGGTTCTGGCGGAAGCCGTAAAGGAGTTTTTCCGCTCTACATGCGCCGCGAGACGGACGACCTCACGCTTTCGCCTGTTCGCGAAAATATGAACTGCTCGGCGTAGCGCATGCCGGTACGCTTGTATTATTCAATAATTCTTGTAATATAGATTTCATGAACAACAAGGATGCCGTACTCCGCCTCGCCGCGCTGGCGCATGACCAGCGCCTGGCCATTTTCCGCCTTCTGGTGAAAGAGGGCCCATCGGGCCTACCCGCCGGCGAGATCGCCGACGCCGTCGGCGCGACGCCTACGGGCGCGTCCTTTCACTTGAAGGAGTTGGACCGCGCGGGGCTCATCCACGCCACTCGGGCCGGGCGCTACATCCGCTATGCGGTGCATTTCGAAAAGATGCGCCAGTTGCTGACGTTCCTGACCGAGGATTGCTGCCAGGGCCAGCCGGAGCTTTGCGGTTCAACAGTCAAGAACGCGCGCAAGCTTTGCAAGGGAGCAACGAGATGACCGAAGATCGTCCCTTCAACGTCCTCTTCCTTTGCACGGGGAATTCCGCGCGCTCGATCATCGCCGAAGCCATCATCAACCGCGCAGGTGCGGGCAAGTTCAATGGATACAGCGCTGGCAGCATGCCCAAGGGGCAAGTGCATCCGCTGACGATCAACCTGCTGAACAAGCTCAATTACGACACCACGACCTTGCGTTCGAAGTCGTGGGAGGAGTTCTCCGTTCCTGGGTCTCCCGAAATGGATTTTGTCTTCACGGTTTGCGACAACGCCGCCAACGAAGTCTGCCCCGTCTGGCCCGGTCAGCCGATGACCGCGCATTGGGGCGTTCCTGATCCGGCTGACGTCCAGGGCAACGACACTCAACGCGCGCTGGCATTCGCGGATACCTACCGCATGCTGAACAATCGCATCGGCATCTTCACCAGCTTACCCTTTAAGTCTTTGGATGACTTGAGCCTGCAAAAACACCTGGAGGAGATCGGCAAGTCCACAGCTCCGGCGCCGGAGGAAGCCTGACGATGTCGATCTTCGAACGCTACCTGACGGTGTGGGTTGGTTTCTGCATCGTCGCTGGAATTGCGCTGGGGCACTTCTTTCCGGCGGTATTCCAATCCATTGGTGCGGCCGAAATCGCCAAGGTCAATTTGCCGGTGGCGGTGCTGATCTGGCTGATGATCATCCCGATGCTGGTCAAGATCGACTTCTCGGCGCTGTCAAAGGTCAAAGAGCATTGGCGCGGCATCGGCGTCACCCTCTTCATCAACTGGGTCGTGAAGCCGTTCTCAATGGCGCTGCTCGGCTGGATCTTCATCGGCGGATTGTTTAGGCCGTACCTTCCGGCCGACCAGATCAACAGCTACATCGCGGGACTCATCCTTCTCGCAGCGGCACCTTGTACGGCCATGGTGTTCGTCTGGAGCAACCTCTCGCGGGGCGAGCCGCACTTCACGCTGAGCCAAGTGGCGCTCAACGACGTCATCATGGTGTTCGCCTTTGCACCGATCGTCGGTCTTTTGCTTGGGCTGTCGGCCATCACCGTGCCGTGGGACACGCTGATGCTGTCTGTCGCGCTCTACATCGTGGTGCCGGTCATCCTGGCACAAGTCCTCCGTCGCCGCGTGTTGTCGGCGGGCGGGCAGCAGGCCCTCGACGGATGGCTCCGGCATTTGCAGCCGCTTTCCTTGCTGGCCTTGCTTTCTACGCTGGTCTTGCTCTTCGGATTTCAGGGCGGGCAGATCCTGGCGCAGCCGCTCGTCATCGCGATGCTGGCAGTGCCCATCCTGATCCAGGTCTACTTCAATTCGGGGCTGGCCTATCTGCTCAACCGGGCGGCGGGCGAAGCACATTGCGTGGCGGGACCCTCCGCACTGATCGGCGCCAGCAATTTCTTCGAGCTTGCCGTCGCGGCGGCGATCAGCCTGTTTGGATTTCACTCAGGCGCCGCGCTCGCCACAGTTGTCGGCGTGTTGATCGAGGTGCCGGTGATGCTGTCGGTGGTGAAAATCGTCAATGCGTCGCGCGGCTGGTACGAGTCCGGCGATGCGGTGCGCGGGCGGGCGCTTTCCGCGAAATTCCAGGGCTGATCGATGAGCATCACCGTCTAGCACAGCCCGCCGCGAGTAGGTGGCGCTTTTCGAGAAATTTCTGGAGATCGGGAATAGCATCTGGCTCCGCGGGTAGGATTCGAACCTACGACCATCCGATTAACAGTCGGACGCTCTACCACTGAGCTACCGCGGAATGCCGTGCAAAATGCCGGAGAGCGCTCCGCATAGCAGAACGTATCGGCTCTGGCGAGGCCCTTTATTTTCTTTCTTCACGCCCCCGGGCTCGCGCACCGAAACTCTTGCATTTCAAATGGGATACGGCAACTGCGACGCCCGGTCCCAGCGATCGATTCTGAGTGAGATCACGGTCGTCCGGCGCGTTGGCGAGATTTACAAGGAAGACAGGGTTTCCATTAGTTTCCACCAACCTTGCGATCACCCGTGTCAGACCATCCACCGTATTTGTGATCGAGATATTCAGACCAAGCCGTATTCAGCATTATGCCGATCAGTAATAGGCCTAAAAGAAAACCGGTTACCGCTGCCGTCGGATGGTGATCGGCAAATTCAGCAATAATATTATACATTTAATCCCCCCAGCGGATAATCCCCCGGCAGCGGATACGCGTGCGTCATGTCAGCAGACTGAACAATCCCTATGAAACAACGTCAATCCGCTATGTTCGCGTTGTGAACCCTAAGTTCGTGTTATGAACAAAATGGGGCATCGAACAAGCGGCGGAAGTCGCGTGGCGTCGATGCAACCCCCGACGCTTGATCGTCACAGCTAAAATCGGCTCCGCGCCGCCGTCATCCAAGACAGGGATCTAGGAGCGGCACTGCTCTCTGATGCCTCAACTTGAAGCTCGACTTCTATCTGCGCTTTTTTAGTGATTTTGGATGGAGGCCACGCCCGGAATTGAACCGGGGTACGCGGATTTGCAGTCCGCTGCGTCACCACTCCGCCACGTGGCCTCAACGCTCAATCAGCGACGTACCGCCTCATTTTGCTTTATCGAAAGCGGATCGATTTGCTGATGCGAACGGCCGTCTAACATAGAGCAGCAATACCTTACAAGCTGTTATGGCGATTGCCGTTCCATGCGACGGCTTTCCTATCGCGCCGCCGGTTCTGCTCGCGTATAGGATGTTTCGAAAACGCTCGGCCGAACGTCCTTATATCATTGGCCAGCGAGGGGCTTACAGCGCGGAAACGGCGATGGCAGATACCGCTTTACAACGCAAAAACATGGTCGAGAGCCAGGTTCGTCCGAGCGACGTGACCGATCGGCGAATAACGGCGGCGATGTCGACGATCCCCCGCGAGGTCTTCATACCTGATCGATTGGCGAAATTTGCCTATAGCGATGAGACCCTTGGCATAGGCCCGAACGCGGTCATGCTGCCCCCGTCGACGCTTGCGAGGCTCGTGCAACTTGCAGATATCGATCCTGGCGACAACGTGCTCGTCATTGGAGGGGGCGCCGGGTACGCGGCGGCTATCGTCGCGCGGCTCGCGAAGACCGTCGTGGCGCTGCTGCCCGACAGTAACGCCGCTTCCGAGGCCCGAGACGCCTGCCGCAAGGCTGGCGTTGATAATGTGACAGCCGCTGCCGGCGACTTGGCGGGGGGATGGACCGCGCAGGCGCCTTACGCGGCGATCGTCGTCGAGGGCGGAGTCGAATCCGTTCCGGATGCACTCAAAGAACAACTCGGCCAAGGCGGCAGGCTGGTCGCGATTGAAGTCGAGCGCGGCATGGGTCACGCTTTCATCCTGCAGAAAACCGGCCAGCTGCTGGTGCGTCGGGATGCATTCCAGGCGACTGCCCCCCTTCTGCACGGATTTGAATCTCCTAAACCCGCGTTCGTTTTCTGATTCGGGTTTCGCGGGTGTGAGGGCGGTCGGACCGCGGTTCCGTCCTCGTGGCCATTTTGATAAAAAATCGATTCGCTCCTCTCTGCCTTAATGCGAGGACACGGAGTTCTCGTGTGAAAGAGTGTGTTTCAAGCCACGCTCGTTAGGGAATCAATAATAAGTACTCGACGGATAGGCGTGCGAACCCAAGTTATCCGGTACCTTCTCATGTGGGGAATCGCATACGCGGAGGCTTAGGGGTCCGAATCGGATACACGACGCTTCTGTATTTTTCGGGAACAGTGCTCGCTTTTGTTCGGGGTCGCGAGCGCCATGAATGGGTTTATGCCATTGGCGAAGATAGCGGTATCTCAACCGTCACGTGTACACACAGCGCCTACGTCGCGCTGTGCGGTTTCGGCTTTGCTCGCATTGGCGGGCATTTTTGTAGCTCCCGCGCCTTCTTTCGCGGAAACATTGATCGATGCGTTATCTGCCGCCTATCAGTATAGCCCGACGTTGGATGCGGAGCGGGCGCGACAAAGGGCTCGCGATGAAGATATTTCGCGTGCCAACGCTGGCTATCGTCCCGACATCAGTGCCTCGACGAGCGTAGGCCGTGAAACCAGTTGGTCGAAATCGCCGATCAGGGGGAACAGCAGCTTTGAGAACTCTGCGTTTGGTCATACCCTGAATTCCCCGCGCGGCTATTCTTTCGATGCCGTCCAGCCTGTCTTCACGGGCTTTCAGGTTACGAATGCCGTAAACTCCGCAGAAGCGACAGACAGGGCAGGGCGTGAAACGCTGAGGCAGACAGAGCAGCAGGTGTTGCTCGACGCCGTGACGGCGTATGGCGACGTCGTTCGCGATCAGGCCATCGTTAAGCTCAACGAGAACAACCTGAAATTTCTCGACGCCGAACTGCAGGCCACCCAGGACAGATTCAACGTCGGTGAAGTGACGAAGACGGACGTGGCACAAGCCCAGGCGCGGCGTGCTCTCGGACAGTCGGATCTCGATCTGGCTCGCGCCAATCTGAAATCCAGTCGTGCTATTTTCGAGCAGGTCATTGGCCATCCGCCGGCGAAGCTCGCCGAACCAAACCCAAATACGAGGCTTGTTCCCCATAGCGTGACCGAAGCGGTCGCGATCGGTACGAAGGAAAATCCACAGGTCGTTCAGGCTCTCTACTCCGAGCAGGCGGCGCGGTTCGACGTTGACAAAATCCGCGGCGAACTGCTTCCCCAGGCGCAGATCGAGGCCAATTGGACAGACACTTTCGATCCGCAGGATCTCATCGATCGGACCAGCACTGCGTCCTTCGTCGGTCGCGTCAACATACCGATCTACCCGGCAGGCGGCGAAGTTTACGCGCGGTTGCGTCAGGCGAAGCACACGCACATTTCTCTGCTGCAGCAGATCGAAGAGGCGCGGTCGCTGGCGCAGTCCCAGGTCGTGCAGGCGTGGTCGCAGCTGCAGGGATTTAAGGCGCAATCCGAATCCGATCGCGCGTCGATCACGGCCAACACGACGGCGCTTGAGGGTGTCAAAGAAGAAGAGCGCGTCGGCCAGCGCACGTTGCTCGACGTTTTGAACGCGCAGCAGGAACTTCTGCAGTCGCAAGTCAATCTCGAGACGACCAAACGTAATATTCTCGTTGCGTCTTACACGGTCGTGTCGGCGATTGGCCGCCTCAGCGTCTCCGAAGTCGGAGCGGCGACCGAGGTTTACCATCCCGAGGTGCACTATCAGGAGGTGCGGAACAAGTGGTTCGGCATCGATATTACTCATGACGATGGTCGCCGTGAGCACGTCGACGTCAAGGATAACGGGGCTCCGATAAAATAGAGGCCGGGCCCGTTAGGGCATGGCCTCCGCAGCCGTTTTTGGCGGGTTAGCGCAATAGTATGCTATTGCTGCCTTGAGAGTGCCGCGCTCCGGGGATAACTGATAGCGGGATCGTTGCCGGCCGTTGTGCAACCTGCCACCATATTTGCGATCGGAGCAGACAATCCGATTGGGAATTGTGTTCGGGACAACCGCCAGCCCCGCGAAATTCCTTGGCCCCTGAACACGGGCATCGCCGTCGCGAGAAGGTGCGAGTATGTCGAGATTTGAGCCCAACGTCGAACCGAGCATGGAGGAGATCCTTGCCTCGATCCGCAGGATTATCGCGGAGGATACGTCGGGCTCGAGGACAACGCCGCCACCTGCGCCATCGCCATCGCCATCGCCGTCCCGCATGCAGCCGTCGCCGGTGCGTTCGAACGCGGGAGCTAGGCCTGGGACGCCACCGCAGCGGGGGTTCATGTCCCGCAATGCGTTCATGAAGTCGCCCACGCCCGCCGAAGAGCCGAGCGAGCAGCGTTTTTTCACTCCCGTTACGCCGCATGATCCGTTGCCATCAACGGAAGCGGCGCCTGTGGCCACGCCGGAGGTTGGAGTGGAGAAGGCGTCGCCTTCGCTACTTGAACCCAAGGACGTGAAGGTCGAGGCGAAGCCGGCGGAAGCGGCGTCAGCCAAGGTGGAGCAATCTTCGGAAACCGCGAAGTCTGAAACGAAATTGGAAAAGACGAAACAGGAAGAGCCGACAGTAGTCGAGGTCAAGGCAATTATCGAAGCCGAGCAAAAGCCCTTAACCCCTGAGCCCAAGTCGGAAGCCCAGCTCATCGACGCGCAGTTGGTGGAACTCCTCGGGGAAGACCTCAAGGCGCTGCGTGAGTCCGACGGACGCCAGGATCAGAAGACCAAGCCGACAGAAGACGTCTCCGCGAAAGCGGATACTCCGGCGGAGACATCGTCTCCGAGGTCTATTGAACCTGCCGAGAAAACGACCGCGGCCTCTGAGCCCATCACGTCGCCTGCAGTTCACGCGAAAGACAAAGCTCCGGATATTCGTGAAAGCGCCGACCCGTTTGCGTTCGATCTCGGGCCGTCGCCTTTTCTGCCGCGCTCCTTGCCTCAGCAAGCGCCGGAACAGAAAAATTCTGTCGAACCGACGCCTGCGCCTCAAGCTGAGCATCAGCAGCCTCAGCGCTCATTCGCGTCGCAGCGCGATGAAGGCGAGCCATCCGCCGAGCGAATACGGGCCAAGATCAATGGGATCGCTGTACACTCCGAGACTGAGCAGCCAACAGCTCCGTCTCCGAGAAAGCAGCCAGAGCCGGTAACGCCACCAGAGCCTCAGCGTCCGGCAACGTTTGCCGTACCTAGTGTTTCAGCGACCCTTGGGCCGCATCGCAGACTCGAACCGCTTTCGGAGTCGTTCAAGCCAGCGCCAGCGCCTTCCGATTACCGCAAGCCCGTCGAAACGCGATCTAGTCCGTTCCCGTTGCGGGATTTCGGACGAAGCTCTGAGCCTTCGGCTGAGCCAAGGCGCGACCGGTCGGCGCCGCCGCCGCCTCCGCCGTTGTCTGCTCTCCCACCGCTCGATGTGGAGGCCAGCCCTGTCATCAGCGGTGACCGGACGATGGAAGATGCTGTCGCGGACCTTCTGCGGCCGCTTCTCAAAACATGGCTTGCCGAAAATATGCCGAAGATCGTCGAGCGTGCTCTTCGCCGGGAAATGACCGAGCGCTTGTTGCCAGGTCAGAAGAACTTCCGCGACTAATAGTCTGACCTGGAATGTAAAGCAGGAAAAAAGCGGGGGACATCTCCGCTTTTTTTGTATCTGCAGCAATTTTTTCTTGATCGTGACTTTCGCCACACGGCTGCCGCGAGTGAGCCTTAGCAACTTGTCCCAGGCGAGCGAAACCAACTCACGCTTCTAGGTGATGCGGTCCGCTCGTGACGTCACTGGGGGGATCTGAGCTGCGGTCGAAATGTGCAGCGCTTTCTTTCCAGCAACGACGAACCGGAGGGGCAACGGGGTGCCGACGCGGTTCTGCGATTTAGTTTTCGTACGCAGAGAGGAAGCGTCATGAACATGATGAATGGAGCGAAACACGACGTCGAAGACATTCTTGCATCGATCCGCACGAGTATCGCAGATCGGTCGCCGGGCTTCGACGCGGAGAGGCGGGAGGCGCGCGTGACGACGCTTAGAGGTCGCGGCAATATTGCCGACGAGGCATTGGAATTCGAACTACCGGCCATCTTCAAGGCGCCGGCGCAACCCGTAGCCGAGCGGCCCAATTTGCTCGGACGGTTGAGTGAAGCACTTGGAACGAATGCCCACCATGCGCAGCAAAGTGACTGGGGCCGGACGTCGCGCACCGTCATTCCGTTCGAACCGATTCATGGCCGCATGATCGAGCCGCCGCCGCCGGTGGTCCGTGATACCGTCAAGGAGACGAAGGCAGCGGAAGTCCCGCCCAGGAACGACGGCGTCAAACGGGTCATGCCGACGTTCTTTGACACGCGCATGAGCCGCATGAACCAGACCGCACCCGCGCCTCAGCCCGAACCAGAGCCAGAGCCCACGCCCGCGCCGGTTCACAGGGCGTTCGCACCGGAGCCGCCCCGGCTTCCCGACGGCGGAGCTGTCACAGACGGCGGCGTCGAAGACGCGGCAGCGCAGCTTCTGCGGCCGATCCTCAGGCAGTGGTTGACAGAAAATATGCCTAAAATCGTCGAGAAGGCGCTGCGCGACGAAACGGGTAAGCGCTGATCTTGGCACGTTGCAAAGCAGCGTTGGCCTGCGACGCAGGGGGTGGCTAGGTTGACAGCGTACGAATGTCAGCCTTACGACCGGGGTCGAACAACCGCGGTTGGAAACGACACCCCCTCAGATGCTTGAAAAAACGTTCCGCCCGGCCGAAATCGAGCCGCGCATCAATTCCGAATGGGACAAGGCCGAAGCGTTCAAGGCTGGCCGAGCCGTCTCAGGCGGAAAGAACGCTTCCTATTCCATTGTGATCCCGCCGCCGAACGTGACGGGCTCACTCCACATGGGGCATGCCCTCAATAACACGCTGCAGGACATCCTCGTGCGTTTCGAGCGCATGCGTGGACGCGACGTCCTTTGGCAGCCGGGTACCGATCACGCCGGCATCGCGACGCAGATGGTCGTCGAGCGCCAGCTCGCCGCAAACAAGCAGCCGTCGCGCCGCGAGCTTGGCCGCACGGAATTCCTGAAGCGCGTCTGGGCTTGGAAGGAAGAGTCCGGCGGCACGATCATCAATCAGCTGAAGCGCCTCGGGGCGTCGTGCGACTGGAGCCGCGAACGCTTCACGATGGACGAAGGCCTCTCGAAGGCGGTCGTGAAGGTCTTCGTGCAGCTCTACAACGAGGGGCTGATCTACAAGGATAAGCGTCTCGTCAACTGGGACCCGAAATTCCAGACGGCGATCTCGGACCTCGAAGTCGTGCAGGTCGAGTCGCGCGGAAAATTTTCCTGGTCGAAGGACAGCGGCGAGCCGTTCGATGCGGCAGCGCTGGCGAAGGTGCTCGCGAAAGATCCGAGCGGGCACATGTACCATTTCCGCTATCCGCTCGCGGCGAAGGTTCCGGGTTACGGTCAGGACTACATCGTCGTCGCGACGACGCGGCCCGAGACGATGCTCGGCGATACCGGCGTTGCGGTGCACCCCGAGGACGAGCGCTATGCGTCGCTGATCAAGGCGGGCGCCAAGGTGAAGCTGCCGCTCGTCGGCCGCGAAATCCCGATCGTCGCTGACGAGTATTCCGATCCCGGAAAGGGAACGGGTGCGGTGAAGATCACGCCGGCGCATGACTTCAACGACTTCGAGGTCGGGCGGCGGCATGACCTG
>DASZVX010000056.1:0-29110 GCA_035547255.1 Hyphomicrobium sp.
CGTCAGGCCTTCGGCGGTGGCAATCAGCTGCAGAAGGGTTGTGCCGCCGCGGATCGGATACACGCCCGGTTTCTTGACCGCTCCGTCAATCGTTACGCGCTGACTGTTGTACTCTCTGATGTTGACGTTCACCTGCGGTGATTGCAGGAACTTCGCGCCCAGGCGTTTGGTTAGGTCACGTTCGACGGATTGAGCCGTTTGGCCTGCAGCAGGAACTTCGCCAACAAGAGGCAAATTGATTGTTCCCATGGCGGCGACCTGCACCGTTTTCGAAAGTTCCGGAACTCTGAAAACGGTGATGTCCAATACGTCGAAAGGGCCAATTTTATAAGCCGTACTGTCCGGATCAGAAACTTCCGTTAAGTGCGCGGCTTCCTGCAACTCGCGTTTGGGCAAGGCGATGCTGCCCGTTGCCGCCGCGGAGTGCGTGGGCGCCACACTTTCGTTTGCCGTCGAAATCGAATGAGAGGCATCCGTTTCAAACCCATCGTTCGGGGTCGTCCCGCAGGCAGTCAGCCACAGTGCAAGGCTCAAACTCATGGCGGTACATATGCAGTTGACCGACCGGCTTCGAGAAGAATGCCTATGCTCAGGCCATACTTGGCGATGTTTGGGATTGCTGACCGAAGGGCAGCGGGAGGTTTGATGGCGGCTCATTTTCGATAATACCCTTCGGACGTGTCAGAACCATATTCGTTGCCTCGCGTTCACCCACGCGCCGCGCTGCCGCTTCCCGACCTTTCGACAGGTCAGGGGCGCGCCGCCGCGTGTCATGAGCATCCGTAGCGAGAAGATGAATGTATCCGTCAGTGAGCATTCGCTCGGCCCAATAGCGCGGCTCGCGTCCGAAATTTCCAATCAATGATCCTGAGGTGACCTGTATCCAAACACCATTTTGGCTCAGTCGCTCGATCGTCGTGTAACGATCGGCGATCCACCTCAGACGCTCGGGATGCGTAAGGATTGGGATGTATCCGGCGATAAGTATTTCGAAAAAAAACTGCTCGAGGCGGATCGGGGCGACATGGTGGGGTGGTTCCACGAGCACGTAGCGGCTACCGCCGAGCGTCGGGATCTCGCGCTTTGCAAGCTTGTCGGTGAAGCGCACGGTCATGTGCGCATCAGCGCCGCAAATCAATTGGAGGTCGATGCCGGATTCCTGCAGCGCGTTGCGTAATCGATCCGTCGCCGCAAGAATCTGCGCGCCGGTGTTGTGATAGAGGCCAGGACGAATGTGGGGCGTACAGGCGACAACGGTGATGCCGTCCGCCACGGCCATGCGCGCCATCTCGAGAGAGATTTCGAGGTTGCACGCGCCGTCATCCAGGCCAGGCAGCATGTGGCAGTGGAGGTCAATCATTCGACGAGCCCAACGACAGGTGGCAAACATAAGGACTAGTCTTTATGTATTATTTTAGTCGAGCAGCGTGTCAAGGCTCAGAAGCCTCGGCCAAGCGCTTCAATTCTCCACTAAAACCGGCCGTCTTGTTGTCGCGTATTTCTTTTAAAATCAGCTAATTGTGCTCTATTATCGAGTTCTTACTTTGAGATGGTCGAGTGCAAATCTTTCCCGATAACTGGGGATATGTCTCCAATTCGCACCGGGTCGGGGGAGCAGATTATATCTGTCTCTAATAGTTCTTATGTGTTATTATCGCGAGTGCTTGGGAATCGAGGCGGGGCATCGGCTATGGATCGAAAATTTTCAGCAGTTCTCTTTGCTGTCGCGGTGATGTCGCTTGTGCCGGCGGCGAATGCCGCAAATCTGCATATTCTAAAGGGCGAAGTGCTGCTCAGTCATGGCGATGGCTATCATACTGTTCAAGCGCCCACTGAGGTGAAAGTCGGCGATACAATCGTCAGCAGAGCCGATAGCTCAGCGAAGATAACATTCGCGGATGGCTGCGCTGTCTATCTAGGCATGGGCATGGTGTTCACAGTCGAACCGCAGTCGCCGTGCGCGTCCGATCGTTCCAACCAGGGGGAAACTGGCGCCGTACCGTCACGAAATTCTGACGAAACGTTAGTTGGTGGTGACGGCGGGTGGGGTGCGGGGACCGAGACGCTCGCGGCCTCAGAGGAAACTCAAACCAACGTCATGCCATATTTGCTTGGGGCGGCTGCCATCGGAGGTATCGCAGCCGCGGCGTCGACCCTCGGCGGCGGCGGGGATAACGGGTCACCTGTGAGCCCCTAATCTCCAAGTTCGTCGGCTTTTCATGAATGCCTCAATACGCAGCGGTGCGGTTCGTCGTGCGAGAGGTGTTCCGCGCTGCTCGATCGGTCAGAGACTTCGACGTCTTACCCATACGTTCTCCGCAATTTTTTATCTCACGTCCGGCGTCTTTGTTCTGAGCATTGTGTTTGGAGGAGGAACGCACAGCGGTTTTTTAGGAGATGCCGTTCTGCAGCTCATGTCCCTGCCGCTGCTTTGGATGGCGATCATCGAACTGCTCGAGTCGCGCGAGCTCTCACGTTTGCGATGGATTTTGCTGCTTGTCGCGGCCGTTGTGCTACTGCCGCTCGCGCAACTCGTTCCACTGCCTCCGTCGATCTGGACGTTGCTGCCGGGACGCGGCGTAATAGAAGAAACTTATGAGCTTCTTGGAGGTTTGCCGCCAGCGTTCTCGCTTACGCTGTCTCCGAGGGCGACTTGGCTTTCTATGTTGGGATTAGTGCCGCCGGTCGCGATATTTCTCGGTATCCTGACGCTCGGCTATGAGGAGAGGCGGCGCCTCAGCTTAGTTCTGATCGCGATGGGCGTGGTAAGTGTCTTTCTAGGACTCCTGCAACTCGCCGGCGGCGCGAACAGTGTCCTTCGTTTTTATGCCATTACGAACACAACGGAGGCGGTCGGCTTTTTCGCGAACAGGAATCATTTTGCAGCACTCCTTTACGCTGCGATGCCATTTGCATTCTGTTGGTTGGCTGATGCATCAATTGCTATTTCGCAACAACGTCGCTGGACAGCAGCGGATTCGAGATCTGTCATATGTTTCGTGAGCAGTGTTGTCTCGCTCATCGCGTTGCTGGCGGGGCAGCTGATGGCCCGATCACGCGCGGGCCTCATTCTTTCCGTTGTGGCACTGTTGGCTGGTTTCGCTGCGGGGATGGGTGATCGCCAGATGCGTATCAATAAGGGGCGGATGAGGTTTCTGTTCGCTATTGTCGCGGTGACGGTTACTTTTTTCTCGCAGTTCGCGCTTTTACGCATCCTGGATCGGTTCGGTCCGGACGCCGTTTCCGATGCCCGCGTCGCTATTGTGCGCAATACGATCTCTGCGGCACGAGCTTACATGCCGTTCGGTTCCGGGATCGGCACGTTCGTTCCGGCTTATCAATTATTCGAGAAGCCCACAGACGTCGGCGTGACCTACGTCAATCATGCGCACAACGATTTTCTGGAGCTGTGGCTCGAAGCCGGTATCCCAGGCTTGCTTCTGCTGATGTTCTTCATCGTCTGGTTGGTGTGCCAAACGATCGGAGCGTGGAGAATAGGCGAAGCGAATAGAGACCGCCGTATCGATTGCAATCTCATGAAATGTGCAGCGGTCGTTCTGGTGCTCCTGCTTCTCCATTCCCTCGTCGATTACCCGCTTCGGACAGCTGCGATGATGGCCGTTGTCGCGTTTGCTAGTGCTCTTCTTGTTCCACCGATCGAACGAGCTGCGCGTCGCGGCGTCGATGAAATGCCAAATCGAGGAACGCGTAGGCGGTCAGAAGAGGTTGGGCGATCGCGTCGTACGCAAACAGTCACTGGAAAATCCGATGCACATAAGGTTGTGCCGCGGCGGGAGCTTTGGGGTGATGCTGCGGATTGGCCGCCCGAGTGGCAAAATAGCAAGAGGTAATGCTACGTGCGCGTTGCAGGTCCGCATTGGCATTGCCTGCCCGCTTAGTGCGGTTGTGCACTTTCTGTCGACGGAGCTTGGATTTGCATGTTAACCGGTCCGAGCCATCGGCGAGGTTGTTCGCGATTGGTGGAGGTCAGATTGCGATCGGTCGTCGCGTCTTCCGGCACGTCGCGGAGCGCAAGCCACGCCTCGCGAACCGCGCGTGGATTGACGCGCTCACCAAGAAGAATAGTCCGCGCTGTTCTAAGAAGAATACGGAAATCGAGACGAAACGAGGCGTTCTTGACGTACCATAAGTCGAGCACAGCCTTTTCGTCGATCGATAGATGGCGGCCGCCATTGATTTGTGCCCATCCGGTCAAACCAGGCTTCAGGCCGAGCCGCGCACGAAATTGTCGAGACTGATCGATCGGCAAAAGGGGGCGTGGACCGACTATCGACATCTCGCCTGCCAGCACGTTCAAGATCTGCGGAAGTTCATCGAGACGCATGCGCCGCAGGAATTTTCCGATAACGGACAGTCGTTGGAGATCCGAAAGCAATGTTCCATCGGCACTGCGTGCGGCACGCATGGTACGGAATTTTAGAACCTTGATCGGCAGTCCTAACGTGCCCGGTCTTTGCTGCCAAAAAATGATGGGATATCCAACGTCGAGCAACACGAGCGCGCCGACGAAGAGCATCAGCGGCGCCAAGAAAATTGCACTCGCGACACCTGCCGCAACGTCGAAGGCCCGCTTCCAGCGAAGATAAGATTGTCTTCTTTGGGGATCGAAAGCGTTCGCTTCGTGGATGGTGTTGGTCGGCGTATCTTTGGTTGCGGTCTCGCCGAGGCTGAAGAGATTGTCGAGCACTTCGATCCGTATGCTCTGATCGTTTGCGACACGCAAAAGCGCACGTTGGGCGGTTGCCGATAGCATTTCGAGGGGCTTGGTAAGCACCACGCAGTTGATATGAACGCCGTGGATGTCGAGTTCTTGTGTGATTTTCCCAATCTCCTCGGGGCGACCGAGAATTGGGTGCGATCCAAAAAACCGGCCTCGATGCCGATGGCTTTCCGAAAGGATGCCCGCTACGGCGATGCGCGTTTCACCACTTTCGCCGATGCAGCGAAGAAAAAGTCCCGTTATCGCATTGACTCCGATAACGAGGATCTCCTCTCGAGCGTCAATGAATGCTGCTCTGATCGCGCGCTTTCGGCTGCGCCGCAGATGCCTGAGGCGCATCAAAGCGCGCGCTCCAATCAATGCGCCCGTCATCAGGACGAATTGTAATCCCATCAAAGATCGCGGCACCCCTTGCAGCGAAGAAATCGTGCTCGCTATGGCGATGGCGGCGGCCATCGTCATCAGCACAGCGACGAGGATGCGCAAACAATCGTGCAGTGATGTGAAACGCCACAGCGTTCTGTTTAGACCTGTCGCCAGAAGCGTAGGGATCGCAATGCCGAGCGTCAGTCCGCCATAGGGAAGGATTTCAAATAGCGTACTCGCAGTTGGATGCGGGCCAATACTCAGAAGAATTGCGACGGCATTAGCGATAGACAGGAGGAGTAGATCGATGACGAGGAGAAAAATGCAATGCATGCGAACTCCGCGCTGTCGGACGGGCACGTCGATATTGCGCAACGGAGCCGAGACGCATCCGGTTCGCGCATATGATCCATTAGAATTAACACTAAAGACACACATATGCGATGGGTGGGAGGGGTTTTCCACACGGTTCGTTGGAGATGTGGGGGCGCTAGCGTTGGTAGCGCGCCAGGTTGGAGCGTCAGAATATGAGATTTCAGTCTGAAATCTTCGGTGTGATCATGCCACCCGCGACAGCCAACGCGACGGCTTGCTCGCGCGTTTTGGCACCCAGCTTTCGTCGCGCATTGCTTAGGTGCAAAGCAACCGTCGGCAGCGAAATATGTAGCTGCTGAGCAATATCGTTATTCGACAGACCAACCGCGAGACCCTCGAGGCATTGCACCTCGCGGTTTGTGAGTGGGAAGGACATATCCGTGGCTGCGTTGGCGGCAACTGGTTTAAGTGCGTATCATTTTAAAGAATTATTTTTAAAGTTGTAATTCAGAAACACTTTACGGCGTTAACGGGGCCGCTGAACGTCCAAAACAGCGGCTATTTTGTGTTCTTGTGGGCACACCTATCGGTTGCGCTAGCTTTTCCACAGATTGGTTTGATGGGCAGATCGTATCCACAGGTCGCGGGGGCGGCTGTGGATAGCGCCAACGCGTGGGGAGGGTTCAGTGCGGATGCGCGGCGCGGAAATGGGGAACTGACGAAAATATCTACCGCACCGTCCCGGATTGTGTCGCGTAACGGGGAGAGATTTTATGTTTTTTGTATCGCGTCGTATTGCGTCGAAGTCTTTGCTCGCTGGTATCAGCGTTGTGGCACTAACCGCATCAATTACTTTCTCGAAAGTTGCACAGGCGGGTCCCTGCAATGGGCCAGGAAACGTAATCAATGGTGCACTTAGCGGGCTTGGAAATTCCGGAACCTGCACCCTCAACAATGTGACGGGCGGCGGCTCGTTGAATTTGAATGGATCTGGCGCCATCACGCTGAATAGCGTGGTGGGAAATGGTTCCGGCAACAGCAACGGCTCGAACTTTTCGCTCAACGATATCTACGGAAATCTTTCGGGTAACAGCAACGGCGACGGCTTCGCCAGCAACGTGATTGTTGGGAACGGGTCGGGCAATAACAACGGCAATTTAGCCATCGGCAATATGATCGTCGGTAACGGATCCGGCTCACACAATGGCGATGGATTCTTTAGTAATGCCGTCTTTGGCAATCTGTCCGGGAATAACAATGGCGATAATGCCGCCTTCAATAACATTGTCGGTAATGCGTCGGGCAATCGCAATGGTGCGAACTTTATCGGCAACACGATCATCGGAAACGGTTCAGGTAATGATGCTGGCGATAACGTCGCCAGTAACAGCGTCATCGGCAATGCCTCGGGAAACGATTACGCAAGCGGCGCGAGCTTCAACAATGTACTCGGCAGTGGTTCCGGCAACGGCGTAGACGGTTCGTCAAACAGCGTTGTCGGCAATGCATCTGGAAATGGCGTCACCGGCAGCAACAACCAAGTACTCGGTGATTTTTCCGGTAACGGCGTAACCGGCAGTCGGAACAGTGCCGATGCATTTTTCAGCGGTAACGGAGTTATCGGCTCGGATAACCACGTAACCGGAAGTTTCTCGGGCAACTTAATAAACGGCAATAACAACGGAGCAAGCGGGTTTGCTGTCGGCAACTTTGTTGGTGGCGATAACAACCAAGCGAGCGGGGCGTTCTCCGGTAATGTCGTTGGCGGAAACAACAATCAAACGAGTGGGATCGGGTCCGGCAACATTGTATTTGGCAACGGCAATAGCTCGACCGGCACCGGCGTCGGCAATGTCGTCATTGGCGATTTCAACCAAGCCTCGGGCGCGTTCTCGGGCAACGGAGTCTTCGGCGTAGGAAATCAGACGTCGGGCGTTCTGACCGGCAACGGGGTTGCGGGTCTTGGCAATCAGTCGAGCGGCATCGCATCCGGAAATTTCGTTGCGGGCGTCAATAATCAAGCTCACGGACTTCTTGTCGGAAATGCCGTTGCGGGTGTGGGCAACCAAGCCAGTGGAACTCAGTCCGGAAATTTCGTTGCGGGAGAAAACAATTCGGCGAGCGGCGAGGGCGTCGGTAACTTCGTCGCTGGATCGGGCAATCAGGCGAGCGGCACGAACTCGGGTAACGCCGTTCTCGGCGCAAACAACTCGGCGAGCGGTGACGGCGTCGGAAACGGTGTGATTGGAGGCAGCAATCAGGCTTCCGGTCAGGACTCCGGTAATCTCGTCGCCGGTGTCGGCAATCAGGCTGATGGTATCGGTTCAGGCAATCTTGTCGCCGGTTTCAGCAACGTGGCGAAGGGTGCTTTCTCGGGCAACGCGGTGTTCGGTGCGAACAACAGCGCCAACGGTGTCGGCGTCGGCAATGTCGTCGTCGGAGCCAATAATCAGGCAAGCGGCTTTGCTTCCGGCAATGGTGTGTTCGGGTTCGACAATCAGGTTAGCGGCTCGGCTTCGGGTAATGGCGTCATTGGTTTCAATAACCAAGCGAGCGGTTTCGCCGTTGGTAACGATGTGCGAGGCGCGAACAACATTGCGAGCGGTGCGTTCTCGGGCAACGGCGTCTCGGGCAACAACAACATTGCGTTCGGCACGGGCGCCGGCAACGGTCTGAATAACGTGTCGCGCACGACCGCTATCGGCACCGGCGCGAAGGCTTGGACCGATGACTCGATTGCCGTCGGCACGAACGCCAACGCTGGATCGGCGGGCGGCACTGGCTCAGTCGCTGTCGGCAATAATTCGTTTGCAGCGGGGGCGGGTGACGTTGCCGTCGGCAACAATGCCAGTGTCAATGCAGATCAAGGATCGGCATATGGCAACGGTGCGAGTGTCAATTCCGCGCACGGTACGGCTATCGGTGATGGCGCGACGGTCGGCAGCAATTCGCAATATGCTTCAGCGTTTGGCGCGGGTGCAACCGTGGCCGATGGCCGGCCCGGTGAGATGGTTTTCGGAACGAACAACAACACGTACACGACGCCGGGAATCACCTCGTCGCTCAGCAAATCGCGGCAGACGGATGGTCCGATCGAGGTTGTCACCTCCGACCAGGGCGGGCATCTCGCGACTGACGGCGGCTCCATCTTCAAACAGCTCGATGAGGCGCAATCCGGTATAGCGCTCGCCATTTCGATGGAAAATCCGGATCTCGTTGCTGGCGAACGGTTTGGTATCGCGGTCAACGGCGGCTTCTACGAAGGTGCGGCAGGTATTTCGGTCAGCGCAGAGGGCGTGATGGGCTACAACGTGTTCACGGATGGCGACCGCGTGGCCGTGTCGGGCGGTGTCGGTGTCGGCATCGATAACGGGCGAGGCGACAACGTCGTCGGTGGTCGGATCGGGGCTCAGATTACCTTCCGGTAGGGGAGCAAAACCGCTTCTTTCCGAGCGCTGCGCCGGCACAGTCGGCGCGGCGTTTTTCTTTTTTACGCCAGATTCATGCCGCCCGTAGCTTTGGTCATGAGCTTCGTGCTCTAACCCGTCAGGAAATTGGCTTTGATATCCGCATCCGCATGGGCAGCAAAAAGTTGAGGATCAGCAGCGGCGTGCCGCGATATCCCGCCATCCGGGTGATCGGGCTGGTGTGTGTGCTGACCATTACGCCTTTTGGTCCGACCTTGGGACAAGACGCGCAGAAGGCCCAGAGTTCTTCGCCTGCTGCCGCACAAAAGGCATCGCCGCAGCCGACGTCAAAGCCGCCACCGATCGGCGTTCCTCCGGTCAAGAATCTTCTGATCATGATCCGGACGACGCTTGTTGCGCTTCATCAGGCGAACATCACGAACAACTATTCCGTTCTTCGCGATCTCGGAGCGCCGTCCTTTCAGCAAGCCAACAGTGTCGAGCGGTTGAGCGCGGCTTTCGCTGATCTGAGGACGCGCGGCGGTGACATTGCACCCGTCGTTCTTGCGTTACCGACGCTGTCGAGGCCGGCTGCGATCGATCAGAATGGGATGCTGCGATTGACCGGAGCGTTTGACACGAAACCAAACGAACTGGCTTTCGATCTGGCGTTTCAAGTCGTGGACGGCTTTTGGCGCCTCGACGGAATCGCGGTCCAATTCCGTGCTCCGACCGCTACGACGGCGGACGGAGCTTCGAATGGTCAGCCCAAGAACCCTGACGACGAGCCAAAGGCCAAGCCGAAGACCGCGAGCAAAAGTCAAAAGCGGCAGGCGCAATAGCGTGACGTTCTCGGAAGCGTCCGATGCTCCTGCGCTAATTTACTTATCAGCGAAGACGAGTCGTCCTTCCTCGGCCTTGTGATAGTACTGGCTTGCAACGAGCCAGCCTTTGATCGGCCTGAGTGGCGGAATGCAGGTCAGCAGAATCGCGGGCAAGCTGGTCACGAGGTGTACCCAGAAGGGCGGTGCATAAGCGACCTCGATCCAACATGCGAGCGCCGCGGCGGGTATGCACCCGAAGCACATGACGAAGAATGCGGGGCCGTCGGCCGGATCGGCGAACGAAAAACTCAATCCGCAAACGGGGCATTCTTTTTTCAAGGTCAGAAAGCCCTGAAAGATCTTGCCTTTGCCGCAGCGGGGGCACAGGCCGCGAACTCCGACCTTCATCGGCGAGAGCTCCGGCCACTCATGTGTATGCTCGGCTGCATGCTCGGCGCACATCGCGCGTTCCTTTCGCTGCTACGACCTACGTAAAGACAATCTCTAATGTATGCTTATTGTATGTGTAGTCCCGAGGTATTCCAGACGAAGCAGTGTCGCACGCGCGTTTTGGTAACATTCTGGACTCTGCGATTCTTGGGCATTTTTATTGGATATTCTGCGAGACTCGTCTTTGCGAGAGTGATCCATACATGCTAAGATAATGTATGGATCGAAAATCGAAATCCTCGGAAAACGGCTCGTGGCGGCCACGGCTATCGGAAGGCGGCCAGCTCAAGTCGCTCGGCATTGTCGAAGCTCTTGAAGCCGATATCCGCGCTGGACGCGTGGCGCCGGGTGTGCGGCTGCCGCCGCAACGCGCGATCGCGGAAGCGCTCGGGGTCGATTTGACGACGGTGACGCGTGCGTTCAACGAGGCTCGACGGCGGGGACTGGTCGACGCGAAAGCCGGGCGCGGTACCTTTGTCCGCCGTCTCATCGAGGGCGGGTCCGATCTGCACGCGGCGCCGGCTGTCGATCTCAGCCTGAACATACCTCCGCAGCCTGCTGCGGCGCGGCTCGAATATCTCATTCCCGGAACGATCGCCGAGCTGCTCTCGGGCGAGCAGGGCATGCTCTATCTTCGCTACCAGGAAAGCACGGGAAGCGCTCCGGACCGGGCCGCCGGGTCGGTATGGCTCAGTGATCGCATTGCGGGTCTAAAACCGTCATCGGTGCTGTTGGCGAGCGGCGCGCAAAGTGCGTTATTCGCAGTGTGCGACTGCCTCGTCAGGCCCGGAGAGACGATTGCTGCAGGTTTCGTCACTTATCCCGGTCTCAAAGCGATCGCCCAGCAACGCGGCTACGTCCTCGAACCGTTGGCGATGGATGACAACGGTATAATTCCGGACGCGTTTGAAGAATGCTGCCGACGTTCGGCGCCGAAGGCGATCTACCTCATTCCTTCGATCGACAATCCGACGACGGCGACATTGCCGGAGACGCGCCGACGGGAGATCATTGCAATTGCGCGCCGTCATGGCACGGCGATCATCGAGGACGATCCCTATTCCTCGCTGCTCAAGGATGCCCCTGTTTCTTTTGCCGAACTTGCGCCGGAGCTTACATGGCACATCGAGACATTATCGAAGTGTGCAACTCCGGCGTTACGGATCGCTTATGTCGTGGCGCCAAGCGATGGGCAGGCGTTGCGCCTCGCCGGTGTGCTGCGGGCGATGAATCTCATGGCTCCGCCGCTCAACGCGGCCCTCGCATCGCGATGGATCACAACCGGTCTGCTTGATGAGATCAGGAACGCGATCCGAGAGGAAGCGGCGGCGCGCCAGAAGGTTGTGCGGTCGGTTCTTAGTCGCTTCGACTTTGCCGCCGATCCTCATGGTCACCATTTATGGCTGCAGATGCCGCCCCACTGGCGCGCAGCGGATTTGGCGGATCACGCGGCGCGTGCGGGATTTGCTGTGGTGCCGAGCTCAGCTTTCGCGATTTCAAGGACGACGCCGGAAGCCGTGCGCATTTCTCTCGGCGTCGCCGCCGACAAGGAAACACTTCTTCAGGCTTTGAGACTTCTTTCCGAGCTGCTCGTGCAGCCCGTGCTTCCTTCGAAAGCAATCGTATAAAAGGACTGGTTGCCGACGCTTGACGGGTGGCGGAAGATCAATGTCCGCCGGCCGCGTCAGATCTTCGGAGACGATCCATGAAAGCTTTTCTTTTGAAGCGCTTCGGCATCGATGGGCTCGCATTTGAGGATATTCCGCGACCGACGCCGAGGCATGGCCAGGTTTTGGTTAAAATGCGGGCGTGGTCGATCAACTATCGCGATTTTCTGGTCGTGCGCGGTATTTATGCGCCCAAGCTCAAGCTTCCATTTCAGATTCTCTCAGACGGCGTCGGCGACGTCGTCGAGGTCGGACCTGGCGTCACCCGCGCGAAACCCGGCGACCGGGTGGCGGGAACGTTCATGCAGAGGTGGATCGGCGGCGAGCTCACCGCGGAAAAATCGGCGAGCGCGCTAGGCGGAGCGATTCCCGGGGTCGCTGCCGAATACGTGATTCTGGATAACAATGGTTTCGTACCCGTACCGCCGGAACTCTCGGACGAGGAAGCCGCGACCCTTCCCTGTGCTGCGGTCACGGCATGGCACGCGCTTGTCAGTTCGGGCAAGCTCGCGGCAGGAGAGACCGTCCTTGTTCAAGGGACGGGTGGAGTCTCGCTTTTCGCGCTGCAGTTTGCTCACATGATGGGAGCGCGCGTGATCGCGACATCGAGCAGCGATGCGAAGCTCGAGCGTGTGCGTGCGCTTGGTGCGTCGGATGTCATCAACTACAAGACGACGCCCGATTGGGGGCGGAAAGCGCGTGAGCTGACGAATGGCCGTGGCGTCGATCACGTGGTCGAGGTCGGCGGGGCAGGGACGCTTCCGCAATCGATCGATGCGGTTCGGATCGGCGGGCGCATCAGCCTCATCGGCGTGCTGACCGGCGGCACGGTCAATCCCATTCCCATTTTGATGAAGAACATCGTCGTACAGGGAATTTACGTCGGTAGCCGTGTCATGTTCGAAGCCATGAGCGACGCCATCACCGTTAACGGATTGAAGCCGGTCATCGACCGCGTCTTTCCGTTCTCGGATCTTCCAAATGCTTTGAAGCATATGGAAAGCGGAGCACACTTCGGGAAGATCGTTCTCAAAGCATAGTTTCCGCTCGACGACATTGTCGTTTTGCCACCCGCAATTTTCTCCGGCGTCAAAACACCGGTTGCAAATGTTGCCGACCCAGATATTTTTGCGGCTATATCGTAAATCGCAAAGGAATAGCCGCCGATGCTCGCAGGGCACATCATTTCGCGGTCTTCGCTCAAAATGCTTGTCGCCGGTATGCTGGCGTTCTCGCTGCTGTCTGCGCCTGCGGTCGCGCAAAAGACTGAGACGACCACGACGACGGTCTTCGCCGCGGCAAGCCTCAAGACGGCGCTCGATGCCGCATCGTCTGCTTATGGAAAAAGCACCGGCAACAAGATTGTCGTTTCCTATGCCGCGTCGTCGGCTCTGGCGAAACAGATCGAGCAAGGTGCGCCGGCCGATATTTTCATTTCCGCCGACCTCGACTGGATGGATTATGTCGACAAGGCGAAGCTCATCAAAGACGACACGCGTTTCAATATGCTGGGCAATCGGCTTGTCCTGATTGCGCCTGCTTCGAGCACGGCGTCGTTCAAGATCGAGCCGGGATTTGGGCTTGCCGAGGCGCTCGGCGACGGGCGCATCGCAATGGCCGACGTCAAGTCGGTCCCTGCGGGCAAGTATGGCTCGGCGGCACTGAAGAAGCTCGGTATCTGGGACTCCATCGAGCCCAAGGTTGCGCAGGCAGAGAACGTGCGTGCGGCGTTAGCACTCGTCGCTCAGGGTGAGGCTCCGTTCGGCATCGTGTATGAGACAGACGCCGCGGCGGAGCCGAAGGTCAAGATCGTGGGTGTTTTTCCGGAAGACACGCACCCGCCGATCATTTATCCGGTTGCGGTCACGGCCGGGAGCAAGAACGCAACCGCCGCCGAAGCGTTCGTTACTTACCTGAAGTCTCCCGAAGGGCAGGCCGCCTTCACGAAGCAGGGCTTCACGATCCTCAAGTAAAGGAAGCTCGTGCGGCGCCTAAAAGAACGAGACACAATTCGTGCTTGGATTTTCCCCGGACGAGTGGACGGCAATTTTTCTCAGCTTGCGCGTGGCTACCGTCGCGACGATCTTTGCCGTGCCGTTTGCCATTCTTGCCGCCTATGCGCTGGCGCGCTGGAAATTTCCCGGCAAAATTCTGCTCGATAGCGTTCTGCATTTGCCGCTCGTCATGCCGCCAGTCGTGACTGGCTATTTGCTGCTGCTGACGTTCGGCAAACAGGGAGCCGTCGGGAAGCTGCTTGACGACCTGTTCGGGTTCACCTTCTCCTTTCGCTGGACGGGCGCGGCCTTAGCCTGCGGCGTCATGGGATTTCCGTTGATGCTGCGCGCGATCCGGCTCTCGTTCGATTCGATCGACAGGCGTTTGGAAAGCGCGGCCGGGACGCTCGGTGCAAATTCGGCTTGGACGTTTCTGCTCGTCACCCTGCCGCTGGCGCTGCCTGGCATCATTGTCGGCGCCATTCTTTGCTTCGCGAAGGCGCTGGGTGAATTCGGCGCGACGATCACTTTCGTGTCGAACATTCCGGGGGAAACGCAAACGATACCTTCGGCCATTTACACCTATACGCAGGTTCCAGGCGGCGAGGCACAGGCACTCAGACTGACGGCAGTATCGATCGTGATCGCGATGGCGGCACTGTTGGCTTCGGAGGTCTTGAATCGCCGGGTGCAAAAGCAGATCGCCGTGTTTGAATGACGGACATGTTGCCCTCTCTCAACGTCAAGCTCCGTCAGCGTCGGAATGACTTCCTGCTCGACGCTGCATTCGAGGGCGGTCCTGGCATTACCGCGCTGTTCGGTCCGTCGGGGTCGGGCAAGACGACCATCCTGAATATCATTGCGGGCACCCTGCGGCCCGACGCCGGATATGTTGCGGTTTCAGGGCACGTGCTGACCGATACGGAGTCCGGCGTCTTCGTTCCGTGCCACCGCCGGCGCGTCGGATTCGTCTTTCAGGATGCGCAGCTTTTTCCGCATCTGACTGTCGAGCAGAACATCAGGTTTGGCCGCTGGTTCGTATCCAAGAGTGACGGCAGCCCGCCGCTCGACGTTGTGATACGCGAACTTGGGATCGGTGGCCTGTTGAAACGCCGGCCCGCGACGCTGTCGGGCGGCGAGAAGCAGCGCGTCGCACTGGCACGTGCGCTTCTCTCATCGCCCCGCATCCTGCTCATGGACGAGCCGTTGTCTGGCGTCGACGATACACGCCGCAACGAGATCATGGGCTTGATCGAGCGCGTGCGCGACGAATTCCGAATTCCGATCGTCTACGTAACCCATACGCGCGATGAGGTCCGGCGACTTGCAACGCGGGTCATTCGATTGAAAGGGGGTCGCGTCGAAGCGGTCGGCAGCGCTGCCGACTTGCCCGATGCCTAAGTCAGCCTGACGCCCAGGCATCTCGATCGACTATCCGCGGTCACTCACTTCCGGGCGGATTTCTGCGTGCGGGCGAGATGCTTTTCCATCGACGCGAGCGGCTTCGCGAAAACCGAGAGCGCCTTGGCCTCCATGTCGCGGTACTGGCGAACAAGCTCCTCACCGAACGGCGTCAGCTTGGCGGCGCCACCGCCGCGTCCTCCGTGCTGGCGTTCGATCAAAGGATCGGCGAACATGGAGTTGAAATCGTCCATCAGATACCACGCGCGCTTGTAGGACATATCCATTGCCTTTGCGGCTTGCGCGATCGAGCCGTGCTCGCCGATCAGTTCGAGGAGCTGCACGCGGCCGTGGCCGATGTAGCGTTCATCGTCGAAGTCTATCCGTAGCTTGATCTCTGTCATCGAGACACCGCATTGCCTGAACGTTGCCTAAAAACGGAATTCTCTGACGCTGTACGCCGGCGATGATATCAACAAAACGATCAGTTGGTCCCGTCCTCCCTGAATTGTCGATCGCCTCATCAACCGGCCGGGCTTCCGAATCCGTCTCGACGCGAACGGTCTAAGCACACCTCGCGCCGTTGCGAAAGACTTGCATCGTTTGCAGAAGCGGGGCGTGATTGGATGAAGCTATGACGGGCGGCATGCTGGAGTATGGCCGGCCTGTCAACTGTACCTCTACCGAAGTCAAGTCTGTCCGGCTGGCGCCCCATAGTCTCGACGAGGCTTTGAAAGCCACATATCTGCTGCTTTCGCGCCAAGTGCTCTAACCCTCGGGTCTACGTATGACAGCCAATACTGAATTGACGCATGACGAGCTTTTGCGGCACTTGCAATTGGTTGCCGAGCGCGCCGTCCGCCGCTTCGACCTGCCGGAAGGCGTCAGCATCAAGCTGATCAACGTTTCCGAGAATGCGACCTACCGCGTGGAAGATCCGCGTACCGGCCGAAAGTGGGCATTGCGCGTGCACCGCGAAGGCTATCATTCGCGCACGGCGGTCGCGTCCGAGCTTTGCTGGCTGACGGCGCTTCGCGACTACGGTGTCGTAACGCCAACCGCGGTGCGTGGGCTCGACGGCGAATTCATTCAGACAGTTTCCGTTGAAAGCTTGGCCAATCCTCGGAATGTCGTTCTATTTCTTTGGGAGAACGGCGCGGAGCCCGCACGAACCGACATCGCCGGATTTGAACTCCTCGGCGAGACGGCGGCGCGCATGCACGCACATGTTCGGAGCTGGCGGCGTCCGTCCTGGTTTGAGCGTCATACCTGGGACTTCGACACGAGCCTTGGGGATCGCCCGCATTGGGGGCGCTGGCAGAATGGCATGGGCATGACGCCCGAAGCGATGGAGGCGTTCTCCGACACAGTCGGTTTGATCAGGGAGAGGCTCCACAGCTTCGGCAAGTCGCCTGACCGCTTCAACCTCGTTCATGGCGATATGCGGCTCGCCAATCTCCTGATGGACGGCAGCACCGTCAAGGTGATCGATTTTGACGATTCCGGCTTTTCGTGGCTGCTCTACGATTGCGCGACGACGGTCTCCTTCTTCGAGCACGCTCCGGAGGTTCCTGAGTTGCTGCAGGCTTGGGTTCGCGGCTACCGGCGCGTCGGCTCTTTGAGCACCGAAGAGGAGAACGAGATCGAGACCTTCGTGATGCTGCGCCGCCTGCTGCTGATCGCATGGATCGGATCACATTCGGAAACCGAACTCGCGCAGTCCATGGGCGTTTCCTACACCCATGAGACCATACCGTTTTGCGAGCGCTATCTCTCGCGGTTCGGCGGAAAATCGCACGCCGGTCTTGATGCAGCGCCGAAGACAGGCATTTTGCATCGGCTTCTCGGCTGAGCTTTGCTCACGGGTTGTGCATTCGCACAGGCGCATCGTTGAATTATTCGGCGCAGTTCGCGGTTGACCCACCTCGTGCTTCTGCTAGCCTTTTCGCTTCTGTGTTTGCAGCGGCTCGCCGGGATTGCCATGGCAGTTGGCATCACTGACATTGCGGCGGAGAACGCCGGCGAATGGCTTGGGCGCGACGCCGGGCCATCAGTCCTCGCTTCGGCGGCGACCGGGATCGTCAGGTTCATCGAACGGCAAAAGGGTGATGTCGATCGCATTTTCGGACATGCCGGGGTTTCGCCCGAGATGGCCGGATCTCCGACGCTGCAGCTTAGCCTCGGCTCGTATTGTAGGCTGTTCGAAGAGAGTGCGCGTCTGACGCGCAATGACAACTTCGGCCTTTGGTTCGGCAACTCGTTTGATCCACGCGATCTTGGTCTCTGGGGTTATGCGGCGTTGTCGGCGCCAACGCTCGGAGCGGCGCTCGAAACGCTGGTGGATCTCTTTCCGCTTCATCAGCAATCGTCTTCGATGGCGCTCGTCCGTTCGCCGGACGACCTGGTTCGGCTCGAGTATCGGATCGATGCGCCGCAGATCGTCGAACGCCGACAGGATGCGGAACTGTCGCTCGGCATGTTCCTCAATTTTGTGCGTGAGGCGCTGGGCCAAGGCTGGGCTCCGGAGGAAGTCCACTTCGAACATCCAAAGCCCGAAGCTTGGCGGGAACACGAGCGGGCCTTCGCAGCTCAGGCATTTTTCTCGCAGCCGACCAACGCAATCGTATTTCGTCCACAGGCGCTGAGCGCGACGATGCCGCATGCCGATCTCCGGCTGATGTCGGCGATGCGGCTGTGTTTGCAGCGACTGTCGGAACGAAACGACGTGCGATTCACGGTTGCCGACCGGGTGCGAACGGCGGTCCGGGCACGTTTGCCGGAAGGCTTTCCGCCAATCGAAGCCATCGCCGCCGAATTGAGGATGCCCTTGAGTGCCATTCAGCGCGAACTGCACTACGACGGCATGAACTACAGCACACTTGTCGAAAATACGCGGCGCGATCTTGCGCTTTCCTATGTGCGGCAGCGTCAGCTTTCGTTCTCCGAAATCGCTTTCCTGGTCGGCTATTCCGAGCTTTCCGCGTTCAGCCGTGCGGTGCGGAGATGGACAGGTCTTTCCCCGCGTGCACTTCGTGCACAGGTTCTCGGCGAGCGAGAGTGAAGCAAGTCAACCGCGCGGTCTAAGCCTGAGCAAGTGCGTCCATGCTTTCCGGCAAGATCTGTCCGCCATCAACGATGATCGTTTGACCGGTGATGTAGCCGGCTTCCTTCGACGCGAGGAACAGCGCCGCGTAGCCGATGTCCTCGACCGTTCCGAGCTTTTTGAGTGGGATCGATGCTGCCATCGACTGTTCGTATTCGGCGCCGAGCGCGGCCAAGCCCTCCGTTGCGATGTTTCCCGGCAGGACGGCGTTGACGGTGATGCCGTATTTCGCAAGTTCGATGCAGGCTGTGCGCATGAAGCCCAACTGTCCGGCCTTCGTCGCGCCGTAGTGAGACCAGCCGGGAAACCCGGTGACGGGCCCGGTGATCGACGATGTGATGACGATGCGGCCTTGGCCCGATTTCTTCAGGTGAGGCAGGCAGGCTTTGATTGGCAGGAACGTACCCTTGAGGTTCGTCGCGCTTACGAAATCCCAGTCCTCCGGCGACAGCTCCTCGATTTTCATTTGCGGAAAGATGCCGGCATTTGCGCAGAGGATATCGATGCCGCCGTGGACGCTTGCTGTTGCTTCCGCCAGCAACTGCATATCGCCCATCTGCGTGACATCGGCTGCAAAGCCCTTCGCGGTTGCGCCGGCACGGCGGAATTCGTCGGCGGTCGCCTCGGCCTCATCGAGGTGGCGTGAGACGATCATGACCTTGCCGCCGTTCTTTGCAAAGACGCGCGCGATGCCTTTGCCGATACCTTTGCTGGCGCCGGTTACGATGACCGACTTTCCCGCGATCGAAGTCAGCATGATGTTTCTCTCCTCACTGTGCGGAGACTGATTTTTGTAGCACGGCGGGTGCCTGTCGAGAGCACCCGCCAGTGTCAAAAGGTGTAGCCTCAAGATCGCTTTTTTCGCTTACTCGTCGTTGAGAACAAGCCTGCCAATTCTGGCGTGTGCTTTCGGAGCGAAGAGACGAAGCGCGACGCCCCAGATCAGGCCAATCGCCAGGATCGAGAATGCAATCCAGGGAATGCGGCTGCCGAAGCCGCCGGTGCCACCGAAGGTCTCGAGGTTCTGGACAAGTAGATAGACCAGATAAACCTGAGAGACGAAGGCGATGATCGGCGCGATCAGGGAAGCAAAGATGCCGGCTTCACCGGGGTGATTTGCGCGGAAGTAGGCGATGATTGCGATCGATACGATGGCCTGCAGGATCAACAGCAGCATCGTGCCGAGGATGGCCAGCATCGTGTAGACCGTGGCGTAGGCCTGTGCATTTGCATCATTGGTTCCGAGGAAATATGCGAACAGGCTGACCCAGACAGCGGCGAGTACGGATTGCAGCGTCGACGACACGTGTGGGCTCTTGTGCGTCGGATGCGTCTTTCCGAGGAAGCGCGGCAGCACGCCCTCGCGGCCGAGTGAGTACATGTAACGTGCCGCTGTGTTGTGGAACGCCATTCCGCACGCGAACGAACTTGTCAGGATGAGCAAAGCCATCGCTTCGACGGCCCACCCGCCAACGAACTTCTCGAGCGGCGACAGGAAGAAGTTGCCGGAGTCGCCGACGGCCTTGGCCAGCATCTCACCTTCGCTCGGGAAGGCGGAGACCGCGCACCAGCTCGTGAAGACGTAGAAAAGTCCGAGCCCGACGACGGAGATATAAAGGGAGAGCGGAATGATGCGCTTTGGGTCGCGCGATTCTTCCGCGTAGTTCGGCGCCATCTCGAAGCCGACCCAAGACCAGAAGGCCATGAATATGCCGACTGCGGCAGCCCCTGCCGCGATGTTGACTGTGCCGACCTTCTGCGCCGCGACCGGCGTCATGACGCGGGCAAGATTCAAAGACTCGAGGCTGAAGTTCGTACCTTCTTTGGCGAGGATAATCCCCGCGTCGAAGATCAGGAGCATCACCACTTCAAGGACCAGCGCAACGCCGAGGATCTTGGCCGAGATCTGTACATCCTGGTAGCTGAGGATCGACGTCAGCAGGATCATGAGCAGCGCGAGCCAGATCCATGGTATGTTGATCCCGAGGTGCGACTGCAGCCACGAATTTCCAAAGAACGAGAATAGGCCGGTCAGCGAGGCTTCGAAGACGCTGTAGGATGCAAGGGATGCGAAGCCTGCCGACATGCCGATGTCGCGACCGAGGCCCATGCTGATGTAGGAGTAGAAACCCCCGACCGATGAAACCTTACTCGCCATCGCGGCGTAGGCGACCGAGAAGATCGTCAAGACGATCGTGGCCAGCAGAAAGGCCGCGGGAACATAGATGCTGTTTCCGAAGCCGGCAGCGAACGTCACGTTGCCGAGCATGGCCGATTCCGGCGCAGCACCGGTAACTGTCAGAAACAGGACCCCGATGAGGCCGACGGCTTTCGCGTGCAGCTTCTCGACCGAATGATCCTTGCTGATGTCAAAGCTCTCTTGGGATTCGAGCGCGTTGGTTGACGTCACGTTGGCTACTCCCCCTGGAGTTCAGTTGCTCTGGCGCGGTGGGCAATACTCGGGTCGGGTGGATGGGTCTGGCGTGGCTTCAGTCGCGAGGCGCCTGCGATCCCAGGGACCCAGATAGCCGTGCGTCA
Organism: Hyphomicrobium sp.; assembly: GCA_035547255.1. Classification (GTDB taxonomy): domain Bacteria; phylum Pseudomonadota; class Alphaproteobacteria; order Rhizobiales; family Hyphomicrobiaceae; genus Hyphomicrobium_B. The sequence continues at coordinate 20,807 of DASZVX010000056.1, forward strand.
TCGATCCTGAGCGTATATGTGCGGTGTCGTTAAGGGTTTGACATTGTACTGTCAAAACTTGACTTGGGTCAGCCGAACCCCATCAACCGCTTCAATTCCGTGCTCGACATGACGTGGCAGTAGATCATGTTGATGATTTCGAGTTCTTTGTGGTGAAGCTCGTCCGAGCCCGCCGCGCAGCAGTCTTCGACCACGACCACGTTGAAGCTCTCGTCAGCCAGGCTCCTGACGGTCGACGACACGCACTGGTCCGTGAAGATTCCGCAGCAGATGACCGTTTTGATGCCGAGGTTCGTCAGGATCAGGCGGAGATTTGTTCCAGTCAGAGCACTATCGGTCGTCTTCGTTACGACGATCTCGTCCCCGACCGGTTCCAGCTCGGGTACGATTTGCGAGGGTGGCTCGTCCTTCGGTAGCAAGAGGTTATTCCAGCCTGGCATCCTTTGGGACAGCGACCTGTCGCGGCCGTCTTTCGTATGGCAGGCGATGCGCGCGAACAGGCATTCGACGCCGTTCTTGCGGAAGGTCGTCAGCAGATCTTGCGTTCGCGGAAGGACGATCTGGTGCATCCGCTCGTGGAAGGGTGTCCAGGCGTCGTAGCGGCGTTGTTCGTCAGGAGAAAGAGAGCTTCTGTCGGGGCGGGTGAGGTAGGTGTTTTGAACGTCAATGACGAGAAAAGCGGTGTGCTGTTTGGAGAGATCCGGATCGTCGGGCTCCGGGGCGCCGTCGTAGTACATCGAACGATAGGCGGTCTTCCAGCTCATTCCGGCTCCTTTCTAATAGCGCCGTTTGAATAGCGCGCGGCGTTCGTAGACGTCGGCAGCTTCCTCGATGAAGCTCGCGACGTTTCCGGCGCCGTAGGCATCGCGAAGCTCCTTTGCTGCAGCGAGCAACTCGTCCTTGGAGTTTGCGCGTCCCGGCCGAAGCAGCTCGTAAACCCGCATGATGACGTCTTGCGGCACGTCGACCAACTCGGCGCCGCGTTCGAAATTCTGGGCAAGGGTCGGGCGTCCGGCGGCGCGCGCGATTTCGGCCTGCTGGTGCAATGCAGTGCTCGTGATGCGGAGATCGTCGAGTGCTACGCGATCGGAAAGTACGCCGTCGAGCGTGATGTCCTCGATGCTTTTGCCGGTCTTCGTCTGCACGACGTCGGGCCGCTTTTCCGCCAGAGGATAATCGGCGATCGAAAGGGGGGCCTCCTTGCTCATGCCGCAACCCCAAGAAATGAGATATCGATCTCTTCGGGTTCGGCGCCCTCGGACGTCATCTCGGTTTCGATAGCGTAGATCAACGAAACGCGTGCGTGGTAGCGCGAACCCATTGCTTCACCACGCGTCGGCACGATGACAGGTTCGGGGATGTCGCCGCCTGCGTAGGCGGCGGCATTGGCGCCCATGCGTTTATAGTGGTCGAGCTTCGTGATCGGTGAATTGGAGAACAGCTCCAGATTGTTGTGAGGCAGGCGGTCTTTCTGGTGGATGACGGCGGTTCCTTTTGCCTGGATGCCGATTCCGACACCGGAGCCCGCCAGTCGCGCGGCGCTCAATCCGAGGAATGAAGTGTCCGCGGTATGGCGCATGCGCACGATGCGCGCGGTGCAGCCGCCTTCGGTTATGCCGGCAATCAAAGCGCGCAGCACGGCGGACAACGGATGGCCCGCGACGGTCTGAAAGAGTTTGATTCCGAAAGCTGGGCTTATGCCGATGACCACGTCACGGCGGTCCTTCACCGTGCCTGCCGGGCCGAGCGTGCTGTAAAGAATGCGCCCCGATTCTGCGGACTTATAGTGCGCTTCGGCGCGCAAAACCTCGGCGCGTGTGAGCACGTCCCGGATTGCGACGATCTCATCGCGGCGTTCTTCATTCAGGCGATAGCCGGTGCCGGGGCCCTGATAGTCGTTTGGATCGTTGACTGCGCTGACGACGCGGCCATTTCGCACGACGGCGGACGTCTGCAAGTAGTCGCCGGAAACACGAAGGCGGACGAGATTCAACAGGTTTTCGGCTTCTTCCATAAAGCCGCGTGCGGCAAGCGCCTTGATGACATCAATGACGGTAATGGCGCGATCCTTGATCGCCTCACTGATGAGTCCAATGTCCCGGCCGGAGAACGTGCGGGTGTCATCAGAGCCCGATGCGGCGATGACGCTTTGCTTCATGTCGGCCGTTGGCTTCGCGAGCTTAAGCTCTTCGAGCACAGCGCTGACGGCGTCGACAGCGCGCGTTCGTAACTCCATGATGCGCGTTTCGCCAACGGGCGTCAGGCCACCATCGGCTTCGAAATCGCGCTGCAGGACGAGATAATCCTCAAGCTCCTCGCCATTCAGCAGCGAGGCGTTGAAGGAATTATCGTATTTCAGGATCGAGCCGAAGCCCGAGCAAATGAGATCGGAACCAGCGATCAGGTAGGGCAGGATCTTCGCGCCGACGCGGATTTCCGATTCCGTCGCTCGGGCATCGTTGCCGGAGGCACATTCGAGATCGAGCCAGACGGCGATGAGGTTTTCCGCCATGAGCTCGCGCATGCCGCCCGGAACGGTGCACGTCACCGGAGCGCCATCGATCCCGCCGTTCTGCGTGCCTTGCACACCCATTGCACGTTGCAGACAGAGGCAGCGCGCTTCGAGATAGAGCAAAGATTTGCGATCATGGAAGCCCATCAGCAACTCGGAACCGGCGCCGGAGGTGCAGCGCATCTTGATGCCACGCGAAGCGTAAGCTGCCGCGAGGAACGCCTTCGACCACGGCGTATCATCGCCGTCGATAAAGCTTTTCTCCGTGCCGTAGACCGAAACCGTTTCGGCATAGGACGTGAATCCCGCCATGCCGATCTTCAGTTCTTCGGCTTCTTCGCTCGAACATTGAAAGAGGGTGCCCCAGCGGCCGACCGCAGCACCGACAGCGCAAGAGACCGCGTTCGACCAGGCGTTGCGGGCAACCCGCATCGTTGTTTCGATTTCGTCGAAGCCGAAAGCGACCGCCGTCGCGGCGTCGGCGGCCATTTGCAGAGGGTCGTCCTTGGCGTTCGTCACGTGCGCCTGATTGCCGGGAGTCTGGCGGGCGCGCATCTTGCCGTAGGCAAACGCGATTTCGAGAGACGACAGGTGTGAGACGACATCGGCCAGCTTGGCGGGCGTCATGCCGTGCGCGAGGCGGACCAGCTCGCTTCTCGCGACGTTCATATCGACAAGCATGCGCGCAACCTCGATCGACGGCATTGCCATCGCTTCTGGCGCGATTTCGGGATCGAGGTGGTAACGTGCGATGAAGACGTCGATCATGTCGAAGTCGCGGGCAGGGATGCCGTCCATCGACTCGACGCGTCCAGCGCCTAGGCTCAATCCCGGCTTCGGGTCATGCGGGCTCTTGAAGGCAGCGAACCCGTTGGCGGCGTCCTCGACAGCGAACTGGTCAAGCCGGAGCGGACGTTCGTCCCAGTCGGAGAACCGTTTCCAGCGGTTGGCGCGTGGGTGTGTTTTGTCCGTCATGGTGGCCTGCTGAGATGCAACGCATCATTATTCGGGCTTACTTTATCCCAATCGGGCGTGCGGCGTTTGACCCCGATCTCGGGAAAGTTGACGCGAGTCCCGGCGTCGCGGCATGGAACTGAACAGCCGCAGGGGAGTGAGGTCAAGCCGAAGCCAAGCCAAAGCTTATATATCTTTTCGGAACCCAGCTGACGAACTCGCCCGACCGTAGAGAGCATTATGGACGCAACGCGAAAAATTCTCGAACTCAACGCTTTCGACATGGAGACCGCCGACCGGCTCGATCCTGCCGTGACGAGCCTCGTCAAGCGGCGGCGCCGGGCCTTCGGGCCGACGTCGATGCTGTTCTACGAGCGGCCGTTGAACCTGGTGAAAGGAGAGGGCGTGTGGCTCTACGATGCCGACGGCACACGCTATCTCGATGCTTACAACAATGTCCCGTCTGTCGGGCATTGCCATCCGCGAGTCGTCGAGGCGGTGTCACGCCAGATGGGGATGCTCAACACGCACACGCGTTATCTCTACGATAACGTCTATACTTACGCCGAGCGTTTGCTGGGGACGATGCCCGACGCGATCTCGAACGTCGTGTTCACGTGCACGGGCAGCGAGAGCACGGATTTGGCGTTGCGCATCGCGCGCGCGGCTACCGGCGGGACGGGGTTCATCGTCACCGACAACGCCTATCACGGCAATACGTCGGCCGTGACGGAGATCTCGCCGGCCTCAGCAAGTCCCGAACCGCGTCCGCCTTACGTGTTTCTCGTTCCGGCGCCGGATACATACCGGCAATCGCCGGGCGACGTCGGTTGGAAGCTCAGCGCTGACGTGCGCTCCGCTATCGCCCAGATGCGGGAGAAGAACATTCGCTTCGCCGGGTTCGTGGCGGACAGCATCTTTTCGAGCGACGGCGTTTTTCCAGGCGAAGCAGGCTTCATTGCGGAAGCAATTGCCGATGTGCGTAACGCGGGTGGCGTCTATATCGCCGACGAAGTACAGCCGGGCTTCGCACGCACGGGCGAAAAGATGTGGGGCTTCGACAGGCACGGCGTGGTGCCCGACATCGTCGTGATGGGAAAGCCGATGGGTAACGGCTTTCCAATAGGCGGAGTTGCGGTCAAGCCGGATCTCCTCACCGAGTTCGGATCCCGATCCGGTTATTTCAACACCTTCGGCGGCAATCCGGTCGCTGCCGCCGCCGGGCTCGCAGTGCTCGACGTGCTGAAAGACGAGGGGCTGCAACTCAATGCCTTCGAGACGGGGGCTTATCTTCGCTCGGAGATCAGGATGGTCGAGGGGGCGGACGAGCACGTTGGCGATGTGCGCGGTGCCGGTCTCTATACGGGCATCGAGATCGTGAAAGACAAGATATCACGCGAGCCCGATCGCGGAGCTGCCGAGCGGATCGTCAATGAACTCAGGCGGCGCAACATTCTGATCGGCACGGCCGGAAAGCACGGCAATGTGCTGAAGATCCGTCCGCCGCTCTGTTTCGCCCGCGAACATGCAGATATATTCGTCGAGGGATTGGCCGGGGCGATCGCTTCCCTGTCGTAAACCCATTGAAAGACGGATGAGAGTGGAGTGAGACGTACCTCTACGCCTTGAGCCGATAGCCGGTTTTGAAGATCCACCACGCGATGGCCATGCAGATTGCCAGGAATGCGAAGGTCATCAGCACGCTGACGCCGACGTTCACGTCCGAGATTTCGAAGAAGCTCCAACGGAAGCCGCTGATCAGATAGACAACGGGGTTCAGCAGCGTCACCTTCTGCCAGAAGGGCGGCAGCATGTTCACCGAATAGAATGTGCCGCCGAGAAACGTCAGCGGCGTAATGACGAGAAGCGGGATGATCTGCAGCTTTTCGAAGCCGTCGGCCCAGATGCCGATGATGAATCCCAGCATACTGAAGGTGATTGCCGTCAGCAGCAGGAATGCGATCATCCATAAGGGATGCGCGATGTGGAGCGTTACGAAAAGGCTGGCGGTTGCGAGAACGAGCAGACCAAGGATGACCGACTTCGTCGCTGCCGCGCCGACGTAGCCAAGAACGATCTCGAAGGGGGAAACGGGCGCCGAAAGATGCTCGTAGATCGTGCCCGTGAAGCGCGGGAAATAAATGCCGAACGAGGCGTTCAGCGTGCTCTGCGTCAGCAGCAACATCATGACGAGGCCTGGCACGATGAACGCGCCGTAGTCGATTCCTTCGACCTGCGAGATGCGCGAGCCGATGGCGGAGCCGAAGACGACGAAGTAGAGGCACGTCGAAAGCACGGGCGAGACGATGCTCTGCATCAGCGTGCGTCCCCAGCGGGACATTTCAAAGCCATAGATGGCGCGGACCGCTTCGACGTTCATTTCTTTTGCCTCACGAGGTCCACGAAAATGTCTTCGAGCGAGCTTTGCGTCGTGCTCAAGTCTTTGAACGCCAAATCAGCCGCGCGCATATCGTTCAGCAGCGCCGTAATGCCGGTTCGCTCGGCCTGCGTGTCGTAGGTGTAGATCAACTCGTGACCGTCGTTGGCGAGTTGCAGGTTGTAGGCTGCGAGCGACGGCGGTACGGCCGCCAATGCCGATTGAAGCTGAAGGCTCAGCTGCTTCTTGCCGAGCTTGTGCATCAACTCGGTTTTTTCTTCGACGAGAATGATTTCGCCCTTGGCGATGACGCCGATGCGGTCGGCCATTTCCTCGGCTTCTTCGATGTAGTGGGTGGTCAGGATGATCGTGACGCCCGAGGCGCGGAGCGCGCGGACGACGTCCCACATTTCGCGCCGAAGCTCGACGTCGACACCGGCAGTCGGCTCATCGAGGAACAAGACGCGCGGTTCGTGCGCGAGAGCTTTCGCAATCAGTAAGCGGCGCTTCATGCCGCCCGAGAGCGTCATGATGCGGCTGTCTTTCTTGTCCCAGAGGGAGAGATCTTTCAGGACTTTCTCGACGAAGGCGTGATTGGGCGATTTGCCGAACAGGCCGCGGCTGAAGTTGACCGTTGCCCACGGCGTCTCGAACATGTCGGTCGAAAGTTCCTGCGGCACCAGACCAATCATCGCGCGCACGGCACGGTAGTCGCGGACAATGTCCTTGCCGCCGACCGTCACCCTTCCGGTGCTCGCGTTGACGATGCCGCAGATGATGCTGATCAGCGTCGTCTTGCCGGCGCCATTCGGTCCGAGCAGCGCGAAAATTTCACCGCGTCGGATTTCGAGATTGATGCTCTTCAGCGCGCTGAAACCCGAGGCATAAGTCTTCGAGAGATTCGCGATGGAAATGATTGCGGTCATGAATGGCTCTGACGCGTGCAAGTAAAGGCGGCACCCGCATCGCAGTGCCGCCCGCGAGTGTCAACGACAATGGCTGAATGTTTGTGCGCCCGCGAGCAGAACTGAGCCGCCGCTGGCGGGCATTTGCGGCGGGACTCAGTCATGACGTCGGTATTTGCGAAGCCCATCTAAATGGCCATCGCGTTCCGATTAGAGGTGGCTTCGCTCAGGAAAAATTGTCGACGCTGGGTCCGAGCGGCCAACGATCCTGCTGTGTCGCGAATTCCCGCCGAGTATCCAATTCGCTGTCCTCTAGGGGGATGCGCTGTCCGCACGCCCATACAACTTCTGGAATTTCCGGTGTCTCGACTTCCGCACGGGCCGCTGAGCGGCGGCGCGTCACCCAGCCCGTAAATCCCTTGAGGACTGCGCTGGCACTGGTGAGGGAGCTTCTCATCGGACACCTCATCATCTATATATGTACTGATCGGTATGGTATTTGCGGGTGCGGGACCTGTCAAGGATTATTTGTATCGATGGGTATGTAAATGTATATGGTCGAGTCTGAACGGGCGATGACCGGGAGAATGACGGTGCAGGCGCATAAGGGCCGCCCCAGAGAATTCGACGCCGATGCGGCGCTGGATAAGGCACTGCTCGTTTTCTGGCAGTGCGGCTATGAAGGAACATCGCTCACGGATCTGACCGAGGCGATGGGGATCAATCGCCCGAGCCTCTATGCGGCCTTCGGAAACAAGGAAGAGCTTTTTCGCCGTGCTTTGGACCGCTACACAGAGCGAGGTCCGGGCCGGGCGGTGCGCGAAGCGCTTGCAGAGCCGACGGCACGTGGCGTCGTCGAGCGGCTCTTGAAGAATGTAGCGTTAGCTTTGACCGACCCGTGTAATCCGCGGGGCTGCTTGGCGGTACAGGGCGCCTTGACGTGCGGCGAAGCTTCGGAATCGATCAAGCAAGAATTGTGCAGGCGTCGCTCAGAGGCGGAGCAGGCGCTGCGAGAACGCCTCGAGCGCGCCAAGGCCGAGGGCGATATCGCTTCCGATGCCGATCCTGCCCAGCTCGCGCGCTTCGTCTCTACGATCACGCAAGGCATGTCCGTGCAGGCGGCGGGCGGAGCATCACGCGATGATCTAGTACGAGTAGCCGACATGGCCTTAAAGGCGTGGCCGGGTTAGTGTCCCGGCCAGTTTAGGGGGCATTGGGCACTGCCGCGGCCTGGCTATAGACTAGGGGAATGCGGACTTTCGCTTTCCGCGCGCTTCATCACAAGGACGGGATATGGGTCAGAAGTTCGTCGCAGGCGTCGCTTTGGCAGCGGCAGTTTCGTTCGGGACCATTTCAATCGCAGCCGGTGGAGAGGCGAGCCCAAAGGCGGCTGTCGGGGCAGATCTCTGTCCGGCAGACAACGCCGGCTTGATCCTGCCGAAGGGCTTTTGCGCGACTGTTTTCGCGGATATCGAGGGGTCGCCACGCCATATCGCCGTTGCTGCTGACGGAACCGTCTATCTCAACGCCGCCATTCGGCATGGCAAGGGCACTGA
>DASZVX010000057.1:0-3323 GCA_035547255.1 Hyphomicrobium sp.
ATCAAGCGTCTGATCGAGGAGTCCGCACTGGAAGATACGGCGATCGTCGTCAACGAATTCGGCGCCGTCGGTATCGACAACGCCGTGATCAATGAATTCACCGATGACGTCGTATTGCTGTCGTCGGGTTGCGTTTGTTGCACTGTCCGAACCGGGTTAGCCGATACGCTCAACTCGCTTTACGACAAGCGTATTGCGGCAGAATTGCCGCCATTCAAGCGCATTGTCATCGAAACGACAGGCATCGCGGATCCCGGCCCGATCGCAAACAATCTGGTTCTCGATCAAGCTCTTTTGGCGCGATTCGAGCTTCACAGCGTGATGACGACGGTCGACCTGACGAATTTTCTGGACGTCATGAAGCGAAACAATCAGGTCGCGGCGCAGATTCTGACTGCAGGTTTCATCATCTTTACCAAGGGCGATCTCGTGTCTCCCGAACGGCACAAAATTGTCTTTGAAGAAGTCAAAGAGATGAACCCCGTTGCGCAATTTGCAAACTCCGACGACTTGGCGGCGGTCAAGGCTCACATCGAATCGGTCGACTGGATGTCGGACTATGGGAAAAGCAAAAGCAAATTCCTGTGCCTGCCGGTGTCGGACGAAGAAAACGATGCGGAATCGCATAACGACCGATACGCGTCCGTCTGCTTGCGGTCGAAAGAGCCGTTCTATTGGGTCGAAATCAGCACTGCGATGGACTCGATCGTCCGCGAGCTAGGCCATTCGATCGTCAGGATCAAAGGCATCGTAAACGTGGTCGGTCTCGATACGCCGCTTCTCATCCACGCCGTCCAAAACCTCTTTCACGAGCCAATCGAAATGAAAGCGTGGCCAGATGGCGAAGTGCGGTCGGAGATCGTGTTTATCGGCCGCGAGAAAATGATGGACCGCATCGAGCGACATTTGCCGAAGCGGGAAAGCTGGGTTGAGCAGCGATAGAACAATCGATCGAAAAATGGAGAACGAAGTGAGCATTTCGGACGAGCAAACGAATGGCAAGGTTGTCGAGGATGTAATTGTCGAAGCGGGAAAGCCGTGGGGCCGAAAGCTTCGATCTGGTCAGTGTCTAAAAATCGTCGACATTGCCGGAAAACAAGCCGTCGATTTCCTTTGTTACGATGCTCACGATCCAACCGATCGCTATAACGCGTCGAATACGATGAAGATGAACTGTAACATCTTTCTGAGCAAAGGCTCGATCCTTTGGTCGGATCGAGCCAACAAGATGATGACAGTGGTCGACGATACCTGTGGCGGACACGATACTATTGGCGGTTGCTGCAGCTTGGAGATGAATCTGCTCCGATATGGCAAAACGCCAAAGGCGAACTGCAGAGACACCTTCGAAACGGCGCTGAAGTCGTTCGGCTTGACGCGAGGCGATATCGCCACGAACGTGAACTGGTTCATGAGCGTTCCGGTAGCCAACGACGGATCGATGGCGATATCCGAAGGAGCGTCTAAACCCGGCGATTACGTTGTGTTGAAAGCTGAACGTGATCTCATTTGCGTCGTCTCGAACTGCGCCCAGATTTACAACCCGTGCAACGGCTTCGATCCCACTCCGGTCCGCATCGTCACGTTTGAAGCGTAGGCGCAGGCCGGTGAACTACCGTTTTTTGAGAGGTCTGAATGGTCATTGTGCGCCAAGAATTTAGAGTGTCCGGTTTGCCTGAGCCGGTTAGTCACTACACGGACGCCGTCCGTTTCGGCGACTTACTGTTTATTTCTGGACTCGTTGCATTGGATGAGCGCTCGAATGTCGTTGGCCGTGACGATGTGGTTGAGCAGGCGAGGCAGGTCTTTCGTAATATGCGACGTGTTCTCGATTCGGTTGGTAGCTCCGTCGCGGACGTTCTCAAAGTGACAGTGTATCTCACCAATATCGGAGACCGCGGTCGGATTAATCCGATTCGTCAAGAGTTTTTCGGCGATATACGACCGGCCAGTACGCTGGTAGAGGTCAGCCAACTCGTGATCTCCGAACTGATGATCGAGGTGGAGGCTATCGTTGGTTTAAATAACACAAAATAAGAAGGCTATCATCTGCCGGGATTATTACTGCGATAACCCGGTTTGGATGGTGGCCGGAAATTAAACTTAAGGTGACGTTGCCCCCAAGTTTTATCCAGTCATGAGTGGAGTCCGGCGGGTTGATGCCGCGTGTGCGGCGATGGTGAAGGTGGCAGCGTAGGCAGCCGGGGTAAGCCAGCCGAGCCGGGAGTGCGGTCGGTCGATGTTGTAGTCGCGCCGCCAGTCTTCGAGGGCGCTTCGGGCGTGGGGCAGCGAGCGGAACAGGGTCTCGTTCAGAAGCTCGTCGCGAAGGCGGCCGTTGAAGCTCTCGCAAAGACCGTTCTGCATCGGCTTGCCGGGCGCGATGTAGTGCCATCCGATCTGGCTAGCATCGGCCCAGGTCAGGATCGCGTTCGAGGTAAGCTCGGTGCCGTTGTCGCTGACGATCGTCACCGGTCTGCCGCGGGCGGCGATGAGCTGGTCCAGTTCCCGTGCAACCCTCATCCCGGAGAGCGAGGTGTCGGCGACCAGCGCCAGGCATTCCCGCGTGCAGTCGTCGACCACCGTCAGGATGCGGAAGCGGCGGCCATCGAGCAGCTGATCGGAGACGAAGTCGAGCGACCAGCGTTGGTTGGGCTGGAGAGGGAGGGTGATCGGCGCCCGCGTCCCCATCGCCCGCTTGCGGCCGCCGCGCCGGCGCACCGCCAGCCGTTCCTCCCGATAGAGCCGGAACAGGCGCTTGTGGTTCACAACGTAGCCTTCCCGGCGCAGCAGGATGTGCAGTCGCCGATAGCCAAAGCGCCGGCGCTCACCGGCCAGCGCCTTCATCCGCTCGCGCAGCCTGCTATCGTCCGGCCGCTGCGACCGGTAGCGCACCGTCATCCTGCAGATCCCGATCATCGTGCACGCCCGCCGCTCGCTCACCTCCAGCTTTCTCCCGGAGAAGAGCGATCGCCTCACGCCTGGCGGCGGGCGTCACCATTTTTTTGCGAGCAGTTCCTTCAGGCCTACCTTGTCGAGCATGGCGTCTGCGAGCAGCCGCTTCAGCTTGGCGTTCTCGTCCTCCAGCGCCTTCAGCCGCCTCGCGTCGGACACGTCCAGGCCGCCGTACTTGGCCTTCCACTTGTAGAAGGTGGCGCTGCTAACCCCATGCTTGCGGCAAAGGTCGGCCGTCGCCACTCCGGCTTCCTGCTCGCGCAGGATCGCAACGATCTGCTCTTCCGTGAACCTCGAGCGCTTCATCAGTCCGGTCCTTTCTAAAGGCCGGACTCCATCTCAAACCGGATAAGCCTCAGGGGGCAACGTCA
>DASZVX010000058.1:0-26824 GCA_035547255.1 Hyphomicrobium sp.
GCTAAGACTCGCGAGCAAGCCGTCGCGCTTGCCGTCGCACACGGCTTGATCACGTTGTCCGACTGAAAGCAGCTCCGCCCGCCCGCAACACGGTCAAGCACTCAACGAAATGTGGATAAACGTGGCGAACAGCTCGCAAGAACTAACACTAAGGAGCTAATAACGCGCGCGCAATGAATCGGAGCACGCATGCATTGTCTTTTCCTGCTTGCCATCGATCTACTCATTGTTTTCGCATCAAGCATCACCGCCATTCTGCTGACTTCTAATCTTCATTTGGAAATAGGCAGTCTTATTCAAGCTGGCGCCGCTTACGGCCTGCTGATGTGTGCGGGCACGATTCCGCTTTTTGTGGCGACAGGATTGCATCGCAGACTTTGGAGGTTCGCTTCTCTGCAGGATTGCCTGCGGATCTTGCTCGCATTGGGTATCGCCACTTTGGCGGTGGCAGCAACAGCAAATAATTATCCGTCCGTCCCAGGCGGAAAATCTCTACTGTTCCTACAATTTGCAATGACGACAGGCGCCGTTCTCAGCGTGCGCATGTTTATGCGTCTACGACATGCATGGCGCCGACGGCGCCGATACCAAACAAATTCTCCCGAAGCGCGAGAAGACGTGATCGTTATAGGTCTGAACGCGATTACCGAACTCTTCCTGCGCTGCGTCGCGGAAGGCGGCGCAAAATGCCTAACCGTGGTTGGTATACTCTCAGAAATGCCCCGACACTGGGGACGTCTCCTGCGTTCATGTCCGATTCTAGGAAGCCCCGAAAATATCGAAAAGATAATGCATGAACTGGAGGTTCATGGGGTTCACATCCGCCGCGTAGTCGTTGCAATGCCGTTTGAGAAACTCTCGCCCGGATCCCAAAAAGTTCTGCTGCGTTTGGACCGGGAACGCAAGATCCGTCTGGAGGCGCTCAATCATAGCTTCGGTCTCGAAGCCCTACGTGCGGATGATCTCCCTCCGCAGGCGACGGGAGTCCCCGCTTCTCCGATGCAACAATCCCGTCCGTTCGCGTTCGGCATCGAGCAGCAGCTCTCGCCAGCGTATTTGTTCTGGAAGCGCGGCTTCGATATCGCACTTTCACTCCTGGCAATCGTTTGCCTCCTCCCTCCAATGTTATGTGTCACCGCGTTCGTCTTTTTCGATGTCGGATACCCAGTTATATTCTGGCAACAAAGACCCGGAACGCGAGGCAGACCGATTAAAGTTTTGAAATTCCGAACGATGCGTTCGGCCTACGATTCGACAGGACGACGCCTGCCCGACAGCGAACGGCTCTCACCCATCGGTGCATTCCTGCGGCGGATGCGGGTCGATGAACTACCGCAAATCTTCAATGTGCTGACGGGAGAGATGTCGATTATCGGCCCACGACCGCTATTGCCAATCGATCAGTCGCCGGATTTTAGCGCGCGGCTCGAAATGCGCCCCGGATTAACCGGCTGGGCGCAAATCAACGGCGGGCGCCATTTGTCGATCGCCGACAAAGCAGCACTTGATCTGTGGTACGTCAACAATGCGTCTTTCCGCGTAGATATTCGCATTCTTCTAATGACCGTGCGCACCGTCCTGTTTGGCGAGCGCATCGACGATCGCGCGATCCGCAGCGCATGGCAGACGCTCGGCGTCGAACCCGCCCCTACAGGTGAAAAGGACAACGCTGCTGCAGACACGGTTGAGATGGACCACTGGTATCAACCAGCACCTGTCCCATATCCACCGGGTCCACAAGTTCGCAAATGTTAACGCAGCACAACCCGCCATACAATTGAGAGCATAAGGCTAGCGTTTAAAATTCAGGAGCCGGATTCCGGCCCAACCGATTCCGGCGTTACTTGCGGTTCGGTAGACGCGCGCACCTCCGGCGAACACCAAGCCGCAGGCCAGTCGACCGACTGCCCTAAAAGTTCGCGCGGCCGTGTTTGACGATTACGATCTTTCTCGGTTCCGTCTCTCCGGTTACGTCGGGATGCTCTACGTTCTATGCGAAAACCCTGGGACCGCATCGCGCCCGGCCGGGGTTCCGGCAAAATACCCACCGGAGCAATCAAAACCGCTGAACAGAACGCTGCAATCGCCGCCATAGCATACGTCCGTAGCGGGTAATCGACGAGGGAGTGGACGATCAGGAGAAACAGAACAACCGCCGCCGCTTTGATGATTCCTTGATCTATAGTCCGCAGCTGCGCCGTCGCGGCTCCGCGCCAAATCCCACGCATTCTATGCACCAGCCATCCGAAATAAATTATCGCGAGTGCAAGACCGGGCAAGCCGGCCTCAAGCCAAAGCTCCAGCAGATCGTTGTGAGCATGATTTATGTACGCGGCGCCAATGTCGCCTGGCTTCTCGAACATTTGGTAGACTGGAACGAATGTGCCGAGACCTGAGCCGAAGGGCATATAGGCAAGTGCGGCGGATGTCGTGTTTCTCACGATAGTGAAACGAGCGTCCGTTACGGAATCGACCCCGAACCGGTCTAGAATGCGATAAAGTGCAACAGGCAACGAGAGAACCACCGTCGCGACTGCGACTCCCATGAAAACTTTGGTCGAGACAAAACCAACGGAGCGCATCCGCCTATCGGACGCAATAATCGGGAAACTGCTTAGGACCGCCAGGATAGCAAGCAACATTCCCGCACGCGATCGCGCCATCAATTGGCCGGTAAGCAGGACGACGAATGCAATTCCGAAGCCGGCGAAACCCATGATGGCATGTGTATCGAAAAGTCGACGACGAGATTGCGCGCGAAGCGGAGTCGCAAACTCGACGGTCCAACAGATTGAAAACAGCATTGTCACGTAAAGCAACGCGGCGAAGTGATTGCGGTTTGCAAAAAATCCCACCGCCTCGGTGGAGTTTGTGATCGCATAGAACCGCAGAGCGCTATGCGTCCCGCCTGCGAGTTGCAAAAGCCCCAGGAAAGCACTCACAACCCCCATGACCACCACGAGCGCGCTAAGCTTTCGCCGTTGTCGATAGGAAAGCGAAAGCGTGGCTAGAAATAGCGCTGCAGGAGGTAAAATTGCGAGCGCGCTAAGCCACGTCGAAGCCGGCGACAGCGTCAACGGCCACCATGGAAGTGCTTCACCAAGAAGCACATAGGTATTCGCGACCACATTGTGTCCCGGCAACCGGGTCCATAACAAAGCCGGCAAGGGAATGAGTTGTATTAGCGGGAGAGATGCGAGCGCGGCTATAAATAAGAGAGGCCGTTTTAGCCGTGAAACGGAATGCGCGGAGGCCAATTGTATTGTGGCAACCCAAAGCAACGGCAAAGCGGCGAGCTGCAACAGAACATCCGCAAGAAATCCGCTATGCGTCCCGCCGCCCAATACGACACTTCCGCCGAGGACGACGAAGCTCAGAAAGAACGTCACATCTGGAAACGCAATCTTCCATAGCGAAACGACATACCGGCTTATCGGCACGGGATCCGCCCCGCGGAAATGTCCTCTCTTCCATAAGGAAGACGTGCGGTCTCCACCCAAGCGAGACATCTCGTCGAATGCTCACGGACTTATAGGAACACTGTCACCCCCGCCAAAGCCGGACGCGGCGGCAGCGATTCCACCAACAGCGGCCGCGCCAAGAACATATGGCCAAACGTTGACTTGCGCCTCCTCAACGGCGGGAAGCGTTTCCGTACCTGCGCGCCAGCTATTTTCCGCGGAAGCGAAAGCACCGTCTGTATGCGATAACTGCGCCGCGCCTGGATTGTGCCCATGCACGCCAGCGAGCTCGCACGGCGACTGAGCCCCGACTGTAAAGATCATCCCGATTCGCAGACGAACCCTACAGTCGTCGGCAAACACTATATCAGCCGTGCTCCCTGCCTTGCTGACAACGGTATCTCCCACGCCCAATACCGTTGTACTTCGAACGGCGCGATATCCCCCTCCGCGATTTAGAAGCACTTCGCCGTGCGAGACCCGGAGAGCAGCGGCGTTAGCATCGGAAGCGAGGCAAACCAGAAAGACCGCCGAGCAGATGATGACGAAGCTGCGATCCATACCACCCCATCCCAAATCAACCAGAGGGCCCAAGAATAGCACTTAGGAATCATATATAATAGAGCCCTGTTGGCAACCCCTGTGGAAATCCCCGACGCCTTTCGGAGCAGCCATTCCTCACCAATAAGATACGACAAATTTCTCAATATACTGATTTAACGTAGCGAAACAGAAAAACAAAAACGAAAATTTGCCCATCTTCACTCGCGCTCGCTCGCCAGCCCGATCTCTTGACAGCCGCAAGTATCACAACGATAGGTAACTAACTCTTTCGAGTTATAACAGGCGACGTGGCTCCATGCGCGAACAAGGACCGATGATCGATCTGCATTGTCACATTTTGCCTAGCATGGACGACGGAGCACGCGATCTCGGCACCGCGCTCAATATGGCCCGCATCGCCGTGTCGGATGGCGTCGCCGGCATAGTCTGTACGCCGCACATCCTTCCCGGACTTTATCACAATACGGGCTCCCGGATTTTCGCCGCAATTGCCGGACTTCGCGATGCGCTTTCGCAATCGAACATCGCACTCGATCTGTTCAGCGGAGCCGACGCGCACATGGCCCCACACTTCATCGACAAGATTGAGTCAGGAAAAATTTTGACACTTGCGCATAGCCGCTACGTACTCGTCGAACCCCCGCATCACATCGCGCCCATCCGGCTTGAACAATTCTTCTTCGAGCTTTTAGCGGCCAACTATGTGCCCATTCTTACGCACCCAGAACGCCTCATGTGGCTTCCCGACCGCTTCGATACGATCAAATATCTCGTACGATCCGGAGTGTGGATGCAAATCACGGCAGGATCGCTACTAGGAAAATTCGGTCGCCGCTCGAATTACTGGGCAGAACGTATGCTCGACGAGGGCATTGTCCACGTCATCGCCAGCGACGCACACGACGACAGTTGGCGCCCGCCCGATCTGTCATTGGCCCGAAAGGCCGCTAGCCGATGGGTTGGCCAAGATGAAACGACCAATCTTGTTTCGACACGTCCGCGAGGTGTTATAGAAAATGTGGCCGCATCCGACCTTCCTCCACCTCCAGCTCTCTCCATTCCCCCGCTCTCTATCCCTGCTTAAATGCGCAAAAAACGCATTGCGAACGCGCGGAGCGAAAAAAGCATGCACAGGCGGAATTTTAGCTCTTTGTGCATCGTTGGCTGCATGCGGCAGCACGTTGAACGACAACACAGAAATTGATTCCTCACTGAATGCCAAAGACAGAAAAGCTGAATTTTCGAAAAACCTCCGTGATAGTAGACCGACTGGAAGCATTTCCCTCACGAATCCCGAGGCACATGAGGCACAGCGGCTCACCGCCGTATCCGATCCGAAAAGCACCGCATATAAAATTGGACCGCTCGACGTTCTGGATGTGACCGTCTTTAGAGTTCCGGAACTTTCTAAAACCGTCCAAGTCGCAGCTACCGGAACGATCAATCTTCCGCTCGTTGGCGAAATTCCAGCCGCGGGCCGGACCGCTCAGGAAATCGAGCGAGATCTAACGAAACGTCTTGGCGCAAAATATCTGCAATCGCCGCAGGTGAACGTCAACGTCAAGGAATACAACAGCCAACGCGTGACAATCGACGGCGCCGTCAAGAAACCTGGCGTATATCCAATACGCGGAGGCGCAACGCTGCTGCAATTGATCGCCACTGCCGAAGGACTGAGCGATACGGCACAAACCGAAGTCGCCGTTTTTCGGAACATCGGCGGCAAGCAACTCGCCGCCAAATTCGACCTCGACGCGATACGCGCCGGACGCGCAAGCGATCCAACGATATCGGAAGGCGACCTGATCGTTGTCTCCGACTCCGCGCTGAAAACGACCTACCAGGGCTTACTCAAGGCTTTGCCTGTCACGAGCATCTTCGTCACTCTCCTGTAGTTCCTCCGTCCGCAAGACTTCATCGGTGAAACAAGCATGACGTCCTCAGACGACGCGAACATGGAGACAAATGGCGCAGGCTCCGCTGAAATCGGACCAGCTTCGCCAGTCGCCGCCGATATTCGGGAATCATATCGATTGCTGCCCCAATATGGCGGAGAGGCGCTACCGGACGAAATGGATTTCGCAGCAAAATTTCGCGAACACCTTCGTCTCTTCTACAAACGGAGATGGCTCATTGCCGCCATCGCTACCAGCATTCTCGCTCTTGGGGCCGTCAGAACACTGATGACCACGCCGCTTTACACGTCGACCACACGCCTTCAAATCGATCGGAATGTCGCCAAGATAGTCGATGGCGGATCGGTAACGCCTGTCGAAGGTACGGATACCGAGTTTTTACGGACGCAATACGAACTTCTCCAAAGCCGAAGTCTGGCCGAACGTGTCGCATCTGCCGCACGACTTGCTGACGATGCCAACTTTTTCCGCCCACGCTCATTCTCCATAATCGCAGCACTCAAACGCCTGTTGCATGAACGGCCGTCGAACAACGCGAGAAGTAGGCGGGCTTTGACAGAAGCTGCCGCAAACACGGTCCAGCAAAACCTAACCGTAAAGCCAGTCGCCGGGTCCCGCCTCGTTGATCTATCCTATTCGGACCCGGACCCGGTACGCAGCCAAAAGATTGCGACGGCCTATGCGGAGGCTTTTATTGCAGCAAATCTCGACAAACGCTTCCAAGCAAATGCCTACGCCAAGACGTTCCTTCAGGATCAACTGAAACAACTCAAAATTCGATTAGAGCATTCTGAAAAGGTAATGCTCAATTTTGCCGAGAAAGAGCAGATCGTAACGGTGCATGAAAACTCATCCATCGCCGAAGCCGATCTCGGCAACGCCAATATTGCACTCGGCAATATCACATCCGAAAGAATACGAAACGAACAACTTTGGCGGCAGGTCAAGAACTCCGATGCGATCAGCCTTCCGCAATTTCTGAGCAACGAGGTGATCGATGGCCTTCGCAACAAGCGCAACGAACTCATCGCCAGTTACCAGGAAAAACTCGAAACATTTAAGCCGAACTACCCGGCAATGGTACAAATCAAGAAAAAGATAGCAGAAGTAAATAAGCAGCTCGCCACCGAAATGACGACGATTCGCGCTTCGTTGAAGGGTGCATACGAATCTTCGCTCAACCAGGAAAACGAACTCAAGAAGCGCGTCGAAAAATTACGCAATGATGTCCTCGACGTCCAGAAGCGTTCTATCGAATACAACATTTTGAAACGCGAGGTCGACACCAACAGGGACCTCTATAACGGGCTACTGCAGCGCTTTAAGGAGGTTGACGTCGCCGGCGGCTCGGGCAGCAACAACATTTTCATCGTAGACAAAGCCAGTTTGCCTGGGGCGCCCTCGTCTCCCAAACTCGTGCGATCGATGCTCATCTTCCTGCTGCTCGGTTTGGGTAGCGGTCTCGGCGTGTCCTATATCCTCGAGAAACTCGACGATGTCATAGATTCAATCGAGGAAGCCGAGCAAGTGGGAGGGTTGGCGACGCTGGGCATCATTCCTTTCATCAAAGCGGAAGGGGGTGTGGAGGCGGCTCTGGAAGATGCGCGCTCCGCGTTGGCGGAAGCCTACAGATCGCTTTGTACGTCGTTACAGTTCGCGACCGCGCAAGGAATGCCGAAATCATTGCTCATCACCAGCGCCGATCCGGCCGAAGGAAAATCCATTACATCGTTGGCAATAACTCAGCACTTCTCGCGTCTCGGACTCAAAGTGCTTCTCATCGATGCCGACATGCGCAATCCATCGCTTCACAAACTGCTACGAGCCGACAATTCGATTGGTCTTAGCACGTATCTGACGGGATCATGCTTACCACCGGACGCCATACAGAAAACCGACACGCATAATCTCGCATTTTTACCGTCCGGACCCTTACCACCGAACGCCGCGGATTTACTGTGCAGCCCGCGTTTGATGTCGATAATCTCGCTCAGCCTCGAAGTCTTCGATCTTGTCATCATTGACGGCCCGCCGGTCCTCGGCATCGCGGATGCTCCTCTACTATCGAATGCAGCGGAGGCAACGGTTTTCGTCATTGGTGCCGGCATCGCACGCGTCGGATCCGTACGAGGGGCGCTCAAGCGGCTGAACATCGCGAAGAGTCCACTTATCGGAAGCGTGGTAACGAGATTTGATGCGAAACGTGCGGGCTACGGATACGGCCAATATGCATACGGTTATGGCTATGGCTTTAGTTACGGACAGCAGGCGTACGGGCGCGACCGAACCATTCCACGGCTCGATCACTCACTCGCCGCGGCCAGCAGCCATGAGGGCGCATCATGACCGAAGGAGAGGCATTGAGAGCAGCAATCGATCTCTTTTACTTGCCTTCCCAGATACGCATCGTTCGCAGACAACCTCTGCCAAAGGGTACAGGACTTCTCTTGCGCCTAGCCGTCGGCGATCCAAGCGCCGCGAACGAGGCCAAACGGCACAGCGGTCGGTCGATTATTGCGAATAGAGAAGCCGCCGTCTTCTTCGTGGAGCAAATACTGCTGCGGCCAGACGCGGACGAATACACGATCCTCGGCCTAGATCACACGGCAGAAATTACCGAATTTCGAGCCCATATGGCACTGCTTTTGAAGTGGCTTCATCCCGATATGAATAGCGACGAAAATCGTTCGCTCATGGCCTGCCGCGTGATTGATGCGTGGAACAAGGTCAAATCACTAGACAGAAACCGAAGGCAACAAAGCGAGCCCGGCACCTCGATCTTGCAATCTCAGAACCGATTTAACCTGTCCCGCACTCCTATAGGGTGGCAGCACCACAAGATGTCCAGCCTACACAGCCGCGTAGCGTTTCAAAACGTTAGTCACCTTCCCCCGCATAGATGCAGACTGCTGCGCATTCTTAAGAGCCTCTTGGGCTACACGCGAACCAACAGACATTCTGCGCAACAATCGGGCAAATAATGTCAACGATCCGCCCAATCGTCGACGCTATCGTCTGTCGCACGCTCACGAAATCTCGCGTGCAAAAAATCGTACAGGCGGCGCTCGGAGTAGCGATACTCTGGCTCATCGTTACGAAGTCATTCATCGCATATCTCGCCGTTGTCGATCCCGAGGCGGCGTCGCGCCCACCCTTCCTATCCCCGGTTGCGCACTTGATAATCGCAGACCAATTGATCCGCAAAAATAGCGGAGCCGCGGGATTGGCACTAAGCAGGCAAACACAAGAAAAAATACGCGCGTGGACAACCACTGCGTTGGCCTCTGACCCACTTGACGCCCGTGGACTTGAAATTCTTGGTCTGATCGCGACGTCGTCGGCAGGCAGCAACAGTGCCGAAAAATGGATGTCCGCCACCGCAGCCCGTTCGCTTCGTAGGCCAGTCGCGCTCTATTGGAGTGTACAAAAGAACCTGGCCAACGCCGACTATACTGCTGCGGCGCGATACGCCAACGCACTGTTGCGTGCCAAGCCGCAAGCGATGCCGTTTGTCGTAACGACACTGGAAAAAATGGCCGAAACGGAACCGGCTGAACCTGAAGTTGAAAAACTGCTAGCTCAGAATCCTCCTTGGAGATCGGCCTTCTTCATGAATCTAAGAGGTCACGTCCGCGACACCCGAACTCCACTTCAATTACTAACGGCTCTTGAGAACACGCCGCATCCTGCGAACAGCCGGGAAATTGGTGCTTACCTTCAAATTCTCATCAGAGCTAAGCGCTATGACTTAGCCTACTACAGCTGGCTGCAGTTTTTGTCGGCCAAAGAATTGAAGAGAGCGAGCTACATCTTCAATGGCGATTTTGATTTCGCGCCCTCGGGCTTGCCCTTCGATTGGACCATCCAGTCCGGCAGCGGCATCAACATCGAAATCGCTCAGCGCGATGACGAGCCTTCCGAGCGGGCGCTGTCGCTCCAATTCGGATTGGGCCGCATCGACTTCCACCCGGTTTCCCAATTGCTCGTCCTGAAACCAGGGCACTATTCTTTTTCCGGCATGTTTAAGGGTGAGATCGACGGCCCGCGGGGGTTCAGATGGAAAGTCCAATGTGTCGGCATGAGCACGCCGCGGACGGAAACCGAGATGTTTATCGGAACGATCCCGCACTGGACAAAATTCGCAACCGACTTCGACGTGCCCACGGATTGTCCGGCGCAAATACTCAAGCTTGTTTTAGACGCACGCTCAACATCCGAGACAATGGTTTCCGGCGAAGCTTGGTTCGACAAACTTGCAATTTCGAAAAATTAGTTTCGACACCCTTTGCGCCAACGTCGCCGTGTCTTTGGTGTTACGGCATCGAATTATACACAAAAACTGGCGCGCCCGGCGTTGCTTTTGGCGTTTGCCTAGCTACTATTAACTAGTCTTATTCGCGACCCATTCTTCGCGCGAGGTGTTACGCACCCGGCGTGCGGTAGCTTTGCGTGAACGACGAAAACGATATCGGCTATGAAAGTGGACCCAACCGTTTGAAGTCCTTGCCGGCATGGACATGGTCGATTGCGACGAATGCGATCAATCTCGTTTTTGGCATCCTGACGGGGGTTCTTGTCGCGCGCCTCCTTGGCCCAGGCGCCCGAGGCGAACTGGCTGAGGTTCAGTTCTGGGCCGGAGCAGTCGCCGCGTTGGGCATATGCTCTCTTCCTAGCGCTTTGAGCTTATTGATCGCGAAAAAACAGCACCAAACGTCTATTTTAGGAAGCGCAATGGCCTTAGCCATCGCGCTTTCAATTGTCTCGCTCGTTGGCGGAACGATATTGCTAGGCCTCGCTGTCGCTCCAAGCTTGCGCAACTTGGCAATGCTTTATCTGCTTGCATTCATTCCGGCGAATTTCATCGGCTTAACGCTTGTCGCTATAGATCACGGCAACCAGAATTTTTCGCGCTACAATCTGTTTCGGTTGCTCCCTCAGGCTATCTATTTTGCATCGATCCTGTTGCTTTGGCATTTGGGCCTAGTCAGCATCGGAACCTTGCTCGCAGCATCATGGCTCGGAACGATGCTCATTTGCTTTCTGAGATGGCGGCTAGCGCGCACCGATATCGTTCAGCTGCCCCACCCGCTCGTCGTAAAGAAGCTTCTGCGCACCGGCATCGAATTTCACGCCGCGGCGTTTGCCGGAATCCTTTTTCAAAATGCCGATCGATTAATATGCATGACATATTTTTCGCATGCGGATCTGGGAAGATATGCGGTCGCACTAACGATATCCGGCGCCGGGTTGGGATTGGTCTCAAGCGCAACGTCGATTGTGCTCTTCCCAAAACTTGCGACAGCTTCAACCGTCGCTGCGCGTAGACACCTCGTTCGCAACGTCCTCGGTGCCTCTTGCATGGTCACACTCGTCACCAACGTTATTATCGCGCTCGCCGTACCTTTCGCGTTGCCGCTTCTGTTTGGCATGCCCTTCGCGACAGCCATACCGGTCGCGATATTGCTCTGCTTCGCGCAAATCCCGGCAAGTTTCGTACATACGACGACAGTCGCATTGCGCGCCCTCGACGACTGGCGTGCCGGTCCCTACGCCCAGCTCTTGGCATTGATTGTCTTCGTCCCATCCTCCGCAGCTCTCGTTCCGAAGTTCGGATTAAACGGCATTGCCGTCTCGCTTCTACTAAGCCAGTTGATCGCCGCCGCCATGTTGCTCCGCCGTATGCGATGGAATGTCGGGCTCAATACCCTCGAGTGTTTAGTACCCGATCTGCGTTGGGTCATCTCTCGCCTCGCATGGCTAAACGCCGAAGCAAGTTGACCTCAATGAACGCACCCACCGGATTAGCTCCATTGCGGATCCTCGTAATCGCCGATTCAAAGATCCCCGTTCCGCCGTTCGGTTATGGAGGTGCAGAACGGATAATCGCGCATCTGTGCGAAGGCTTCGCGCGAAGGGGGCACATCGTCACATTAATGGGCGCCGTCGGATCTGGGAATTACGGAAGGCTTGTCACCTATCCTTGGGCCGGAGGACACGGACCGGTTTGGCGCGGTTATTCCAAACTCAGCTTCTTTGCAAAATGTATCCGTGAACTTTCACGGGGGCATGACGCGATACTTGCCGCCTGCCGCACTGATTATTTAATACCATTCCTGCGCTCAGGGGTCCCACTGCTCTATCGCTTTGGCAATCCGATTGAGCATTCCGACGTCGATCGCTTAGCTAAGAATACACGAGGTCCGCTTAGCCTAGTGGCCGTCAGCAATCACCAACACCGCGATTTTCCTAATCGCTCATGGAACACGATCTATAACGGAGCCGATCTTTCGCACATTCCGTTCTCCACGGACGCGACGGGCGGATATCTCGCGTTCATCGGCCGCCTGACGGCCAACAAGGGTGTTGACACCGCCATCCATGTCGCTCGGAAAGCGGGTATCCCTCTAAAAATAGCCGGCAACATCTCGGACGAACCAGGTGGCAAGAAATTTTTCGAACAAAAAATACGCCCGCATTTAAACCGGGACATCGAATGGATCGGCGAGATCGGCAACGAGAAAAAATTTGCGTTTCTCGGCAGAGCCAAAGCGCTTCTCGCTCCCATTCGGTGGGACGAACCTTGCGCCAACGTCGTTATGGAATCTCTCGCCTGCGGCACACCCGTGATCGCGGCAGAGAGAGGCTCTATGCCTGAGCTCGTGCGCGATGGCCTGAACGGTTTTATTGCCTCCGACGAAGATCGCATGATCGAGGCCATTGCCCGCATCAACGAAATATCGCGACGCGCCTGTCGCGAGGACGCCGAAACGCGGTTCTCGTCCGACGAGATGGTCGAGAAGTATCTTTCCATCCTCATCAACTTGCACGCAAAACAGAACGCACAGCTCGGCCGCCTGTTTCCGCGAATGTCGCAATAAAGGTCAATGCGGCAGTCACCAGGCTAATGAAAAACCTGTAGCGCGAGGTTCACACCAATGTCCGAGAACATGACACTCCGATCCGCGATGCGCACAGCCGTACCATTTCCCGTCTGGCAAACGCTCGGTTTTCTGACGCGGATTCCGAGCTACTGGCGCGTAGACCGTAGCGAAGCACTCCGCATTCGCAATCGAACACCCGGCTTACCGCTCTATGTCAGCAACAGGCTTAAGGTGTTCCCCCCCGAGAGCATAACCGCCTACCTCAATTGGCAGCACCACGGCATCGAATTCAACGAGTCGTCGATCGAAGCCAAAGAATTCCTCGATCTATCAAGCAGCCGGTCGGCCCTCATAGACATTGGCGCACAAACGGGCTTTATGTCGGCATTGTTTGCACGTTCGCGCACAAGGCCATCGCGTATCCTGTCCGTCGAACCCGACCCTCAGGTCTTGCCACTCCTACAGCGCGCAATCGCACTGAACACTGACGATCATATAGACTGGACGCTCGCCGCGACCGCCTTATCGGACATTTCCGGTAAAATGGTCATGCCGGTGAGCAACCGGCTACATGAACAAGCAGCTAAGGTGCCAAGGGTAGCGGACATCGAAGTCCAGGTCGCGACTCTCTCGGATTTGCTTGAAACAATCGATTGGCAGCCGGACATCATCAAGATTGACGTGGAATCCTTTGAGCATGAAATCCTCTGCTCGTCTCTCGGCGTGCTCGATCGTATGAAGCCTGCGCTGCAGCTTGAAATCCACTGGCAAATGCTTAGAGATCGAGAAAAGAACCCTTTCGATTTTCTCAGCGCTCTCGATGCAATGGGATATCGTGGCATCCGCTCGACCTACCGAAATATCGATAAATGGCGCCGCGCCAGCCGAAGCGAAGCCGTCTCCCGGCTATCGCTCAGCGCGACATAACGCATTCCGTTCGAACGCTGCATTCGCCGTATCCGCACCGGACCACGATGCTACGACTTCCGCGTACACATCACCCTCGCCTTAAAACTCGAACGGTATTGATCGTCCTCGCATCACTGGCGGCGGAAGGCACCCCACGCCTGGCGCTGTGGTTAAGCCGCGAGTGGAAGAGAATGGGAATTCGCCCCATCGTCATCGTTATGCATACCCTCCCCAACGATCTGGCTTCCGACTTCGCTACCCTCGACATCGAACATATTGATCTTAACTTACGCGAGGACGGATATGGGCGATACTTCGCGTTGGCCTACCGTATCTTCTCGATCGCACGAAAATATCACCCGAGCGCTCTGCTTTCGATGCCGCTGGGCTGGCACGCATTCATGGCGATAGGTGCGCGGATCGCGGGCGTCCAATCAATCGTTGCGCACGTCGGGAATTGTCCGGATTCGTCCGCCGGACGGACATTGTCCAAATTCCGCCTTTTGGTCCAGCTCGGCCGCCCCTTCACCAACTCTCTCATATGTTGCAGCCACTATGTCAGAAACGGCGCGATATCGCGCCTCGGTGTTAGCAACAAGGAAACAGAAGTAATATATAACGGTCTGCCTTTGGGCGCTTTTGTAAAGCGACAAATCCAAAGAGAGGCGCATAGCGCAGCCGAACCGTTCATAGTCGGTATGGTCGCGCGCCTTGAACAACACAAAGATCAACCGACGTTGATCCGCGCAGCACGCATTCTGAAACAACGGGGACGCAATATTCGCGTCTGGCTGATCGGCGAAGGAAGCCGGCGCCGCGAGCTTGAATTCCTGATCAATAGTGAGGGCGTAGGGGATGTAGTCGATCTCCTCGGCATGCGCAAAAACATCGCTGAGTTAATCGGAAAAATGGATTTATTCGCCTTTTCGACCAGTGCGGACGAAGGCCTGGGAATTGCACTGCTGGAAGCGATAGCAACGGGAGTGCCGGTCATTGCCAGTGATGTGGGTGCTTGTCGCGAAGTTTTGGATGACGGAGCACTTGGCCAACTCGTGCCGGCCGCGAACCCACGCGAGCTCGCGGACGCTATTGACGCCGCTTTGTTACGCCCCGACGCTGCAAAACAGCGCGCAGAAAAAGCATATCGAAAAGCATTACGTACATTCTCGATCGAAGATATGGCGCTTCGGTATGCAATCCTTTTGAACATCGCACCCTCACCACAAGACTCGCATTCGACTACGGTTGCGTACTCTTTCACTTGAAAAAAATTCTCCACATCGTTTCCGGGCTGGGCACGGGCGGAACCGAGATGATGTGCCTGCGTCTCGCGCACCACTGGCAAACATCTTTCGAACAATATGTCATCGCGTGCGCACCATCGACCCGAATACTGGAATCAGAATTCCGGTCGATCAATCTTGGCTCATTATATATCGGACCCAGCAAATCTCGGTCCTACCTTTGGCAATGGAGTTGGATATATCGCATTATGCGGCGGCACCGGCCCGAGGCCGTTCTGATCCATTGCTTTGGCATCCCGCACCTGATAGCTGCGGCCGCAGCACGTATCGCAGGAATCCATTCCATTGCGGCCTGGGCAGGAAATCCGCCGCCAAAACGCAAGAAAATGCGCCGCCGTTTTCAAATTATACGGACGGCATCCGATCTATTGGGCTGTCCGATAGTTGCCTGCTCAGCTGGAGTCGGGCGCGAATTCGATGCACTGGGATTTAAACCCTTTAACAAGTCCAGAACTCTGCCGAATGGAATCAATCTCGATTTGATCCGGCGAGAAGCAAGACGCGCAAACCGAAGCCGAACGAATGCACATCCTGTCATCGGTATGGTATCGCGACTCGATCCCATCAAAGACCATCGCACCCTGCTTGAAGGATTCGCTCTGGTTCGATTGCAACGACCGGACGCGAAACTTTGGATCATCGGCGATGGCCCATCGCGGCCGGTGCTGGAAGCTCTCGCCGCAGAACTCGGCATCGCCACATCGACCAATTTCTTTGGAACTCGCACCGACGTTGCGAGCCTGTTGGGTGCAATGGACGTTTTCGCGTTCAGTACGACGCGCGACGAAGGCTTTGGAATAGCACTTATCGAAGCCATGGCCGCCGGTGTTCCGATCGTAGCAAGCGACGTACCCGCATGCCGAGAAGTGCTGCACGGCGGCGAAGCTGGCATTCTCACTCCTACTGCTGATACGTATTTGCTCGCGCAAAACATCACGCAGTTACTCAATGACAATGAGATGCGTCATCGCCTCGCTGAAAAAGCGTACCGCCGCGTTCAGAAAGAATACAGCGTCGAAGTTTGCGCCGAACGCTGGGAAGACCTTTTGTTCGGATCGTCGAACTCACGATACTTGGGGTTGCCTTGCGCATCCTGACCTGCATCGGTGACGCAACGTCACCACAAACCTGGAGCGGAACACCGTTCTATTTTCTCAAATCCGCTCAACGCTTGGGCTTTCTGGATGGCGGCTGGCGACTGGATCCACGTCAATTTCCTATCCGGAAGTTGGCGTGGAACGCCTGGCGGCAATTGCGTTATGGCGAACATGGCGGATTTCAATACAGCAACATGTTCTTGCGGAAGCTGCAAACTCAAACCGGGCCTCTTCCCGATGGCGTTGAATTTATCAGCCACTTCCCTCTCTTTCCCGAAGTCCGGAAGATCGAAGCGAGCTTCTATATAGATGCAACGCTTTCGCAAAATTTCTACGACTACGGCCTCGCCCAGGAAGGGCTGGTCGGAAACCGGACCGTCGCCGAATCGCTCGCACGCGAAAAAGATCAATACGCGGCAGCAAAGAATATCGTCTGCATGAGTTCGTGGGCCGCACGCTCCGTCGTCGAACAATACGGAATTTCCCCGCACAAGGTTCACGTGATACCTGCTGGAGCAAACGTCTCTACACCACCTCCACCCGCGCTCTCTCTATATACCAGATCTTTTTCTCCTCTGAGACTCGGATTTATCGGCAAGGATTGGCGCCGCAAAAACCTGCTGCTCGTGCTTGAAGTTGCAGAAATCTTGCAAGACCGCGGCCAGGAAACCGAAGTTCTTGCCGCGGGTTTTTCTCCGGCCGATGTTCCTCGCCATCCCCGTTTGCACGCATTCGGCTACATCGACAAACAAAAGTATCCCGATCGCTTCGCCGATTTCTTCCGCCGATGCCATTTCACGTGCCTGCTTTCCTCGGCGGAAGCCTTTGGCCTGTCTAACAGGGAAAGTCTTGTGCATGGCTCTCCGGTCCTCGCGAGAAATATCGGCGGAATAGCCGACACACTGCCCGATGGGTGCGGACATCTCTTTCCTGCCGAGGCAACGGCAGGCGATATTGCCGACACCATCCAGCGCGAGATACGCGAACCGGAACGGTATTATGCGTTGCGCAGTCGTATCGCCGAACAAACGCATAGCTTCACCTGGGACGCAGCGGTGAGGAAATTCATGGCGCTTTGGGCGGGATCAATCGAATTTAGCTATGCAAAAAGTTCGCCCCTCTATACCTGACGAAAACAAGCTGCGCTTTGCCGTTCTGCAGCCCGGCGCCCGTCTCCACTATGCCGTTCCAGCGTTGCTTGAGCGTGCCGGAATGCTGCATCGCTTTTACACAGATCTCTGCGCAAGCCTCGGTTTCTTCCGTATCGTCGGTTGGCTGTGGCCGTCTGCATTACGCCCCCGCTCCGTACAACGCTTACTGGGTCGTCAACTTCCGGCCACCTTCCCACACACGAAGGTACGTCAGGTCCGCGGGGCTGTGATTGCGGAATGGATCAGAGAACAGATCAGCTTGGCGCCGGGTTCTGGATCTCCAGTAAAAGCCATGATGCAGCGCGCTCGTGCCGAAAGGTTTGGAGGCGCAAACGCCATCTACACCGTTATCGTCAACGATGACATCGATCTCTGTCTCGAGGCCAAAGCTCGCGGCTGCAGAGTTGTTCACGAAGTAATGCTCAATCCGGACATCGGACTTTACCTCAATGAGGAGTATCGCCGCTTCCCGGACGTCCCTCGCCCACTTTCGTCTCTTGAACAGATCGAAGCCGGGCGAATGAAAGACCGTCGCAAATATGAAATCGCCGATCTCATTCTGGTTCCGTCGGAGTTCGTATACCGGTCGGTTATTAGGCTCGGAGCCGCCCCCGAAAAAGTTGCAATCGTACCCTACGGGATAGACAAAACCTGGCTCAACAAAGAGCCTGCCACTGTCCCGGGACGTATCTTATTTGTGGGATCCGTCGGCCTACTCAAAGGAACCCACTATCTAGCCGCAGCCACGCGGCGGCTCGCGTCCCGGAAAATCCCGTGCGAGGCACGCGTCATCGGACCGTTTGACCCGTGCATCACGGGCCTGACGTTGTTCCAGGGGCCGACATATGTCGGACAAGTCCCCCGAAGTTCCGTCCAACGCGAATTTCTTGCCGCTGATGTTTTCGTACTTCCATGTTTGTGCGAGGGCTTCGCTCTTGTTCACCTGGAAGCGCTCGCCTGCGGCGTCCCCGTGATCACAACCCCAAACTGCGGATCCGTCGTTCGCGACGGTATCGACGGATTTATCGTGCCCGTCAGGGACCCTTTTTCGCTTGCCGAGGCGATCGAACGTATAATCACCAACCCCCCGTTACGCGCGACGATGTCGAGGAATGCCCGTGCACGCGCACGCGAATTTACGTGGCAGCGCTATGAAGAGAGGTTGGTCTGCGCGCTGTCCAGGCTCCCGGGGAGAAAGTC
This sequence comes from Hyphomicrobium sp., assembly GCA_035547255.1. Classification (GTDB taxonomy): domain Bacteria; phylum Pseudomonadota; class Alphaproteobacteria; order Rhizobiales; family Hyphomicrobiaceae; genus Hyphomicrobium_B. The sequence continues at coordinate 18,484 of DASZVX010000058.1, forward strand.
ACCTCAGGATGTAGAGCTTTGTTCTACGCGTTGACTGCTTTACTGGTCGTGTTCGGGGCGCTGTCAATTTTTCGGGATTGGACGCGGTGGCGCGATGTCTTTCACCCGACGATCTTTTGCATGCCGCAAATGCTCTACCTTTACGTCGTTCTGCCGATCTACGGGCTGAGTACTGACAAATTCGAATTCCTTTCTCGCGCAGGCTATTGGGATGAACTCGCCAATTTTCAGTTCGTCGCCGACCTGATGTGCATCTCAATGATCTTCGGTATATGGTGGGCAAGCCGAAACGTTCGTAAATTCGTCGCGCCCATTCCCAAGAAGAATCCGAAAGCAATTTTTGCAGTTGGCATGGTGTTCGGAATCTTAGGATCCGCGGCATGGCTCATCGGAATTATCAATGTTGGCGGTTTCGACGCGGCCTACGGCCATGCCTATGGCGGCGGATGGGACGACAGCGGCTACGTCAGAGAAGCGGCACAATTCGGTTTTGTCGCCACGCCACTCATTATCTTGTCCCGTCGAACTGGCGGCATGAAGCCCCAGCATTGGCTTCTCGTGCTGTTATTCCTTTTCCCGCTCCTGGTGCAAGGACTTCTCGGCGCCCGGCGAGGACCGACGTTTCTCGCTCTGGCTGCAGTGGCAGGAAGTTATATTCTCGTTTTCCGGCCCCGCGTTCCTTTCGCGTTTGCGGCGGTGGGCGGCTTTACAGTGGGTACTCTTCTATTGTGGCTCGTCGCCAACCGAGGCGCAATCTATCTCGGCTCAGACCGGGAGCTGAACGGTTCGGTATCGATGATGCTACAAAATTGGGCTGGAAACGAATATTTATTCAGCTCTGCAATCGTCAGGTACGTCAACGAAACAGGCGATACATTCAGCGGCTTACGCATCTTCGCGCACATGAGCGCACGCATTGTTCCGCATTCGCTTTGGCCAACGAAGTACGCCGATGTCGTCTCGGCTCTAGGTCTGAATATCGACCTGACGCAAGGCGCAGGAATCCCCGTCGACCGGATCGCAACAATATCGGGATGGGACATCGCCGTCGGCGCCGCACCAAGCTTCGTCGGCGACTTTTGGCTGGAATTCGGATGGATGGCGCCACTAGCCATCTTCTCTGTGGGTTGGCTCTATGGAAAGCTATGGTCTGTCAGCCGCAGCGATCCGCGCGTGCAGCCCGCGTACGTGATGCTGGCCGCGCTATCCATTTATCTCCTGACGCAAACGATCGAAGCATGGCTGTTCCGCAGCCTGCTTTTTGGCCTTCCGGCGCTCCTCATTCTTAGAGGCTTGGGTCAACGAGCGCCTTCGCAGGCGATGCTGAGCAAGCAACCTCTTTGATCGATTGCCGGCGAAATTAGCGCCTATATTCCATGCGAATTGCACTGCTATTCAGAAGCTTCGGTCCTTACCATATCGCGCGCCTTCGGGCAGCACGCGAAAAAGCCTCAATCCTCGCACTCGAATTCATCGACTCCGACCATGAATACCGATGGGCTATTCCGGACGAAAAGCGCGCATCGGAAATCATTTCGCTATCGACGTCGGAACCAAACAATTTTGTCGGCCGCTTTGGAAATTCGATGCCTGGCCGAGTGAATGCGCGCCGAAAAATGAAGTTGGAAACTGAACTCCACAAGTTTGCGCCCGACGCCGTCGCGATTCCTGGCTATTCGGAATCGTTCTCTCTGCTCACCGCACGGCTCTGCAAGAAGCTTGGCATCCCGGCAATCTTAATGAGTGACTCGCACGATCTCGGGCAAAGGCGCCACCCGCTCAAAGAAGCAATGAAACGGCGAATTATACGCCTCTTCGATGCGGCGTTCGTTGCAGGAGCGCCTCATGCCGACTACCTCGTTCGTCTCGGATTTCCACATCGGAAGATCACCACCGGTTACGACGTTATCGACAACCTTCACTTCGCCCCGAACGCTGAGGCGACCGATCGGCCGACGACTTTCAATCTGCCCGATAGATTCTTTTTTTGCTGCTCACGCTTCGTCGAAGGAAAGAACCTTCAATTTCTGATCGATGCGTTCCATCGCTACAAGCGGCAAGCCGGTCCGCTCGCTTGGGATCTCGTTATCGCCGGCGACGGCCCGCTTTACACACCGCTGTTACGTCACGTCCAACGCCTTTCTCTCTGCCACAACGTTCACATGATCGGGCACAAAAGCTATGACGAGCTTCCTCACCTCTACGCAACAGCCGGAGCCTTCGTTTTCCCAAGTCTATCGGAAACATGGGGGCTGGTCGTCAATGAAGCGATGGCTGCTGGCCTGCCGCTCCTGATCTCTAATGTAATCGGCTGCCAGCATGACTTAGTGCGGAACGGAGTGAACGGCTACCTCTTTGATCCAAACGACATGACGCAGCTTGCTGCCCTGATGGCTCGCGTTGCCGAGAACTCCGAACGCGGCACGATGGGCGAAGCCAGCCGGATCATTATTCGCCACTGGGATTTGGATAGGTTTGCGGCGGGTCTTTTCGACGCCGCATCAATCGCAGCAAAATCTCGTGGCGAGCCGCGAGCGCGAGGCGCCACTGGATTAGCCCTGACTTTGGCCTACTGGGCGCAAATGCCCGCATCATGAAAGCTGCGCTGATAACATCGCGGCTGTCACAGGCAGGCGGCGGAGTTGCAGCCGCCGTGGAGGGCCTTTCCCGCCACCTTCACGGCCCGGCTGCCGACGTGCAAGTCATCGGAATTCGCGATAATAAGTGGCGGAGCGGATGCGCCGAGTGGAAGGGCGCACCAGTAACAGCCCTTGCCGTGCGTGGGCCAGAGGGCATGGCATACATGCCTATGAGCCATTCCGTAATACGCGTCCTTGATCCGACTATTGTCCATACGCATGGGCTGTGGGCTTATCCCTCGCGCTTGGTACCGGCGTGGGCCGCCGCTACCCGTCGTCCTTACATTGTATCGCCTCATGGGATGCTCGATCCTTGGGCGATACGCCACGCGCGTTGGAAGAAGAAGATCGCGGCTTGGCTTTACGAAAACGCTCACCTACGGCGCGCAAGTTGCCTGCATGCACTTTGCGAATCTGAAGCCGCGGCAATCCGCAAATTGGGCTTCGTGAATCCCATCTGCGTCATTCCCAACGGAATCGCCCGCCCAAATGCGCCGAACGACTTACCGCCCCCGTGGCGCGAAGTTGTTCCTAAAAACGCGAGCGTCATGTTGTTTCTCGGACGTCTCCATCCAAAAAAGAACGTGGAGGCGCTGCTCGATGCGTGGCCGCGTACCATCGAATACGACAATTGGCATCTTGTCATCGCTGGATGGGGCCAAGCAGGTCACCAACAACGGCTGACAGACAAGATTGAAAGACGTGGCTTGGGAAAGCGCGTTCATTTCATCGGCTCGCTGTTCGGAGACAAAAAACACGCAGCCCTTCGGCACGCGCACGCATTCGTGCTTCCGTCACTCAGCGAAGGTCTTCCAATGGCTGTTCTTGAGGCTTGGTCTTATGGCCTTCCGGTCCTGATGACGGATGCTTGCAATCTACCGGAAGGCTTCCGCACACACGCAGCCGTGCATCTATCTTTAGAACCATGCCGAATGCAAAGCGACCTCATGAACTTCCTAAAGCTCGATTGCGCACGGCTTGAGCAGATCGGCCGCAATGGCCGCCGGCTGGTAGAAACACAATTCGACTGGGGCACCGTCGCCGAGCAAATGCTCGCCGTGTATACTTGGCTGGTGCACGGCGGCTCACCGCCGCCGGCAGTCCAAATGGTTTGAGACAAGCACCGCGAATGCGCCTCGATACTTATGACTGCGGAACGTACGTTCGTGGCCGCTCAAAGTTCGTGGAAGCAATCTGGCTTGTCGTTCAAGCGCTTCTGGTCAGTTCGCGCATTCCCGGATCGGCTCATCGTCGATGCATCCTCCGCTTGTTCGGCTCGGACATCGGCAAAGGAGTCAAGATAAAACCCGGGGTCCGCATCAAATTTCCCTGGCGCCTGACCGTCGGCGACCATAGCTGGCTTGGCGAAGACGTTTGGATCGATAACCTAGCCGCAGTCAGCATCGGCGCTCATTGCTGCATTTCTCAAGGCGCGTATCTGTGCACCGGAAGCCACGACTGGACAAAGCCGGATTTTGACCTGATCACTCGTCCTATTCACGTCGCCGACCGGTCCTGGATCGCCGCGCGCAGCGTCGTCGGACCAGGCGTCATCGTCGGCGAAGGCAGCGTGCTATCTCTGGGCGGCGTCGCTACCAAGGACCTCGCGCCTTGGATGATTTATGCTGGAACACCATCGACAATGGTAAAAACGCGATCCGTACCGGCTCAGCGCGGATCCTGAAACAATGACACAAGTACGAAACTATCTCGCGCTCGATCTTCTGCGCGGCCTGGCTGCCTTGGCCGTATTCTTGTGTCATATCCGCGGCGCGTCTTTTGTCGAGTATGGGGCGTTGCCACCGCATCAGCACACGTTGCTTATCGCAACGTTCTTTGCATTGACGCGGTTGGGTCATGAGGCCGTAATGGTATTTTTCGTTCTCAGCGGGTTTCTGGTCGGACGGCAAATCATAAATCGTGCGCAATCCGGCCAATTTGACCTCACCACATACGCTATTGACCGCACAACGCGCATATTCGTACCTCTTCTCCCAGCTTGCGCATTAACCGCCGCAATCTCTCTGATCGCGTTTGGCAATTTGCCGGGTTGGCCGCAGATCGCAGCGAATCTAACCGGACTGAACAACATAGTTACGGGGACGTTACCGCAAAATGCTCCGCTGTGGTCGCTCGCCTACGAGATTTGGTTTTACGTCTTTGCCGGCGCGATCGGCTACACGCTATCGACCAATGCCGTGCATCCCGCATCGCTGCTGGCCGTAGCATGTGCTGTAGCTATCGTATCGGCGTCTAGCCCCTTCTATCTTCTATTCTGGTGCATCGGAGCTGCGGCTGTATTTGCGATGCAGTACCGCTTCAAAACTCTGCTCGCCATTTCCGGCATCTTTCTTTTCACGGCCGGATGCATTTGTTATGAGCTAGCTGTCCAAAGCCGTTCGATCACGAGCATCAACCTTCTTCCTCTGCCGGTCTCCGAAGCTTTCATATGTATCGGCATCGCGCTCGCCATACCCAAGCTGTGCACGGACAAAGCAAACGCGGCCCTCAAACCTGTGCGAAGAGCTATCATCGGACTTAGCGCGATGTCCTATTCGCTTTACCTCGTCCACTATCCTCTAAATTGCGCTCTAAACCTCTGGCTGCCCAAAGCTGCATTTCTATCGCCGCAATCGATCGCAGCTCTCTTTTTTCGTACCGCTCTCGTCTTCGCGGGATGTTTGGTGTTCTATTTCTGCTTCGAAGTACATACGAAGCTGGTACGACGCATCTTCCAACACACGCCGCTTACAGAAACCGGTGAAAGTCGCGCGATAAATTGAGCCTCGCATGTTCCATATTGCATCGAAAGTCTTGTTCTTTTTATTTCAACCTTCAAACTTTGCTGTCTTCCTGTTGGCCGGAGGACTGTTCGCTTATCGGAAATGGCCGCGAGCGGGACGCTGGCTAATCGCTGGAGGCCTTGCGTGGATCGTACTCGCAGGATTTCTGCCGATCGGCAACGCACTCGTTTTGCCGCTCGAGGAACGCTTCGCTACCCATGAACCAGCGCTGCCTCAAACCGGCATTCAAGGAATTATCATTCTCGGCGGCTTCGAAGACGGTTGGGTGACAGCCGGCAGGGGCGGACTTGCGGTCAACGAGGCAGCCGAACGACTGACAGAGGCCTTGCGCATCGCGAAAAATCTACCGGATGCAAAAATCATATTTACGGGCGGAGTCGGGGAATTATTCGGAGGCGCAGAAGCCGGCGCGGCGATCAAAAAATATCTGCGCGATGTCGGAATAGCATCGGATCGCATCGTTATTGAGAGCGCGTCGCGCGATACCTATGAGAATGCCGTCTTTACAAAGAATATTTTGCATCCTGCGCCTGACGATCGCTGGCTTCTTATCACTTCGGCCTATCATATGCCGCGTGCCGTAGGTGCATTTAGGCAAGCGGGATTCGATGTTATCCCCTTCCCAGTAGATTTCCGCACGCGCGACGCCGGCGACCTGCTTCGGCCTTTCGGGAACGTCGCCGCCGGATTGCAGCGCGCTGATCTTGCCGTGAAGGAGTGGATCGGCCTCCTAGCCTATCGCATGACTGGGCGGAGCTCCGCGTTCTTTCCAGCGCCATAGAGTTCAACTTACGGCCTGATTTTTAGTCTGACCTCACCGACGCATTGCTTTGCGCGTAATCTTCATCAATCGCTTCTTTCACCCGGATCATTCGGCGACGAGCCAAATGCTCTCCGACCTCGCTTTCGGCCTTGCCGAACGTAACGTCCAAGTCACTGTGATAACGAGCAGGCTGGCCTATGCGACGAACGCAGCCGAGAATGCATCGTTCGAAACGATCAAGGGCGTCGATGTGCACCGCATCTGGACGACCCGCTTCGGGCGTTCGCACTTGGCCCGCCGGTCGATCGACTATTTGACATTCTATGTGAGCGTTGTCGCAACCCTGCTGCGCATAGCCTCCCGAGGCGACGCGATCGTCGCAATGACCGACCCGCCCATGTTGTCCATCCTTGCTGCACCGGTCGCAAAGCTACGCGGCGCAATTCTCATGACTTGGCTACAGGACATGTTCCCCGAAATCGCCGAAGTGCTTGGCATCGGCGGACGCCTCGGCAAGTTTTTCTTCTCGGCCCTCCGAAACCTTCGCGACATCTCATTACGCAATGCCGGCGCGAACATCGCAATCGGCGAACTGATGGCGCGGCGCCTCACTCATGCTCATATCGCCTCATCGCGAATTCACATCATTTCGAATTGGGCTGATACAAATGAAGTAACGCCTGTCTCAACCGGCAACAATAAATTACGATCCAGGTGGAACTTGGCCGATCATTTCGTCGTCGGCTATTCCGGTAATCTCGGCCGCGCCCACGATATCGAAATCTTGCTCAACGCGATCGCGGAGATCGAAGCCGGCGCCACGCGAACAGACTCGCGCAGCATTCGATGGCTTTTCATCGGCGGCGGCCACGGGCTCGATAACATGAAGAAAGAAGTGGCGCGGCGAAATTTGCACTCGGTTCTATTCCGCCCCTATCAGCCGCGAGAGCAACTCTCGCAGAGCCTTTCAGTTGCCGACGCGCACCTCGTTACCCTGAAGCCCGAGCTTGAGGGATTGATCGTTCCAAGCAAATTCTACGGCATCGCCGCTGCAGGCCGGCCAACCATCTTCATCGGCGCCGAAAATGGAGAAATTGCGCACCTGCTCGACCGACACCAGTGTGGCCTAACAATACCAGACGGCGACAGCACCGCACTCGCCCAAGCCGTCAGACTCCTAGCAAACAACCCTACGCGCGCCCATGAAATGGGGCGACGAGCGAGAACGGCCTGCGCGACTTACTATAGCAAAACCGCGGCAATCGACGCATGGGCCCGAATTCTTCGTGAAAATTCTGGAATTGAAAGCAGCCTCATTCCAGAAACTTTGCCGAACTACGGCACGTAGCAAACCGGAAACATCTCGAATAATGGCTAACGGCGGTTCTCGATCAGGTATGCGCCGGAGAAGACTCGATGGAGAATATCAGCACGCAGCAAGCTGGTGTTCAGATACCGTGACTTTGATTGGCCGGTTCAAAAGAGTCATGAGCATCACAAGTCGATCCTTGTCACCCAGCGCAATAATCTCTCCGGCAATACCCTCGAACGGTCCGTACGCCAGACACACCCTGTCACCAATTTCGCGCGGCGAAGCGGAGCGCGCGATAACACCGTCTGTCTCTCGTGCCTTCAAAGCCGCCACAACGTCACCGCTGAGCAAACTCGGTTCTTCCCCGTTGCGAACGACCAACCGCACGCCAAGCGTCGAGAGGATCGGCCGCCACCGCATGGACGGTTCCGTCCGCCGCACAAAGACATAACCCGGAAACAATGGCACGTACGTTTCTCGAACGCGGCGTGCATGCCTTATCTGTTTTCGAAGAACAGGGTGGTAAATCTCGTAGCCCTGATTCCTTAAATTTGCGGCAGCCAGGCCTTCGCGCTGAGGATGCGTATTGACGACCAGCCAAACGGTTTTACGCTCCGCGCTGTAAGCGCCGCCGATATTCATCGCAGTAGTTCCCGCCAACCGATCCCAAGCTCATAACTAGCGCGAAATAACTAGTCCCGCCACGATCCTTGCGGTCAACGGGGTACTTATCCCCAGCTTACGAGAACGCGTAAATGTATCGTGCGAGACGTGTTCGAGATCAAAATTCGGCCGCCTGCTTAGCACCGCTGGCTTCACTCGC
>DASZVX010000059.1:0-22411 GCA_035547255.1 Hyphomicrobium sp.
GCCACCAGAACCTGTCAGGAGCGCGTGGCTGAGAGAGTTTCACACCGAATGCACATGCATATTTCGCAACATCCATCGGGACCCAATGAATGGTCCGCCGAGGAGTTTTGCCGAGGCAATCCGGATATCGAAGTCTCAACATTTTGCGCCGAGTATAAGGACTGAGCTTTCTGAAACGGCGCTCGGTCCGGTCAAAAGTCTCGTCGAGAGCAGACAGGCATCGAATGGTGTAATGGGACAGAAATAATCGTTGGAATGGCTCCCGCGATTATTTCGGCGCGCACTGCTTATGATTGCGACGGCAGATTGAATTTACGCGGCGAACGTACTGTCCACACGTTCATTGAACGAGCGGAGAGGCGCTGCCTGCGAGATCCACGCCATGCACCTCGGCTCGTCCGGCCAGCACGCTGACGTATTGGCGCAACGCCCTTTCTTCAACCTTCGAACGCAGGTGCTCTGCAATCTGCTCCTGCACCAGTTCGAACGGCAGTTTGTTGCCCAATACCCGCTTATCGACGGCGACGATGTGAAAGCCGAAGCGGGTCTTGACGAGAGCTTGTTGAATGCCAGGAGGGCCGAAGTGAAACAGCGCCTTTTCGAATTCCGGCACGACGTCGCCGCGGGCGATCTGACCGAGATTGCCGCCATGTTGTCCTGACGGACAGTTCGAAAGTTCGCGCGCCAGGGCTTCGAAGCGATCGGGTTCACGCAGAAGCCTGTTTAGTGTTTCTTCGGCACGGTTGCGGATTTCCGGGACGTTCACGTGCGCTGTCACCTGGAACAGGATGTGTCGCGCATAGACCAGATCGCCGCTGTCGAACTCGGCCGGGTTCTGCTCGTAGTAGCGGCGGCACTCCGTTTCCGTCGCGATCGGCGCCGTTACCTCCTTTTCAAGGAGTGCCTCGATCGCCGCCCCGATCGTCGCGTCGTCCTCGGCCATCGGATCGAGTAAGCCGAGCTCCACGGCACGCTGTCTGAGGAGTTCGCGCGCGGCAGCAAGCTCGGCCGAGCAATCACCATCGACGGTTACCGCCATACCATTGACCGACAAGATCATGACCGCACCGGCTCATCGGCACGGGTCTTCGGCGTGCGCACGATCTGGTAGGGTCGGAAAAGATAGGCAAGGGCGCCGGCGCCGCTCCAGATATGGATCATGCGTGTAAAGGGTGAGACGAGGAACAGCGTAAAGCCCAGCAGAATGTGAAGCTTGTAGACTAGCGGCACCCCCACCATCAGCGCCGCGGCACCGCCGTCGAGGGTAACGATGCCCTTGACGTAGCTTGTCAACGTTTCGAAAAGCTCGCCGTTCATGTGGTAGGCCGATAAGGGCACTGTGAGCAGTCCAAGTGCAAGCTGCAACCAGAGCATGAAGGTGATGGTGATATCCCATTTGCGGCTATTGCGGCGGATACGCGGATCCGTGAGCCGTCGATGGATAAGGATCGTCAAGCCGATGATGGCGACGGCGCCGGCAACGCCTCCTACCACCATGGCAAGAAGTTGGTGCGCGGTCGGTGACAGTGCCCAGTCGACGGCCCAATGCGGCGCCAGAAAGCCGGCGAAATGTCCTAGGATCACAACGATGACGCCGTAATGGAAGAGATTGGAGCCGAGCCGAAGCTCGCGCTTCCGCAGCATTTGTGAGGAATCGCTTTTCCAGGTGTAGGGCTCGCGATCGAAGCGGATGAGACTGCCAATCAGCAGAACCACAAGGCAGATATAGGGGTAGACCCCGAACAGCAGGGTGTTGACGTATGTGTTGGAAAGCATGGCGATCTCCTTTTCGATCAGCCGGCTTGTCGCGGCACCGTGTCGGCAAAGGCTGGTTGTTCGGCCCAATCGTGGTCGAGTGTTTCCGTCCGCTCGTGGACCGGCGGGATCTTGGCGCTGTCAATGCGCTGCTCGCCGGCGACGATCAATAACGCCTGGATGACGGCGGCGTAGCGGCTGCGTCGCGCCACAAGCGAACGGCCTATGGCGGTGAGGATATGCGCGCAGTCGGCCAGCATGTCGCGCGCCTCTGCGATCTCCTTGAGGCTGAGATATTCGAGCACGACCGGAAGATAGTCGGGCAGCTCCCGCGTCGCGAGCTCGAAGCCGGCAGCGGCATAAAGCTGTTTCAGATCGACCATTGCCGTGCCGCGATCGCGACCGTCTCCGTGCAGGTGCTCAAAGAGGTGCAACGAGAGGGCTCTGCCGCGATCGAAAAGATCGACGTAGCGCTCCTCCGCCTCGAGAAGATCCTTTTCGCCGATCTCGTCAATCAGGGCGAAAAGCTCGTCGCGCTCGCGCGTCGCGACCAGTGGCGACTCGGCGATGGCGGCGCTGATTTCGGGTAGCGCTTCACGCAACTCCGCAGTCGGATAGGAGAGAAGGGCGCTCAGCGCCTTGAATACCAGCATGATCAGACCTTCACGTATCTAGCGGCCGCACGGGCGTAAGCTTTCGGCGACCCATCTTGCCACCGAACAGCGTCGAATGCGGCGGACCAAAATCGCAGCCGTTTCCGAAGGTGAAGCCGCAGGAACCTTTCAGACCATAGGCATCCTCGGCCTGCTCGCGGTGGCTCGTCGGGATCACGAAGCGATCTTCGTAGTTGGCAATGGAGAGGTAGCGATGCATCTCCTCGACCTGCGCTACTGAAAGTCCGGCTTGATCGAGAACCGCCTGCCCATCGTCCTCGCCAAGTTGGCGCCGGCGGAAAAACGCGCGCATCGCGAGCATGCGCTCGAGTGCGGTAACGATCGGTTCTTCCGCGCCGGCGGTCAGCAGGTTGGCGAGGTAGCGGACGGGGATGCGTAGCGAACGGACATCCGGAATCTCACCGTTTGCCTCGATGGCACCGGCGTTTGCGTGCGACTGGATCGGAGAGAGCGGCGGCACATACCAGACCATCGGTAGCGTGCGGTACTCGGGGTGCAGAGGGAAAGCGATCTTCCATTCCACAGCCATTTTGTAAGCCGGGGATCGCTTTGCCGCCTGGATCCAAGCGTCCGGCACGCCATCGGCGCGCGCCTTCGCCTCTATCGCGGCGTCATTGGGATCGAGGAACAATTTGAGCTGTGCCTCGTAGAGGTCTTGCTCGTCACCGACGGAGGCTGCGCGCTCGATGCCGTCAGCATCATAGAGGAGCACGCCCAGATAGCGGATGCGTCCGACGCACGTTTCCGAACAAACCGTCGGCTGGCCGGCCTCGATGCGCGGATAGCAGAAGATGCACTTCTCGGCCTTCCCCGAAGTCCAGTTGTAATAGATTTTCTTATAAGGGCAGCCCGAGACGCACATGCGCCAGCCGCGGCACTTGTCCTGGTCTATGAGGACAATGCCATCCTCTTCGCGCTTGTAAATCGAACCGGAGGGACAGGAGGCAACGCAGCTCGGATTGAGGCAGTGCTCGCACAACCTCGGCAAGTACATCATGAATGTGTTTTCGAACTGACCGTAAATGTCCTTCTGCACCGCCTCGAAATTGTAGTCTTGCGAGCGCTTGTCGAACTCGCCGCCAAGAATCTCCTCCCAATTCGGGCCCCACTCGATCTTTTCCATCGGCTGGCCAGTGACGAGCGACAGCGGCCGCGCCACAGGTGTGGTCGGCAACTCGGGCGCCTTCTGAAGATGCTCGTAGTCGAAGGTGAAAGGCTCGTAATAGTCGTCGATCTCGGGCAAGTTCGGATTGGCGAAGATCTTAGCGAGGATAGACAGGCGTCCGCCCTGCTTGGGCACGATCTTACCGTTCGCCTTTCGCTGCCAGCCGCCTTGCCAGCGCTTCTGGTTCTCCCAGTCCTTGGGATAGCCGATGCCAGGCTTGGTCTCGACGTTGTTGAACCAGGCGTATTCCATTCCCTGCCGCGAAGTCCAAACGTTCTTGCACGTGACCGAGCAGGTATGACATCCGATGCATTTGTCGAGATTGAGCACCATCGCGATCTGTGAGCGGATCTTCATGATGTGGCCTCCTCGGCAACTGGGTCGACGGGATTGGAGCGGTCGAGCCATTCGACCTTGGCAAGCTTACGCAGGACCACGAACTCGTCGCGGTTCGAGCCAACTGTCCCATAGTAGTTGAAGCCATAGGAAAGCTGCGCATAGCCTCCGACCATGTGCGTCGGCTTCAGTAGCGTTCGGGTGACGGAGTTATGAATGCCACCGCGCTGCCCGGTTATCTGAGACCCAGGCACGTTCACGATTTTCTCCTGCGCATGGTACATCAGGCACATGCCCTCTTGCACCCGCTGGCTTACGACGGCGCGTGCCGCGATCGCCCCATTCAGATTGAAGAGTTCGATCCAGTCGTTGTCGACGATGCCGGCAGCCTTTGCGTCGATCTCTGAAATCCACACGATCGGGCCGCCTCGCGACAGCGTGAGCATGATGAGGTTATCGGTATAGGTTGAGTGGATGCCCCACTTCTGGTGCGGTGTAATGAAGTTGAGCACGATCTCCTTTTCGCCATTCTGCTTCTTGCCGAGCATTGCCGCCGTGGTCCGGGTATCAATAGGCGGCCTGTAAACGGCGAAGCTCTCGCCGAAATCGCGGAACCATTGATGGTCCTGGTAGAATTGTTGCCGGCCGGTCAGCGTGCGCCACGGGATCAGTTCGTTGACGTTGGTGTAGCCGGCCGTGTAGCTGACATGCTCGCTCTCGATGCCGGACCAGGTCGGCGATGAGATGATTTTGCGCGGCTGCGCCTGCAGATCACGGAAGCGGATTTTCTCATCCTCGCGCGTTTCGGCAAGATGGGTATGATCGCGTCCAGTCGCCTTGCCGAGCGCCGCCCATGCCTTCACTGCGACCTCGCCATTGGTTTCCGGTGCGAGATAGAGGATCGTTTCTGCCGCATCGATGTCGGTTTCAATGCGCGGCCGACCATGCGTCGGACCGCCATCGCTGACCCGATAGTTCAGCGCACCGAGGCCTTTCACCTCCGTCTCGGTGTTCCAGGAAATGCCCTTGCCGCCGTTGCCGATCTTGTCGGCAAGCGGTCCGAGTGCAGTGAAGCGGCGATAGGTGTTGGGATAGTCGCGCTCCACCACCGTGATCTGCGGTGCGGTGACGCCCGGCACGAGTTCGCATTCGCCCTTCTTCCAGTCCTTGACGTCGAACGGTTGGGCGATCTCGGCCGGTGTGTCGTGCTGGATCGGTGTGAGCACGACGTCGCGTTCGACGCCGAGATGATCCGCCGCAAGTTCCGAGAAACGCTTCGCGATGGTCTTGTAGGTTTCCCAATCGCTGCGCGATTCCCACACCGGGTCCACCGCCGCCGAAAGCGGATGAATGAATGGATGCATGTCCGAAGTGTTGAGGTCGTTCTTCTCGTACCAAGTGGCGGTCGGCAGCACGACGTCGGAATAAAGGCAACTCGTCGACATGCGGAAGTCGAGCGTAACCACGAGATCGAGCTTGCCTTCGGGCGCTGGGTCGCGCCAGACCACGTCGTCGGGTTTCTTGCCGCCCATTTCGCCGAGGTCCTTGCCCTGCAGGCCGTGGCGCGTACCGAGAAAGTGGCGCAGGAAATATTCGTGCCCCTTGCCGGAGGAGCCGAACAGGTTCGAGCGCCAGATGAATAGGTTGCGTGGGAAGTTTGTCGGATTGTCGGGATCTTCGCATGCCATCGCGATCTTGCCCGATTTGAGTCCGGCGACGACATGATCTTTCACTGAAAGACCCGAGCGCTCGGCCTCGGCCGCGAGCGTCAGCGGATTGACGTTGAGCTGCGGCGCCGACGGCAGCCAGCCCATGCGCTCAGCCCTTACGTTCAGGTCGATGATGCTTCCGCGATAGGACGCGGGATCGGCAAGCGGCGACAACAACTCGCCGACGTCGATCTTCTCGTAGCGCCACTGGTCGCTGTGTGCGTAGAAAAATGAGGTGCCATTCATGTGCCGCGGCGGCCGCACCCAGTCGAGCGCAAACGCGAGCATGGTCCAGCCGGTCTGCGGTCTCAGTTTTTCTTGGCCGACATAATGTGCCCAGCCGCCGCCCGACACGCCGATGGTGCCGCACATCATCAGCACATTGATGATTGAGCGGTAGCCCATATCCTGGTGATACCAATGGTTCATGCCAGCGCCGATGATCACCATCGAGCGGCCCTTGGTCTTCTCGGCGTTCTCGGCGAAGCCGCGTGCTACAGCGATGGCCTTGTCGGCGGCGACGCCGGTGATCGGCTCCTGCCAAGCGGGCGTATAAGGCACGTTATCGTCGAAGCCCTTGGCGCACGCGCCGCCTAGGCCTCGGTCGAGGCCGTAGTTGGCGCACAAAAGGTCGAACACGGTTGCGACGTAAGTTTCGCCGTCAACCAGCGCGACGCGGCGCACCGGCACGTTGCGCGTGAGCACGTCGCCGCCCTGATCGTTCTCCCGGAAGTGCTCGTGAGGTTTACCGCCGAAATAGGGAAAGGCAATCGACAGCACGTCGTCGCGCCGGTTGATGAGACTGAGCGCCAAGCGAATTTCGTTACCTGTCTCGCCGTCCTTCTCTTCGAGGTTCCAGAGTCCCGCGCGTTCGCCTTCGGCTGGCCAGCGATAGCCCACCGAACCTTGCGGAACGACGAGATCGCCGCTGTCCTCTGCCGTAGCAACGGTCTTCCAGTCGGCGCGGGGCGAAGCCGATGAATCTGGCAAGTCGCTCTGCCGAAGATAGCGGTCGGGTACGAAACGTTGGCCGTCTTTGCGAAGTTTGACGAGCATCGGCATGTCCGTCAGGCGGCGGCAATAATCCTCGAAGTAGGGCGTTTTGCGATCGAGAAAAAATTCCTTGAGGATGACGTGGCCCATTGCCATCGAAAGCGCGGCGTCGGTGCCTTGCTTGGGGTGAAGCCAGAGATCAGAAAGCTTGGCGACCTCCGAATAGTCCGGCGTGATCGCGACGACCTTCGTGCCGTTGTAGCGCGCTTCGACGAAGAAATGGGCGTCGGGTGTGCGCGTCTGCGGTACGTTGGACCCCCAGGCGATGATGTAGCCGGAATTGTACCAGTCCGCCGATTCCGGCACGTCGGTCTGCTCGCCCCAGGTTTGCGGGCTCGATGGCGGAAGATCGCAATACCAATCGTAAAACGAGAGAAGCGTGCCGCCGATCAAACTCAGATAACGGGCGCCCGAGGCATACGATACCATCGACATGGCGGGGATCGGAGAGAAGCCGACGACCCGGTCCGGCCCCCACGTCTTTATCGTGTGGACGTTGGAGGCGGCGATGATCTCGGCCGCTTCCTCCCAAGTTGAACGCACGAAGCCGCCGCGCCCGCGGATCGCCTTGTAGGATTTTGAGATCTTTTCGTCGTTGACGATCGACGCCCAGGCCTCGACCGGTGGGAGCGTCTTGCGTGCTTCGCGCCAGGCCTTGACGAGGCGGCCGCGCACCATCGGATACTTGATGCGGCTGGCGCTGTAGAGATACCAGCTGTAAGAGGCTCCGCGTGAACAGCCTCGTGGTTCATGGTTCGGCATCCCCGGGCGCGTGCGCGGATAGTCGGTCTGCTGCGTCTCCCAGGTGACGACGCCGCTCTTGACGTAGATCTTCCACGAGCATGAGCCGGTGCAGTTAACGCCATGAGTAGAGCGCACGATCTTGTCGTGTTGCCAGCGCTGCCGGTAGCCTTCCTCCCACATGCGGTCTTCGTCGCGAAGCTCGCCATGGCCATCCGCGAAAGATTCTCGACGACGGGAGAGATAGGTGAGACGCTCCAGAAAATGGCTCATGTGGCCGCTCCTTTTCCAGACTCTATCGCGGTATTTCGGCGATCAATTTCTGATGCGTTACCCATTACGGGCGCGCGTCGGACTTCCGTCAGGTAGTTGAGGATCAGCGATACCGAGACGATGCCGTAAAGCAGCATGAAACAGCTCGAATTGACGCCGAGTCGGTCGAGGATGGCGCCGAACATGATGGGCAGGAGAAAACCGCCGAGGCCGCCGGCCATGCCAACAATGCCTGAGACTGCGCCCATATTGTCCGGAAAATCGTCGCCGATGTATTTGAAGGTCGATGCCATGCCAAAGGCGAAAGCCACGCCGAGGATGAAGAGCAGTGCGGTGAATAACCAACTCGGCAGCGCGATCGAGAATCCTGCGGGGCCGTGGATCGTGTGTACGATCAGGTCGGTCTTCGGATAGGAGAGGATGAACAACGAGACCCACGCCGCCCACAACACCCACCAGGTTACCGCATGTGCTCCGAAACGATCCGATAGCCAACCTCCGAGCGCGCGAAACGCTCCGGCTGGAAGCGCGAAGCAGGCGGCGAGTAGCGCGGCCTGGGCAATCGAGAGGTCGAATTCGGACTTGAAATACTGTGGCATCCAGACCGACAGCGCCGTGAAGCCGCCAAACACGATGGAATAATACTGACAGTATTTCCAGACGCGCGGGTCGCGCAGGACTTTCAGTTGCTCCATTGTCGAAGGCGACGCTGCGATGCGGGCCGGGTCTGGCGCTGAAAATATCCAGAACAGCGCCGCCGTAATGACCAATCCCACCGCGTAAACCTTCGGCACCATCTGCCATCCGTAAGCGTCGATGAGGAAGGGGGCAACGAACATGTTCAGCGCGGCGCCAATCGTTCCGGCACCGAAGAAGCCCATCGCGAAGCCGCGACGCTCTTTCGGGAAGAAGCGCGCAACATAAGGCGTTCCGACCGAAAACGATGCACCGACGAGGCCGAGCGCCAGCCCCAAAAGCAGGAATTGCCAGAGCGCCGTCGCATAGGCCGAGATCCAAACCGGAACAGCGCAACTGAGCAGCAAAGCGAGCATAATACGCCGGCCGCCCAAACGATCGGTCCAGATACCAAGCGGCAGGCGAAAAAGTGCACCGGTTAGAACCGGGGTCGCTGTCAGGATGCCGAACTCGGTCGCATCAAGGCCTAGTTGCGTGCGGATCGGAATGCCCGTTACGCCGAACATCATCCAAACCGCGAAACATGCGGTGAAAGCCCATGTCGTGACGAGCAGCACGGAGACGCGCCGGGAACTCGACACCTTTGCTTCACGATCACCGATCAATTGGCTCATGAAACCTGCTCGCCTGACCCGCTCGTCAATTCGGATAGGTGTCTAGCATGGGAACATATACTTAGATTTGATCTGAGGCAAATTTCTGATCGGCGCCAATAAAATATCGTCTAGCGATATAAATCGTGCATAATAGTGACGAAGGTTGTCAAGCGCTGCGTTTGCGCGGTGCCCGTGCGTGCCTCGGACGAACGAGATCTTTCCTTATCTGGATCGACTAACCCGATAGTCTAGGCAGCTACGGACGATTGGTGCGCAGCCGGCATCACGTCGACCCCATTGGTCAGTCGCGCCAGCGTATGTGACTTCAGCGACCTTGGCGTTCGCGATGCGAAATTGCACCCGACAATAACCGCCGCTAGGCGGCGTTAGCACCGTGCCCAGAGGAAGCGCCGGCGTGATGGTAATGCCGGCCGGAACGGCATCCGCGTGTTCGTACATCCAAATCTTCCCGCCAGGGATATTGTCCTCATTGGTGGGATGCCCCGCGCACATGCGGAGGTCGTTCTCGCGGAGTCCGATCAGTTCCGACTTGGCCCGCAGCGCCAAGTCGGCGTTTTTCATGGCGCAGCCTCCGAGCGCGGACATCAACGCGATAAATGCCATACCACGAAAAGCGCAACGACCCATGCTCATCCATTCCCCCAAATCGAATCGGCCAGCAAATGATAGCGAGCGTCGCCGCGGTGGGGGTGTGCAAACAACGTAAGTAAAACTCGATTTGAGTAAGCAGATAGTTTTATCCAGTCAGCCCGCACTGAGATTAGATAGATCTCCGCTGGCCTGTGTGGAGCAGATCTGGTTCAGGCAGAAACGCCGCTTCTGGAACTGGCGAACGATGGTTGAGCGAGGAACGTGATCTGATGGCATTGCGGTGTCGTCGGCAGTCAATAGGGAACAAGGATCGTGCAGAAAGCGTAATTTCTATGAACTCCGATTGAAATTTCCTTGCTTGGCGGGAAGCGTGCGCATCGAGGACTATGCGATCGTTGGCGACTGCGGGACCGCGGCTCTCATAGGTCGCAATGGTTCTATCGATTGGCTGTGCTGGCCGCGTTTCGACAGCCGCGCATGTTTCGCATCGCTTGTTGGAACCGCCGACAACGGGCGCTGGCTGATCGCACCTCGCAAAGAGCCGAAGCGGGTCGCGCGCCGCTATCTGGACGACACGCTGATCCTAGAGACCACCTTCGAAACGCGCCACGGGGCGGTGGTGCTCGTTGACTTCATGCCGCCTCGTCGGGACGCGTCTGATCTCGTTCGCGTCGTCAGGGGTGTGCGCGGCCGCGTCGCGATGCGCGCTGAGCTTGTCATCCGCCTTGACTACGGCTCTCTCGTTCCGTGGGTGACTCGGCTGTCGGATGGAACACTACGCGCAGTTGCCGGCCCGGACATGCTCGTCTTGCGAACGCCGGCGCCCTTGAAAGGCGAACATCTTAAAACGGTATCGGAATTTACCATCGAAGACGGACAGACAATGCCGTTCGTCTTGAGTTATGGGCCTTCCTATCGCGAATTGCCGCGAAGCATTGATTGGCAAGACGCTCTCCAAGACACGATCACGTTCTGGAAAGACTGGTCGGGACGCTTCGAAGACAAGGGAGTGTATGCAGGAATCGTGCGCCGCTCTCTGATGGTCCTGAAGGCCTTAACGTATGAGCCTACGGGCGGCATCGTCGCGGCGCCGACAACGTCGCTTCCCGAGGAACTCAGTGGCGCGCGCAACTGGGATTACCGCTACTGCTGGCTTCGTGACGCGACATTTACCCTCTTGGCGCTCATGAACAGCGGCTATTTCGACGAAGCCGGCCGGTGGCGCGATTGGCTTTTGCGCGCGGTGGCCGGCACCCCATCCCAAGTCCAGATCATGTATGGCATCACGGGCACACGCCGCCTCGACGAGTGGGAGGTGCCTTGGTTGAAAGGCTACGAGGGTACCCAGCCCGTGCGCATCGGAAACGCGGCATCAACACAGCTTCAGCTCGATATTTACGGCGAGGTCATGGACGCGCTTCACCTCGCGCGCTGCAGCGGCCTCGGCGGCGATGAAAGCGCGTGGGCGCTGCAGGTCAAGCTGCTCGAACATCTTGAAACGATATGGCATGAACCGGATGAAGGCATCTGGGAAATGCGCGGCCCAAGGCAACACTTCACGTTTTCGAAGGTTATGGCGTGGGTCGCGTTCGATCGCGCGATTAAAAGTGCTGAGAAGGACAGATTGGAAGCGCCGCTACAAAAGTGGGCCGCGATCCGAGACAAGATCCATGCCGAGGTTTGCGATCGGGCCTATGATCGTGAGCTTCGCTCCTTCACACAGAGCTATAGCTCGAAGCGACTCGACGCCAGTCTGTTGCTGTTGGCGCTGGTCGGCTTTTTGCCACCGAGCGACGACCGCATACGTGGAACGGTGCGCGCGATCGAGACAACGCTTATCGAGAATGGGCTGGTTCGCCGCTACCAAACGGATGAAACCGATGATGGCCTGCCGGGGTCGGAAGGCGTCTTCCTTGCGTGCAGCTTCTGGTTGGCCGACACGTATTTGCTTCTCGGTCGCCGCCACGATGCCCGCCGCATCTTCGAGCATCTTCTTTCACTGTGCAATGACGTGGGACTTCTCTCAGAGGAATATGATGTTGCGAAAGGCCGTATGCTTGGCAACTTCCCGCAGGCCCTCTCACATATCGGTCTGATCAATACGGCGCACAATCTCATGCACGGGAAAAAGCCGGCGGAACAGCGGTCGGGGCACAAGCTCAAATAAATCCAAGGACTATATAGTCCTGCCAAAAAGGTGCTTGGGCTCGAAGGGCACCCTCGTTGGATGGAAGTGGGATAGCAATCTTTTCAAAGATTACGGATCGTTATCGAGTATAGCCATTCCTTTCCCGGAACCCGCGATCGCTTCAGTGGGTTAGGTCTTTAAGTGCATCGTCACGTCCTCGATGCCAACTTTTTCATCCGATATTCCGGAGGGCTCCATGTCCCTGACCGCTGGCGATGTCCTCGTCGAAACCATTCTCGCGTGGGGAGTCGATACCGTCTACGGACTTCCGGGCGACGGCATCAACGGCATCATGGAAGCGTTGCGACAACGAAAGGACCGCATTCGCTTCTTTCAGGTCCGCCATGAGGAAACGGCCGCGTTCATGGCGTGCGCTCATGCCAAGTGGACGGGCCGCTTGGGATGCTGTCTAGCGACATCGGGGCCAGGCGGTATCCATCTTCTCAATGGACTGTATGACGCCAAGCTCGACGGCTCCCCCGTCTTGGCGATCACCGGCCTCCAATTTCACGACCTGCTTCACACCCATACGCAACAAGACGTCGAACTGGACAAATTGTTCATGGATGTCGCCGTCTACAATACGCGCGTGATGGGGCCGGCGCACACCGAGAACGTCGTCGATCTCGCCTGCCGCACCGCCCTCGCCTATAGAGGCGTCGCGCATGTGACGATGCCCGTCGATGTGCAGTCGGAAAAGGTGAATAAAGACGTCCGCTCGGAACGGAATGTTCCGCATCACGTCTCGGTGGAGATGACCGAAGGCAGACACATGCCTCCGGAAAAGCTATTGCGCGAGGCGGCCGACATTCTCAACGCCGGCAAGAAGATTTGCATCTTGGCCGGTCGCGGGGCGATCGGAGCCGGCAATGAGCTTGCGGAAATTGCCCATCGGCTAAACGCGGTTGTTGCGAAGCCGCTTCTCGGAAAGGCCTCTTTTCCCGACGAAAACCCGAATTGTGTTGGCGGCGTCGGGTTGCTGGGGACCAAACCGGCGCAAGATACGCTGGAATCGTGCGACACGCTTTTGATCGTGGGAAGCTCGTTTCCCTATATCGAATTCTATCCGAAGCCTGGTTCGGTGAAATGCGTGCAGATCGAACTCGATCCCAAGCGCATCGGGCTTCGCTATCCCGTCGATGTCGGCCTTGTCGGAGACGCCGCGAAAATTCTGAGCGCGCTGCTTCCAAACGTTCGGCAGAACAAGGATGAGAGCTTCCTCAAGGTCGCACAGGACGGCATGAATGAGTGGCGCGCGACTCTTGAAGAACGTGGAACACGCACCGAAAAGCCGATGAAGCCGCAAGTCGTGGCCCACGAACTCAACAAACTCTTGTCCGATGACGCCATCGTCGCGACGGACAGCGGAACTATCACGACGTGGATCGCCCGGCATCTTATGATCCGGCAGGGACAGAAATTCTCGTGTTCGGGTAATCTCGCGACGATGGCTTGCGGTCTGCCTTATGCGATGGCTGCGGCGGTAGCATACCCAGAACGACAAGTCATCGCTTTCGTCGGCGATGGCGGCCTGACGATGCTGATGGGAGAGTTGGCGACGTGTGTGAAGTATCACCTCAACATCAAGATCATCGTGATCAAGAACAACGCACTGGGCCAGATCAAATGGGAGCAGATCGTTTTTCTCGGCAATCCAGAGTACGGATGCGAGCTGCAACCCATCGATTTTGCGGGCGTGGCGCGCGCATGCGGCGCGGTCGGATTTACGGTTGACGATCCCGCTCTTTGCGCGAAGACATTGCGCGAAGCGTTGGCGCAACAAGGTCCCGTTCTCGTTGAAGCGGTCGTCGATCCCCACGAGCCGCCAATGCCACCGAGGGTGACTCTCAAGCAAGCCGCGCACTTCGCGGAGGCCCTTGCGAGGGGAACGCCGGGCCGCGGCAAGATCGCGCTCACCGTTGCGTCAGACACGGTGCGGGAACTCGTATGAGGTAATGGCCGACAGCATTCGCATCGATGGCGTTCGCGCTCAGGCGTATACTATTCCGACAGATGCCGCCGAGGCCGACGGGACCTACGAATGGGATCGGACGACGATTGTCGTGGCGCATATCGATGCCGGAGGCAGGTCGGGCCTCGGCTATAGCTATACCGATGCTGTCGCGGCGCCATTCATTCGGGAGACATTGTCCGCCGTCGTGCTCGGCCGCGATCCCTTCGCCATTGCGGGCATCCACGAGGCGATGCTTCGGAGGATGCGCAATATCGGGAGAAGCGGGCTTGCCGCGACGGCCATTTCCGCGCTCGATACCGCCCTTTGGGATCTTAAAGCCAAATTGCTTGAGCGTCCGCTTTGTGCGCTGCTGGGAGTCTGCCGGGAAAGCGTTGCGCTTTATGGCAGCGGCGGATTCACGAGCTATTCGCTCGACCAGCTCGATGAGCAACTCGGAAGCTGGGCAAGCCAAGGCTTTCGGTGGGTGAAGATGAAAGTCGGGACCTGCGCCGACGAGGATCCCGGTCGCGTCAAAGCGGCTCGTGCAGCAATCGGAAGCGCTGGGCTGTTCGTCGATGCCAACGGCGCATACAGCCGTAAACAAGCTCTGAAACTCGCCGACCGTTTCGACGATGCCGGTGTGTCATGGTTCGAGGAGCCGGTGTCGAGTGACGACCTTGAAGGACTTCACCTCGTTCGGGGCCGTGCACCAACGGGGATGGAAATTGCCGCTGGCGAATATGGCTTCGATGCGCTTTATTTCCGTCGCATGGTTGATGCCGAGGCCGTCGACGTTCTTCAGGCCGACGCCACGCGTTGCCTTGGCTTTACCGGCCTGTTTGCTGCGGATGCCCTGTGCACGACGCGGTCGATGCCGCTTTCGCTGCATTGCGCTCCCGCCCTTCATCGTCATGCCGCGCTATCTCTTCGCCAATTTCGCCACCAGGAATGGTTTCATGACCACGCGCGCATCGAGCACCTGATGTTCGACGGCGCGCCTCGCCCACATTGCGGAACGATTGCTGCAGATATGAGCCGGCATGGGATCGGCCTGGAATTGAAGGCGGGGGACGTTGAGAAATACGCCGTCTGATAGGTGAACTCATGGTCCAAGCTCATATGTCCCGCCGATCTCCGGAAGCGGATCGCACGCCAGCCGCCGATCAACCGACGCAAGAGCCCAGGGCCTGGACGGATATTATTTCCGAAGAAAACGCGGAGAGCCTTTGCGCGGGTCTTCGATCGCGAACGGCGGCGGAAATTCGCTTCGATAATCCGAGCAGGGCTCTCTATTGCACTGACGCTTCCAACTATCGGCAAGTCCCGATCGGTGTCGTTATCCCGAGAAACGCGCAGGACATCATCGAAACGCTGGCGCTGTGTCGCCGCTTCAAAGTGCCGTTCCTGTCGCGCGGGGGAGGGACAAGCCTCTGCGGCCAATCATGCAATGCGGCAGTGCTCGCCGATTTCTCAAAATATTTGAATCATATCGTTGAACTGGATCCCGTGCGAAAGCGCGCCCGCGTCGAGCCTGGATGCGTGTTGG
The DNA here is from genome assembly GCA_035547255.1 of Hyphomicrobium sp. GTDB lineage: Bacteria > Pseudomonadota > Alphaproteobacteria > Rhizobiales > Hyphomicrobiaceae > Hyphomicrobium_B. The sequence continues at coordinate 15,299 of DASZVX010000059.1, forward strand.
ATACGCTGCGCAATGCCGCGGAACAGCATCATCTGACTTTCGGCCCCGATCCGTCGACCCATGATCACAACACTCTTGGCGGTATGATCGGTAACAACTCCTGCGGTGTGCATTCGGTCATGGCCGGGCGCACCGCGGACAATGTCCAATCTCTTAAGATCGTTACGTACCAAGGGCTGCAACTGACGGTTGGCGCCACCACGGATGCGGAACTGCGTGCGATGATCGTGGCCGGCGGCAAGCGAGGTGAAATCTATCGCAGGCTTGCGGAGCTCCGGGATCGTTATGCGCAGTTGATCCGTGATCGCTATCCGCGAATTCCGCGCCGCGTCTCCGGCTACAATCTGGACGAGCTGCTTCCGGAAAACGGTTTTAACGTCGCCAGGGCGCTCGTCGGTTCCGAGGGGACGTGTGTTGCGGTTCTGGAGGCGACCCTCGATCTCGTTGACAGCCCCCCGGCGCGAGCGCTCGCGGTTCTCGGCTTCAAGAACATCTTCAAAGCGGCGGATGCCGCAGCATTCGTGCGCGCGCACGGTCCGATCGGACTCGAAGCGATGGACGACAAGCTCATCCAATTCATGCGAGACAAACACCGTGACATGTCGAGTGTCGAGGCCCTCCCCAAAGGAGGCGGATGGCTCATCGCAGAATTCGGAGGTGAAACGACGGACGAGGCGGCAGCAAAGGCGAAGGATTTACAACGTGCGTTCGAGACCCGGGCTGATCCACCCGAGATCAAGGTTTGTACACGTCTCGAGGAGCAGGTGCGCATCTGGAAGGCGCGTGAAGCCGGCCTTGGCAGCACGGCGTTCGTGCCGCATCATCCAGACGCCTGGGAAGGCTGGGAAGACTCGGCTGTCTCGCCCGATCGCCTCGGAAGTTATCTGCGTGGGCTCAAAGAACTCTTTTCTAAATTTGGATACGACTCCACCCTTTACGGACATTTTGGCGACGGGTGCGTCCACTGCCGCATCAATTTCGGTCTCAGGACCGTCAATGGCCTCGTCAAGATGCGGCACTTCCTTGATGAAGCTGCCGAGCTTGTCGTTGCGCATGGCGGGTCGATCTCGGGCGAGCACGGAGACGGCCAATCGAAGGCCGAGCTTCTCCCACGCATGTTCGGCCCGGAATTGATTGCCGCATTTCGCGAGTTCAAATCGATCTGGGACCCGGATGGCATGATGAATCCGGGAAAGGTCGTTGACCCATTTCCCATCGCATCAAATCTGCGTCTCGGACCTGATTACGTCCCGCCCCGGCTTGAGACGCATTTCAAATTCCCTGACGACGAAGGTAATTTTGCGCGCTCCGCCATCCGTTGTGTCGGCGTCGGCAAGTGCCGCTCAGTTGATCCCCACGACAATGTGATGTGTCCAAGCTACATGGCGACGGGCGAGGAAACCTACGTCACGCGCGGACGAGCGCGTTTGTTGTTCGAGATGCTGCACGGCGGCGCGATCGAAAAAACGTGGCGGAACGATGCGGTCGAGGAGGCGCTGGATCTGTGTCTCGCCTGCAAAGGATGCAAAGGCGACTGTCCGGTCAACGTCGATATGGCGACATACAAAGCCGAATTTCGCTCGCATTACTACGAGGGACGGCTGCGCCCCCGCGCCGCCTACACGATGGGGCTTATTCATCGGTGGGCCCGGGTCGCAAGCCATGTGCCGAACTTGGCGAATGCGTTGACGCGTGCTCCAATCCTCGCTGCTGCCGTCAAGGCGGTCGGCGGTATTGCCCAACAACGGCAGATGCCGACGTTCGCGGAGGTGCCATACTGGAAATGGTATCGGCGGCGCCCTCTGCTCGAATGCAACGGCAAGCCGGTGATCCTGTTTGTCGACACCTTCAACAATTACTTCCGCCCGAGGACCGCGATTTCAGCAACACGCGTTCTCGAGCGGGCCGGCTTTCGCGTCATCATTCCGAAGCACCCGGTCTGCTGCGGACGGCCGCTATTCGACTGGGGGATGCTGAAGTCAGCGAAGGCTCTGCTCACTGACATTCTAGCGTCCCTCAAAGCGGAGATCGACAACGGAACGCCGATGATCGGTCTTGAGCCTGCCTGCACGGCGACGTTTCGCGACGAGCTCGTCAATCTTTTTCCCGAGAACGCGACAGCACATCGGCTTTCGCAACAAACATTCCTATTCAGCGAATTCGTCGACGCTCACCGGCGTGAATTCGAATTCAATACGATCGGCCGCAAGGCGCTCGTTCAAATCCATTGCCATCATCACAGCGTGATGAGGGATGCCGCCGAGCGGCGCGTTCTTGCACAGCTTGGACTGGACTTTGACGTTATGCCGTCCGGATGTTGCGGAATGGCGGGCTCATTCGGTTTCGAGAGTGCCAAATATGATCTCTCCATGAAAATGGCCGAACGCGTCATGCTTCCTGCCATTCGGGCCGCATTGCCCAGTACTCTTGTGCTCGCAGATGGTTTCAGTTGTCGGGAACAGATCGAGCAGGCGACCGGTCGTTCGACGTTGCATCTGGCGGAAATCATGGCGGGGTCACTCGATTTGCGTAGCTCAGGGTAAACCGTTGGAAAGGAGGCGAGCATGGCCGACTTTATTGGGCGCACGGAATGGGCTATCGCTGAAGGCTATATCCCGGCGTACGGCCACGGTCCGCAACCTGAAATGACGAGCCACGAAACGGCCTGCCTTTTGAATGCCACCGACCGGCCCGCCAATGTCCGCATAACGATTTATTTTTCGGACAGGGATCCGGTCGGACCCTACACCGTCGTCGTCCCGCCGCGGCGGACGCGTCACGTGCGCTTCAATGATCTTGCCGATCCCGCGCCCGTGCCGCGGGCAACGGATTATGCGAGCGTGATCACATCCGATGTGCCGATCGTCGTGCAGCACACACGCCTCGACTCGCGCCAAGCCGAAAACGCCATCATCACAACGATCGCGTTTCCAGGGAGTTGATGCTCCTCTGATCTGTTCGAGGCTGGAGGCGAGATGACTGGAAATAGCCGGCAAACGACCATAAATATCGTAATACGATATGTTTTAGGGAACAGATTTCGTGGTTTGGCGTTCAACAAATAACGAGTGGGATAAATGGTCGTGTCCGGCTGATCCGCACCGGCTCTCCTCCTCTTCACGATGATGGCGTTAGCGACCGTCCATTTACCCTGCTCATTGGTCTTGTGCGCCACGTACCATGGGCCCTTGCATAGCCTGCCCAAGGCACCAGCAGATGATCGTTGTCCTAAGATATATTCTGAGAAAATTCATCACGCGCGGTTCATTGACGGTTGAGCTGCCAGACGGCCTATGCCTGACGGCCGGTAATGGCGTCGGATCTCCGTTAAAGGTGCGTCTCACCGATCGTCGCGCAGTGCGAGAGCTTCTTCTTCGTCCTGAAATGGCCGTCGGAGAGCTGTTTACCGATGGCAGGCTCCAGGTGTCCGGCTGCTCGATTTATGACATTCTGGCATTGCTTTGCTGCAATTTGAAAGACGCGATACCTCCCGTAATCGGTCACGCGCAACGCACTGTCCGGTCATTTCTTGGACGTTTCAAGCCTCGCAATTCCGAATGGCTGGCGAAATCGAACGTTCATCGCCACTACGACATCGACGACCGGATCTATTCGATGTTCCTCGATTCGGACCGGCAATATTCCTGTGCTTATTTCGAGCATCAGAGCGAGACGCTCGAAGAAGCCCAACTCGCGAAGAAGCGGCATATCGTGGCAAAGCTGCTGGTGCCGCCTGGCGCTTCGGTTCTCGATATCGGCAGCGGTTGGGGCGGCCTCGCGTTTTATCTTTCTCAGATGAGCGGCGCGGATGTCACGGGTTTGACCTTGTCGAGCGAGCAGCTGAAGGTTTCGAAAAATCGCGCCAATGGCAAAGGTCTTTCCGCGCAGGTTCATTTCCGCCTTCAGGATTACCGCACGATCAACGACCGCTTCGACCGCGTCGTGTCGGTCGGCATGTTCGAGCATGTGGGGCCCCGGGACTATGGCACGTTCTTTCAAGTGATGACGCGCAGTCTCAAGAGTAATGGTATTGCGCTTCTACATTTCATCGGTCGCTTGGACGGGAAGGGCCCGATGAATCCGTGGTTCGTGAAATACATCTTTCCTGGCAGTTATCTGCCCGCGCTGTCCGAAGTCATGCCCGCGATTGAGGAATCCGGCCTCGTCACGACGGATATCGAAATCCTCAGGCTCCACTATGCCGACACCCTTGCCGCGTGGAGAAGTAGATTTTTGATTCATCGTTCGGATGCTGCGGCGATTCTAGGCGAACGCTTCTGCCGGATGTGGGAGTTTTATCTGGCATCCGCCGAGACGGGCTTTCGCTATGGCGGGCTCGCCGTCTTTCAGATTCAACTGGCTAAGCAGATCGCTCAAGTTCCGCGCACAAGGGCTTACATCGAGTACGAGGAAGAGCGCTTGCGCCAGCTCGAACGCGCCACCGTCGCCCGGCCGCTCGCAGCTGAATAGCGACTCTTCGAATGGCGCGGCGATCCCAATTCCAAGTCAATCCAGCGGTGGAAAATCTCTCGTATCGCGATATGTAACCGAAGGATGTTTGACATCGCCTATCGGAACTTCGCTGGTGGTGTTTTCGTTTTTCTATTGGAATCGTATTTGTCGATTTTGTCGATCGTCTTGTGGTCGGAGAAAATGACATCTGCTGATCGCGCAAAGCTAAGGTCTAAAACCGCCGAGCATATTTCTTCGCGTGCGTCGCGCCCGCCCGATCCCTGTGCAATGGTCATCTTTGGTGCGTCAGGCGATCTCGCCAAGCGGTTGATCGTCCCCGCGCTCTATAACTTGGAGCGGACGAGGAGGCTTCCAAGGCGGTTCGCGCTCATCGGGGTGGCGCGAACGCCGGGATCGTCGCAGAGTTGGAGTGAAGGCCTTCACGGAACGCTTAAAGGGTTTGTCGGCAATTCCAATTCGGAATTTGAGATCGACCACCTTGATGAATCCGCCTGGCAACGGCTCGCAGAACGGATGACGTATATTCAAGGGGATCTGGAACATCCCGAAATTTACAGTCGGCTCCGTGACACACTTAAGGATGCCGGGAGGGCGCAAGATACAGGCGGAAATGTTCTCTTCTATCTGGCTGTCTCCGACCGGCTCTTTGGGCCTGTCGTGGATTGGCTCGGTAAAACCGGTCTCACCATCGAAAAGCAGAATGCCGACGGCAAGCCCAGCTTCTGGCGCCGCGTCGTCATCGAGAAACCGTTCGGTCATAGCTTGGCTTCAGCGTGCGCATTGAATGCGCGCCTCCTCAATACTCTTGAGGAAAACCAAATATTCCGTATCGATCACTTTCTCGGCAAAGACACCGTCCAGAACATTCTGGCGTTCCGGTTCGGCAATGGGTTGTTTGAGCCAATCTGGAACCGGGACCGTATCGACCACGTGCAGATTACGGCGGCGGAGACGATCGGCGTTGAGCAGCGGGGTGCCTTCTACGAAGCTACGGGGGCGCTGCGTGATATGATCCCGAGCCATATTTTTTCGTTGGTTTCGATGGTTGCGATGGAACCGCCGACCGGTTTCGATGCGGCAGCTTTCCGTAACAAGAAGGCTGACGTGCTCGCCGCCATAGCCCCTGTCGCGATCGCAAGTGCCGTGCGTGGCCAATACGCCGCGGGAGTGATCCTGGGAAAGAGGGTCAGAGGCTATCGGCAGGAACAATACGTAAAGCTGGATTCGAACACCGAGACTTACGTTGCTATGAAACTTGAAATCGATAACTGGCGGTGGGCGGGCGTGCCTTTCTATGTCCGCACCGGCAAGCGATTGTGCCAGCGTAGCACCGAAATCGCGATTTGTTTCAAGCAGGCTCCTTATAGCGCGTTTCGTTCGACGCCCGTGGAGGCACTGCCGCCCAATTGGCTTGTGTTGCGGATTGCGCCGGAGGAAGGCATTTCGCTGCAACTCGAGGTCAAGCGAAGCGGCCCGGCAATCGATCTTGCCGCGGTGACGATGGATTTCTGTTATGGAGATTGGTTCCCGAAGGATGAGAACGTCGGTTATGAAACGCTACTTTATGACGTCATGATAGGCGATCCGACGCTCTTCATGCGCGCCGATGCCGTAGAGCAGGGCTGGCGTGTCGTTCAACCCGTGCTTGATGCTTGGTCATCCGAAAAGGCTGACTTTCCGAATTACGTTTCCGGCAGCGATGGTCCAAAAGCGGCTGAAGACCTATTGAAGACGGACGGCGGACGATGTTGGCGCCCCGTGAAAGTGTCTGCATCCGTGCAGAGTAAGCAGGCTTCAATTGAGGAGGCGCGTCAACCTTCCGAACATTTTGACTGATCTCTGTTAATTAGTGGAAGTCGTTAGCGACGGCATATGGAGCGTCGACCACGCCCTAAGTGTGCAGGCTGGCGCGGCTCAAATTAGGTAGTAAAATTGGTCGAGCGGGAACCGCCTGTCTAGTCTTGGGATTAGTCACGGGATGGGAGTCTTGCGATGCCTGAAGGCAATCAGCATCCGCTCACGAAGCCGCAGCGGTGCGCCGTCCTGGCATGGGCCGGCTTTGCGGCTCTCTCTGTGGGGCTAGTCTCGACCTCCGCGGAGGAAGCCGGCAAAGCGCAAAAGGGCCCGGAGCGGATCGAAGCGAATGCGGCCGCTGAAGCTGCGCCCGAGGCGATGACGATTGATACATTTCTCGACCGCCTCATGATGTCGGAGTCGAGCGGCCAAGACGCTGCGCGCAATCCGCGTTCCACTGCCGTCGGCCCATTCCAATTCATTGAGGAAACGTTTCTGGCCGTCGTCCGACGGCACTTCGCCGAGGAGACGATGTCGCTCTCGGCCATCGCGCTATTAGGACTGCGCCAAGACCGCGCGTTCGCCCGGCGAGCTGCGGAGGCCTACTCCAAGGACAACGCGACATACCTTGCGAGAGAAGGCCTGGCGACGAGCTTCACCAATCTGCGCCTCGCATACCTCGCAGGCCCAAGTGGCGCCGTGCGCGTATTGCGCGCACCGCCCCAAACGAGAGTCTCAACGCTGCTAAGCTCCGCTGCTATTTCCGCCAATACCTTCATGGTGCACATGACCGCCCAAGAACTCATTGCCAAGTGCGCGCGCGACGTCGATGTTGATCCCGCCAGT
>DASZVX010000060.1:0-23007 GCA_035547255.1 Hyphomicrobium sp.
CAGGGTTTTGTTTTTTGTTGCAATCGCGGCGTTGGCGGGTGCGTTCTTATTGGGTGGCGGCCTTTTCAGCGGAGCTTTCCGGGCATGCGGTTCCAGTCCGGGACAACATTGCTGGCACCATCCGAACCGCGGGTTCGATGAGCCGCCGCCGCGCGATCTCGGCAACTCCGCCTTCGATGACTATCGGCGCGCGACGTTGAACACACTCGAAGACGAGGCGCGGGAATTTCGCACGTTTCTCGCCAAGCTGAGGCAGGCCGCCGATGCTGCCGATTTTCAGGCATTCCTGAAGTCGCGGCGCGCGGGCGGTTCCTAAGATTTTTTGGCAAATTGTGCGCGTGCGCTGGCGTTTCGCGTATGCACACCCGACGCCAAAGCATACCTGGTATTTCCGGCTTTCCGCCATTCTTGCAGGAATTTTAGGGGAAGTCTGTCTCGTCCTCCCCTATGCTTTCGGCTCGCGAGGCGGCCGGCCGAGAGGTGGCCGCGACAGCTTGGACGACGGGTGGCCGGACGATGGGTTGGCAATTCCTAAAAAACGCGGTGGCCGCGACTTATAACGGCGGCCTCAGAACGGCTCTCGATGCCTTCAAGGAATCGCTCGGATTCGACGGCGCGGGGTCGCCGGCGCAATCGCGTGTCGCTTTCACGATTGCTGTCGTCGCTCTTGCGGCGAAGATGAGCAAAGCCGACGGCGTCTCATTGCCCATCGAGGCACAAGCCTTCGAACGCCAGTTCTCGGTGCCCGACTCGGAGCGCGCGCACGTTCGCCGCCTTTATCAACTCGCGAGCCAGGACGTCGCCGGTTACGAAGCCTATGCGGCGCAGGTCGCGCGTTTGCTCGAAAACGAGCCCGAGCTCAAGATTTCAGTACTCGAATGTCTGTTCCATGTCGCGAGTGCCGACGGTGTGCTGCATCCAGACGAAGATCGCTATCTGGCGCATGTCTCGCAAATTCTGGGGCTCTCACAACGGGAGTTTCGCTGTGTTCGCCGCGGCTTTGTCGTCGATGCCGACAGTCCCTATGAAGTGCTGAACATTTCGCCGGGCGCATCCGACAAAGAGATCAAGGCTCGTTACCGTGACCTCGTAAAGAGTCACCATCCTGATGCGCTGGTCGCAAAGGGCGTGCCGCCGGAATTTCTAGCGGGCGCGGAGCGCAGGCTCGCCGCTATTACGGCCGCGTATGAAGCCGTTCTTGCCGAACGCGGCCTGCGTGTCGAGCGTGCGCTGGAACCAAGTTCGTGACGTTCGCGGCCGATAGCCATCTCGTCACCTCGGTCCATGCGGCCGAAAATCGGGAGCCGCGACGGGGCGGAGCTAGGGCGTCGCTGCTCATTCTGCATTACACCGGCATGTCATCGGCTGCGAAAGCGATCGACTGGTTGGCGCGTGCCGAAAGCGGTGTGTCCTGTCACTACGTCATCGACGAAGAGGGACGCATCACGCAGCTTGTTCCGGAAAGCTTGCGGGCTTGGCACGCGGGCGCGTCCTACTGGCGTGGCGAGACCGACATCAACTCACATTCGATCGGTATCGAAATTCAGAACCCCGGCCATCAACATGGCTACCCGGATTTTCCCGCCGCTCAGATGAATGCGGTGATCGAACTCGGCAAAGACATCCTGCGCCGGCATGCAATGTCTGCCGACGCCGTTCTCGCGCATTCGGATATTGCGCCTGCACGCAAGATCGATCCGGGCGAGAAATTCAACTGGATGCTTCTCGCGAGAGAGGGGCTAGGCTTATGGGTGCGGCCATCGCTCGTGCGCGCCGACGATCCGGGTCTTGATATCGGTGAAAGTGGCAGCCGGGTCGCGCGCGCTCAGGAACTCCTTGCCCTCTATGGCTATCGTGTCGAGCCGACAGGTGTTCTCGACGAAGCCACAAGTCACGTCCTCAAGGCTTTTCAAGCGCATTTCCGGCCACGGCGCGTCGATGGAAGGCTTGATCGGTCGACGGAGCTGACGCTTGGACGGTTGATAGAGGCGTCGCGCCGGCGTGTTGCCGCTTGACGCGGCGAATACTGTGACGTTGATGCTCGTTTACCGATTTGTGACAAATCGCGGTGCGTTCCGCCGGGCGCGAATCCAGGCGCAGCATAGGATCGAGCGTGTTCAAGCCCCGACGTCCCGAGATCCTGATATTTGTCCTGGCGACCTATGTCGCGCTGGTTCTCAATTACCCGTTCTGGCGCAAGTTGTTCGCCGCCACCGCGCCGCATAATTTCAGCGATTGGCACTTCCTGGCCGCGATGCTGGTCGCGGTCATTCTCGCTCTCTATGTCATCCTGCTCGCGATCTCGCTCAAGCCCATGCTTCGGGTTCTTGTGCTGATTTTGCTGCCGACGACGGCCGCCGCCAGCTACTTTATGAGCGAATACGGTATCGTCATCGACAGCAACATGGTGCGGAACGTGTTCGAAACGGACACGCGCGAGACGGGCGATCTTTTGACGTTCAAGCTCTTTGGGTATGTCGGCATTCTTGGATTGCTGCCGGCCATTCTGTTCTGCGCCATTCCCTGGACGCCGCGGACCTTCAAGCATGAAGCCCTTGTGAAAATGAAATATGCGGCTGTCGCAGTCGTGGTTCTCGTGCTTGCCGTATTTCCGGTGTGGGGCAGTTTTCTCTCGCTCTTCCGCGAGCAGCGCGAACTCAAGATGACGCTGACGCCATTCAATTATATCTCGGCTGTTTCGGGATATTTGCAAAAACAAAATTTGAAGCAGGCCAAGTCCATCGCGCCGTATGGTGAAGATGCGCATCGCCCGGTCGACGCTCAATCGCGGCCCCACAAATCTCTTTTTGTCGTGGTGGTTGGAGAAACAGCGCGCTGGGATCATTTCGCGCTCAACGGCTATGGAAAGCCGACCAATCCCGAGCTTTCGAAGATCAAGGATCTCGTCAATTATCCGCAGGCCTATTCCTGCGGTACAGACACGGCCCAATCCGTGCCCTGCATGTTCTCAGGTCTCAGCAAGGCGGGTTTCTCGAACGCCAAGGCAGCGTCCCAAGAGAACCTGCTCGATATCCTGAAGCGCGCTGGCGTCGACGTTCTCTGGCGTGAAAACCAGGCGGGCTGCAAAGGCGTTTGCGCTCGCGTTCCAACGGAAACGCTAACGGGTCACAAGGTTCCGACCTTCTATCCAAGTACAGAAAATTTCGATGACGTGCTTGTCGACGGCCTCGATCAGCGTATCGCGAACATGAAAAACGATACAGTCATCGTGCTGCATATGATGGGGAGTCACGGACCAGCCTACTGGAAGCGTTATCCCGAGAAGTTTGAAATCTTCAAGCCTGCGTGCAAGGTCGTTCAGTTCAGCGATTGCGAAGCTGCCGACCTGATCAACGCTTACGACAACACGATCGTCTATACGGATCATGTTTTAGCGCGCTTGATCGAGGTTCTGTCGACTGCGGAAAGCCACGGCGTCGATGCCGGGATGCTTTATGTTTCCGATCACGGCGAAAGTCTCGGCGAACACAACATGTATCTTCACGGGATGCCTTACGCGATCGCTCCCGAGGCGCAAATTCATGTGCCCATGGTTACCTGGCTATCGCCGTCGATGCGCGAAGCAACAGGCGTCGATCAGAGTTGCCTGGAAAAACGTGCTTCCCAACGCGTAAGCCACGACAATCTCTTTCATTCCGTGCTCGGGCTGATGGACGTAAAAACCCGCGTCTACGATTCATCGCTCGATCTTTTCGCCGCGTGCCGCAGGCCTGCCTCTTAAAGTTTGCGCCTGATTTCCTATTGTTACGATAAAATGGATATTCTGCCGCGCGGCCTCATGCATGATGGGCATGATCGAGCGAGGTTATCGGATGCCTCTTCAACTGCGCCGAGCTGTCGTGATTGCAGCGTTGGTTTTTATTCCGACGATCGGCGCCGCGTCGGCCGATCAGCCACTTGGTCCTGTGCCGATGCATGCCGAGATCAACGCTCATGCGATCACGACCATGCTGCACAAAGCGAAGGCTGGTGAGCGTCCCGATCTGTCCGGAAAGTTTCTGGTTTATTTGGATCTTTCCGAACTCGACTTCAAAGGCGCGAACTTGGCGCGTTCGGATTTCTACGGCACCGATTTTACGGACGCAAACCTATCCGGTGTGGACCTCTCTCATACGAGGCTCGATCGCTCGGTCCTGATCCGCACGAATCTCGCGGGTGCGAATCTCACCGGTGCGACGGTCTATCGGCCGACGATCTATTCAGACCTCTCGAACAAGACATCCGATGCGCCCAAATTTTCCGGTGCGAACCTTTCGCATGTTCGTGTCCAGGCAGAGCTATCGGGCTCCGACTTTCGCGGCGCCGATCTGACGGAAGCAGATTTCTTTCCGCTTGAGGGACGCCCGGGTGAGGGCACGATGTCGACGACGTATAAGAATATTCTTAAATACTGCGATTTTTCCGGAGCGCGTTTGCACGGTGCTCACATGCAGCGCACCGTCATGTGGTTTGCAAAATTTACAGGCGCTGATTTAACCGGCGCTGACTTCACCGACGCGGATCTGTCGCGCGCCGATTTTGCCGGTGCGGATATCTCGGGCGCTATCTTTACGCGTGCGAATCTCGAAGGTGCCAACTTTGTCGGGGTCAAAGGTCTTCAAGACGCAAAGGGCCTCGACCAGTCGATCAATCTGGATCGTGCGCTTCGCTAAGAGAGGCGCGGCCGAACCCGTGAATGTGGACGGCAAGCGCGCATTCGAAGGTAGCGACAGTTTGCTGTTTAATTAAACCGGCGAAGCCTGTTAGTGTTCGTTAAATCATTTGTTGTCAGTATGTTAACAACTCATCTTAGCGTGAGGTGAACATGCGAGGACTGGCGCGCAATGCAACGTCCCGTTTTAGATCTGGTTGGCCGATCGCCGTCGTCATTGCGAGTATGGGCGGCATGTGGGCGACAGACGCCGGCGCCGTGAGCCTGCGCGTGAAGCTTGCCTGTTCGCGCGACTATCACGCCTTGTGCAGTCAATATGCATCCGATAGTCCCGAGGTGCGTCAATGCATGCGCGCTGCGGGTGAGAAGCTCTCAGAGCGATGTCTCAGCGCGTTGATCGCCGATGGCGAAGTCAGCCCACAGGAAGTCTCACGCCGGGCTACGCAGGCGCATCAATAATCTCGGCTGACAAAATGAAATGCGGCCGATAAATGGCCGCTTCGCACATCGACCGGTATCTTAGCCGGTCGATGTTTTTTTCGGCGCCGTCGTTAGGTCCGATTTGTGGACATCTGCGCGCGCGGAAACAGCGTTAGAATTGGCCGACCGGCGCGCCGTTTTGATGAGACAATTGGTGAGCGCGCAGCATGCGTTCGTTGGCGTTTGGACGCAGTCACGGCGCCAGCCGTATCTCCCGCGAGAATAGCAGACCTTAGTCTGGCAGGGTCGCGTTCTCCGTTGTCAGCAGCTTCGAACAGCCGCGTAATCATGTCGGAGATCGGAAAATCCATGTGCCGCGCCCCGGCCTCGGCCATCGCAGCCTGCAGGACACGGTGGAAGCTTTTCAGCTCATCAGAACTGTAACCGTCGACTTTCATGGTGTCGCTTAGTCCCCTGAAGTCGCATCGGCGGTGATCATGCCGACGCACGTCAATCGACGGGATCTCGATCCCGCCGACACATCAACATGTGGCGACGATCAACAGTTCCGCCAGATCTGATGAAGTTTTTTCGCGCCCGTTAGATGGCCGGAACTTCAAGTGTTATTGCGAATTTTTCCCGAAGCGCGGGACGATGTCTCTTGCATCAATGGGCCGTTTGGGCTGACCTCGCGTGTATTCGCCGCTCGAAGATTACAGTTTTGCGACGCGGCAAGCGGGCTTCCAGCAGGACGGATTGTACCGTCGCGGCTCGCGTTTGGAGGTGTGACTATGCACCGATCAATTTTTATTGCTGTTGGCTTATGCGCGCTCGCCCTTCCAGGGCCAGCGGTTGCGATAGGTCTTGGAGGAGAAGCCGGCGAATTGGAGCACGCACGCGCTAATGCGCGCGCCGGCGGGCCCTTGAGTGGGCGCGATGCGGAGCTTCTGGAGCGTTACGGCTGCTTGAGCGGAACCAATAGCGAGTTCTGTCGGCGGCTCTCGCACCGCAGATGGAATCACACGCATCGCCGACATTACAAAAAGTATTAGATTGCGGCCGAAACTAAGCGGGCTTGCGCGTCAGCCGTGCAATGCAGCGTCAGTGCGTTCTTTTTTTATGGCATTGCGCCATTGATCGAGCGCTGCCTCTTCGGGAGACAAATAGATCGCGTTCGACGCGAAACCGCGCCAAGCGTCGCGATGCTTGTCAGAGACGGTGGTGAGGACAGGCTTCCCCGCAGCGATGGCCGCATCGAAGGCGCGGACCAGCCCGCCGTGATCGGCTTCGAGCTTTCCGAATTTGCTGAGTACGACGAGGTCGCTTGCTGGAATCTGCTTTAGGATTTCGTTGCAGGCGGATTCAACGCCGTCCGCGTCGAGATGGCACGACGTGTGACTCGGCGGCGTCTCGAGGTAGATCGAAAACGTCTTGCCCGAAACGACATCGCGCAAGAACCCGGCGCGACACGTCCGGTCCTCCAGTCCGTGTGTTTCTGCGACAAGTCCGACAACCTTCAGTCCGGCGGCACGCCACTTCGCGGCGGTGTTGGCAAAGAGCGCTTGAATTGTCGGGTCGTCGGTGCCGACGACCGTAGCGATCGGAGTTGCTGTGGGTTTCATCACGGACCGTTCCTCGTGTCGTCAGAAGTAGACGTTAGCGCCCGGGTTTGGCGCTATTCAGGCGGTGCAGACAACATTATTCGCTGGGCACGTTGTTTTCCATAGCGGCAAAACGATCATCCGGCTGCGCAGCCGGAAGTGCGGATCGCATTAGCGGATGTTTCACGCCTATTTGATATATTTTAGATGCATCGTTTGACTAGACGGCCGTTTTGCAAAAGATGTATTCATAATGTATCTTTTAGCTTATTGGACCTACCGGGTTTCATTTCCGCAAGGCTTCAGCGGATCCGATCGAAGCCGATTGATGAGATCGCCATGTCAGTGAGGTCCAGGAAGCCGTTGCTCTACGAGCCGGGTGCCCCCGACTCACCAGAGCCCGCGAGTATCCCGGAAGGCGCCAGCTACAAAGACGATGGGCTTCTTTCGGTCGCAGGACCGGTCATGATCGTCTGCTACGGGGTAATGTTCGGAATCGCGGGCCTCACATTCTTTGGAAGTGGACAGGCCTTGTTCGTCCTATCGATCTGTGCGGTATTCGCTTTTCTCTATTTTGCAATTCCGGTTACATTGTTGCGGATTAGGGCGGCGCGAGACCGGCGTTGGATGCGGGATGCCGTGAAGGCGCGCGATCCCGTGGTTGAAGTCGGAACGGGATCGGTCCGCAGGTGGGAAGCCATCATTCAAATCGTTAGCATTCCCGTCGCGATCGTCATTGGGTTTGCGTTGTTCGCTCTTCGCTGGAGACTTCTCGGATTATGACAGGGACAACGTCGTCTCCGGCCTCGCCCACGGATGCACCGGCGGGCATTACCGAGGCGATGATCCGCGATATCGTTCACACCTTTTATGAAAAAGTCCGGCGCGACGACATGCTCGGTCCGATATTCGCGGCCAAGGTGCAGAGTTGGCCGGACCATCTCGCGAAAATGTGTGATTTTTGGTCTTCAGCGACGTTAAGGAGTGGGCGATATAAGGGGCACCCCATGGGACCGCACGTCCGCTCGCTGAAATCTGCAAGCCGCACTTTGCCCGCTGGCTGGGCCTATTCGGCGAGACTGCATTCGAGATTTGCCCCGCGGGGGCGGCGGCGCTTTTCATCGATCGCGCGCAACGGTTTGCCCAGTCATTTCAGGTCGGGATTGCGTTGCATCGATCGCCGCGACGGCCTACCGTTCAGGTTCAAGGCGACCACGCCGACGGTTCACAGGTCGCCAGAGTGAAGTTCAACAAAGTGGAGTGATTAAGCCAACGTCATGACCTACGTCGTCACAGAGAATTGCATCAAATGCAAATACACCGACTGCGTGGAAGTGTGCCCCGTAGATTGCTTCTACGAGGGCGAAAACATGCTGGTCATTCATCCCGAGGAATGCATCGATTGTGGGGTTTGCGTGCCTGAATGCCCGGCGGAAGCGATCTTCTCCGATGCCGAACCGCAGTCGACGCCTCAGTGGCTCGACCTCAATCGCAAGTATGCTGATCTATGGCCGAACATCGTGGCGAAGAAGCCCGCGATGCCGGATGCGGATGCGGAGAACGGTCGCGCCGGTAAGGCCGCCGAGTTCTCGCCCGAGCCTGCGGTTGAAGAAGTCAAATAATCGGTAGTTATCCGACGGACGTCATAGCCGTTCTGGATCGCATTTGGTCACCGCGGCCGAAGTCGGCGCGCGGTGACTTATTGTTCGGCGTCGAAGCCGCGGATCGCCCAAGCGGCTGCGAGTCCGAATAGCCAGAGCGCGATCGGTGGCGCAAACAGCAATATGGGAACTTCGATCAGGTCGCCCTTGGTGCTCAAGCTGCCTTGGGCGCCTTCGAGCATGAGATAGATCGTCCAACCCATAATCCAGCCGACGGACAGCAACATCCAAACCCGAAACAGGCCGCGCTTCCAGTTCATCGATCGAGTGTCGCTCAAGTCGACCGAGTCTCGGCGCGACAATCCAAAATTCGGCATTCGTCTCTCCTCGTGGCAGGCTGCGGAGCCTACGCTTTCTCAATCAACTCGGCCAGATTGCGTTTTAACCCGTGCGCGGGTCGATAAACAAGATTCCAACCCGTGATCCGTCGCGCGTTGGCTGCGCGACGGACATTTTTCCACTTAGCATGGCGCGCGTTTATGACAGCCGATCCCTCACCGCATGTCGTGCGCCTGCGGGAACTCCCGCAATATACTCCATCACCTCATTAGAGAGAATCTACAATGGCCGTAGTAAGGAGATCCGGGAATTCGATGTTCAGCTGACTGTGATGATCGAAGGCTTCAGAGCATTTACAGCCTCGCGCAGAGACGTTCTCAAGATTGCTTCGAGGCCAAGTGCCTCGAAGGTCTGCTCGAGATGATGCAGAAACGCCACCCAATCGCTCGGAGTGATATCGAGATGCGCATGCGCGGCCACCATGTTCCGCCCAGTGTAGTGCGTCGGTCCGCCAAGCTCCGAGCATAGATACTGGATGAGAAGTTTTTCTTCCTGGCGCATTCCGATGGTGCTTCGGTCCGCCCAAAAGCGGCCGACTTGCGGATCGGCCTGCATGCGTCCGAGCAGGTCGCGGGCCATAGCTGCAATTTTTGAGCGCCCGCCAAGGCGTATGTAGAGCGAGCCGGCTGCCGGGCGCTGGATATCGAGCGCCTTGAGACGAGATGCCAATGTCGATGCATTCATCTCAAGGCGATCAGCGGCACCCCCCGTTCCCGCGACACGCCAATTGGAGGCCTCGAGGGCAGCAATCAGGTTGTTGCGCTCAAAGGCCAGAAACTCAGCCGCCGTGATATAGCCGCTGTCGTCGACTTGCGCCGGTTCGCGCGGGATGGACATCGTTCGCGGCTTGGCGGCCGATGGTAAAATACCGTCGAAGTCCGGCGCATTGCCCAGAATGAGCGATCGTTCAAGTACGTTGCGCAACTCGCGGATGTTGCCGGGCCAATCGTGAGCGCGCAGCCGTTTCCGTTGTTGCCACGAGAGGTTCGGGGGCCGGCGGCGCAGCTTTGCAGCAATTTCCGTGAGGAAATGCTCGGATAGTGGCCCGATGTCTTCGGGCCGGTCGCGAAGCGGAGGCACCTCAATCGGGAAGGTGCTCAACCTGTAATAAAGATCGCGCCGGAAGCGACCTGATGAGACATCATCGGCAAGTGACCGGTTGGTTGCCGCGATGACGCGCACATCCACCTGCCGGGTCTGATCGTCGCCGACCCGCTCGAACGACATTTGCTGCAGCGCGCGGAGCAATTTTCCCTGAAGCTCGCGGGGAATCTCGCCCACCTCGTCCAGAAACAACGTGCCACGATGCGCCGTTTCGAGCCGCCCCTTGCGATCGCGCGTGGCGCCGCTGAACGCGCCTTTCACATGCCCGAAGAATTCGCTTTCGAACAGCTCTCTCGGTATTGCCGCGCAGTTGATGACCACGAGGGGAGCAGATGCGCGCCGGCTTTTTTCGTGGATACGCCGCGCCACAAGCTCTTTGCCGACGCCGGATTCTCCAAGGACAAGCACCGTTGCATCGGTCGGGGCGACGGCATCGGCACGCTCAAGGCAGTGCAGAAGCGCGGGGCTCTGTCCAACTATAGTTTGAGGTCTGGAGTCGAGCATTTTTGAAATTTCGTAAGACCTTATGAGATTTAACAATAGATCTATTGCGATTTTTCGCAACGCTCATTCGACGCCTGCGGTCCTAATCTCTGCAATGCCACGAGAAGATGGATATTTTTGAAGAGCAACCGATCTGGCACGCAACCTGCTCATTCTGTTTCAACCGGCACAGCAATGCCGGACGCAAAACGGAAGGAAACGCGATGCTCAGATCGATCATCCCTCTCTTGGCACTTCAGTTCGCTGCGCACGCGGCGTTCGCAGCGGAGGTCGGCTCGAACACCAACCCGCTTTCGTTCGGCAAGGATCAAACGATCGTCGATATCGGCAAGGTGGTCTGGGGGCCGCTCAACGTCGAGGGACTTCCGAAGGGCGGCGAGATTGCAGTGTTGCGCGGTGACCTGGCGAAGGGCGATGCCGAGGTGCTTTTGCGGTTTCCGCCCGGCTACAAGGTTCCGAACCACAGCCATACTTCGGATGAAGTCTATATGTGGCTGAGCGGCGCGTTCACGCTTATCTCTCACGATGGCCAGCGTACCGAGTTTGCAGGACCTGCCTATATCAGTTTTCCGGGAAATGCCCCGCCGCATGGACTCGAGTGCGGGACGGCTGCGCCCTGTATAGCGTATCTCAAGTACTCGCGCCCGTTCGACATCCAGTACTTTCCGGAGCCGCCACCCAAGAGATAAAATTTCTTGAAGTCTCGCGGCCGTGCCTTGAGCCAAGGCACGGTCTCAACATTCGATCTTTTAATAGCGTCGCAGGCGACGATGACAGCTGACCTCCGCGCCGGTATCGCTTTCCTTGTTCTAGTTGCGACGGCATCGCCGGTTTCGGCGACCGGATTTACACACGTGCTCAACGCGGGCCGCTATAGAATTGATGTCATCGTCGAGAATCCTAAGAGCGGCCAGCAGCAGACGGTTAAGCAAGTCGAACGGTGCCTCGGGTCGGAGGCCATCGCAAATCACGTCGTTTTCGAAATGCTTAGCGATACGCCGGCTTCTGCGTGCCCGAAGTACGAAGTCTGCGCTGGAGAATTTCGCACGGGCTTTATCGCCCGGTGTACATCTGAGTTGCCCTCTTCGGCGGTCGGGATGTTTGCGCTTGAGCCGAACGAATTTCGGGGCCGTATCGAGGTCAAGAATAGCGACGACAAGTTGACGAACGTCGAAATCCAATATGGCGAGCGTATCGGCGATTGCGATCCGGAACGTTGAAAGCCGTAAGCTCGGCTGTGCCAAGCGCTTTGCCCGGACCTTAGAATTCGCGTGGCGGTCCGGTGGCGCTGGTTTCGCTCACGACAGGTGATGGAGGCAGCGGCTGGACCGGGGCACCCGGCCCAATCTTCTGCAGGTTTCCAGTTATCACTATATCGCTCTCTTCGATGCCCATCACGCTGATGAGATCGCCGTCGGTCGGTCCAATGGTGACGAGCCGCTGCTCAGCCGTGTTTCCCTTGCCGACGACGTAAAGATACTTCCCGAGCTGACTTGATCCGAGAGCGGCCTGTGGAACCATCAAAGCGTTTGCGTGCTCGCCGACTTGAAGCCTGACGCGAACGTATTGTCCCGGCAGAAGCGAGAAGTCGCGATTCTCTATTGTCGCGCGAGCGATGAGCGTTCCCGTTTGTCGATCGACGGTGTTATCGACGAACGTTACTTTACCCTTGTGTCGCGCCTCGGCCTCGCCCGGAACGAACACTTCGGCCGCCACGGCGCCGCTTGCGCGTACCTTCTCAATGGCTGCGAGATCGGTCTCGCTTGGATTGAAGGTCACGTAGATCGGGTCAAGCTGGACGAGCGTGTTGACGGGCGCACCGGCAACGCTGATCAGCGTGCCGACGGGCGCCAAATCCTTGCCGAGACGCCCGGCGAACGGCGCCACGATCCGCGTATAGCCGAGATTTAGCTCAGCCGTGCGGATCAAGGCATCGTCAAGGGTGAGAGCAGCTTCGGTCTGGTGGAGTGTACTCGTCCTTAGATCGAATGTGTCTTTGGCAAGCCAGCCGTCTTTTGCGAGTTCCGTTCCGCGGCTGAGATTTGATTTCGCGTAATCGCGAGCCGCTACATCGCGAAGCTTTTGCGCTTTCGCCTGATCGAGGGCTGCCTGATAGTCGCGCGGATCAATCGTGTAGAGGAGAGTCCCCGCCGTAACGTCGGCGCCGTCGGGAACGTGGTGCTCCTCGACGTAACCTGCGACGCGTGCCTGCAGCGTTATATTCCGGATCGATTCCGTGCGGGCCGCATAGTCGAGGTAAACGGGGACGTTCTTTTTGACGATCCGCGTTACCGGTACCGGCATTGCGAAAGGAGCTGCGGCTGGCGCCTGGGATTTTTGCGCCATTTCCTTTTGGATCGTTCCGGTAATCTGCGGCCAGAAATTAACGGTCACGGCTGCGCCTGCGATGACAAGGCCTGCCAGTGCAATTTTCCATACACGCATGAATGTCCGCCTCGATCTATTCTGCTGCAACCGGATTGGAATCTGGACGGTTTTCGTCCCGGGTCATGCCTGTCTCGCGGCCAGTACGGCCTTCACGAATGCGTTCGATGGTGGCGTAGAAGACCGGCACGAATAAAAGCGTTAAAACCGTTGCGGCGAGCATGCCGCCAAAAACTGTCGTGCCGATGGATTGCCGGCTCGCCGCGCCAGCGCCGGTCGCAAGCATCAGCGGCACGACCCCCAATATAAATGCAAAGGCCGTCATCAGAATAGGCCGCAATCGCAGGCGCGCAGCTTCCATCGCCGCTTCGACGATCGGGAGGCCATCTTCGCGGCGACGCTTGGCAAACTCGATGATCAGAATGGCGTTCTTGGCAGCGAGCCCGATGAGCATCACGAAACCGATTTGCGAATAGACATCGATTTGCATGCCGCGAAGCCAGATCGCGAGCAGCGCACCGAACAGGGCGAGCGGCACGGCGAGGAGGACCATGAAGGGCATGGACCAGCTCTCGTATTGGGCAGCAAGAATGAGAAACACGAACACCGTTGCCAAAGCGAAGACGATGATGGCGATCGAGCCCGCCTTCAGCTCCTGATAGGTGATGCCGGTCCATTCATAGCCGAAGTCGCGGGGGAGGGCTGTCGCGGCGGCGCGCTCCATCGCTGCGATGGCTTGGCCGGTGCTATAGCCTCGCGCCGGCCCGCCATTGATCAGCGCCGATTCATAGTTGTTGTAATGCGGAACCGTCTCCGGTCCGACGATCGGCTTCAGCGTGCCGAGCGTGCTCAATGGCACCATGCCGCCGGACGCATTGCGCACGTACAGGCGTGAGAGGTCCGATGCCGTTGCGCGTGCGCCTTTGTCAGCCTGGATCGTCACGCGGAACGTGCGCCCGAAAAGATTGAAGTCGTTGACGTAGAGCGAGCCCAAATAAATCTGCAGCGTGTTGAAGACGTCGGGCAGATTGAGGCCTAGCAACTTCGCTTTCGGGCGATCGAGATCGTAGTTGAACTGCGGCGTCGAGGTCGAGAACGAGCTGAAGAGCTGCTGGGCCTCAAGCTCGGGCTGCTTGCGGGCTTCTGCGATTAGCGCCTGCGTGACCTCGTTCAGCACCTGGCTTCCGCGACCGGTCAAATCTTCGACCTGGAATTCAAAGCCGCCCGTTGTTCCGAGCCCCGGGATTGAGGGCGGATCGAAGCTCAGCACCATCGCCTCCGGAATTTGCAGAAGCTTGCCGCGGACGTCCGCGACGATGCGCGAAGCGTTCTGCGCAGGAGGTCTCTCGTCCCAGGGCTTTAGAATCGCAAACTCGACCGCCGAGCTCGATTGGGCGGCGTTGGTGAGGAAGTTCAGCCCGCTGATCGATCCGACAATGTCGACGCCGGGGGTCGCTTGCAGGATTTCGCGCACCTTCTTGGCGACCTCGTCCGTGCGCTCGAGCGAAGCCCCATCAGGCAATTGGATGACGACGAAGAAGTAGCCTTGGTCTTCTACGGGAAGGAAGGTCGACGGAATCCGTTGCGAGACCGTGTAGGTCAAACCCATGATGCCGACGAACAGCGCGATCATGATCCAGCGGATGCGAATGAGAAATCGCACGAACTCTGAGTATGCATGCGAGAGCCATCCGAAGGCGGCGTTGAACCAACGGAAGAAGAAGAACGTCGTCGGTGGCCGTTGCTTGAGAAAGGCGGCAGCCAACGCGGGACTAAGCGTCAGAGAGTTGAAGGCGGAGATGCCTACGGATATGGCGACGGTCAGTGCGAATTGATTGTAAAGGCGGCCCGAAACGCCGGGGATGAATGCGACGGGTATGAACACGGCCATCAAAACAGCCGTCGTTGCAATAATAGGCCCGGTCACCTCCGACATGGCTTTGAGGGCCGCTGGCATCGGCTCCAAGCCTTCTTCGAGCTGACGCTCGACGTTTTCGACCACGACGATGGCGTCGTCGACCACGAGCCCGATTGCGAGCACCATCCCGAGGAGGCTCAGCATGTTCAGCGAAAAGCCGAGTACGTGCATGACGACAAGTGTAGCGATCAACGAGACGGGGATCGCAATCGTCGGAATGATCGTCGTGCGCCAGCTTTGCAGGAAAATGTAGACGACAAGCACCACGAGAAACAGCGCTTCGAGCAGAGTAAAGACGACGTCATGCATCGCGGCCGACACGAAGCGTGTCGTGTCGTAGTGCATCGCGTAGGCGATCCCTTTCGGGAATCGCTTGGACAGCTCCTCCATCTTGTCCATGACGCGCTTTTGCAAGTCGATGGCATTGGAGCCGGGCATCTGGAAGACGCCGAGCACGACCGATGGGTCTTCACCGAAGAACGCAGTCGAAGAGTACTGCAACGCGCCAAGCTCAATCCGCGCGACATCGCGAAGATGTACGATGGCGCCCGTCTCCGGATTGGAGCGCAGAACGATGTTTCCGAATTCCTCCGGACTGCTAAGGCGGCCAGTGGCGTTGACTTGCAACTCGAACGGTGTTCCGGGCGGCGCCGGCGATTGGCCGATCTTTCCGGCGGCCACTTGAATGTTCTGCTCGGCAACGGCGTTTTGCACGTCGACGGCCGTGACGCTCAATTGCGAGAGCTTGTCAGGATCGAGCCAGATGCGCATCGAATAGCGCCGCTCGCCGAAGATCTGGACGTCGCCGACGCCTTGCAGGCGTTTCAACGGGTCGACGATCTGCAAATAAGCATAGTTGCTCAACGCAACGGGATCGACCGAATGGTCCGGCGAGGTCAGGTTGACGATCAAAACGAAATTGGGGTTTTGCTTGCTGATCGTGACGCCGGCCTGATTGACGATCGGCGGCAAAGAGGATGCGGCCTGCGCAACACGGTTTTGAACATCGACTGCCGCGATGCTGAGCGGATAGCCTACGTCGAACGTGATCGTGATCGTCGCCGATCCGTCGTTGGAGCTTGATGAGGACATGTAGGTCATGCCCTCGACGCCATTGATTTGCTGCTCAAGCGGAGTTGTGACCGTGTCGGCGACAACCTGTGCGCTTGCGCCAGGATAAATCGCGCTCACCACGACCTGCGGGGGCGTCACGTCTGGAAGCTGCGCCACCGGCAGAAGGAAATAACAAATCGTCCCAGCCAGCACCATGATGACGGCGATTGCCGAGGCAAAGATCGGTCGATGAATAAAGAAATTGACCATCGGCTCGCGCGGGTTGGATCTAACGCCCAGAGGCTTATTGGTTAAGCGCTTGCATTTGCGCAAGCCTTTGCTTTGGCCGGTTTGACTAGAAGTTCTATAGGGTGTCCCCTAGCACTTTCTGACGTGCCTAGGACGATCGTTACCGGATCAAACCGACATCAGACGGATTTTTTGCAAGTTAAGGGCGGTACTGCGCTGACTCGGACACAGGTAAGCATGAAAATTGAGCCGGGCCGCGGCGGGCCAGCCGTTTGCGGTCCTACGCCGGCTCCATTCTGAACAGGAGAATTGCGACCTGAGCGGCAACGTCGATTGGAGGACGTGCCTCGGCTCAACTTTTAGTTTCGACCTTTGCCTGAGTGTGAAGGTGTATCCATGAAAGCGCGTGTCGCCTGTCGCTATCGCTGGGGACGACCATCGCTGATGTCTGGAAGATCGCGTGGCCAGGGTTCTTGCAATCCGATAAAATCTCACCAACTTTGGTCGCGTTGGTGTCGCTCGAAGCCCGCCGCGCCCTTACGCCTGAAAGACACACTTTAGATGGCCAAGCCGCATTTTCCTCTCATTTCGGCGCTCTCGGTAGCGATGCCGCGCCTCAAGTTTGTCACCAAAAAGACGGTCAACGTCGGGTTTCTCGCCCCTCTGTCCGGCCCGCTGAAGTCTTGGGCGGAACCTGGCTTCAACGGCTGTTTGATTTGGCAGGAGAGGATCAATGCTGCGGGAGGATTGCTGATCGGGGACCACCACTACCTGGTCAACGTCATTCCGTTCGATACGCAATTCCAGCCTGATCGCGCGCTCGAAGGTGCACGCAAGCTCGTTATGGAGAACGAGGTTAAATTTTTGATCATGGTCGGCGGCAACGATTTTTCGCGATCGTTGCGAGATTTCGTAAATCAGCGCCGCGTTCTTGTCAGCACGGCATTGCCGAGCGATCTGTCTCCGGATGCACGGACGCTGATCGCTCCGAGCGAAGTTCATCCCATTTACAACGTGACAGGGGTCGATTGGCTAAAGCGGACGCAGCCGAACATCAAGACCGTGGCCATGTGCACGCAAAACGATGCGCACGGCATCCCGTCCATCGCCACGTACCGGGCGGCCTTCGAAGCCGCGAATATCAATATTGTGGCCGAGCGGCTTTTTCCCATCGAAACCTCCGAGTTTAAGCCGCTTGTCGAAGGGCTTCTGGCCGCGAAACCTGACCTTCTGTGCTGGGACACGGCTTACGAGCCTTTCGTCCACGCGCTGACGATCGAAGCCTACCGCCAGGGGTACAGAGGACCAATTTTGTCCTGCACCTGCGATAACTACGTGGAGCTGATTGCAAAGACCTCTCCGGAATTCATGGAGGGCTTCGTTTTCCAGTTCCCGGATTTTGACGATCCGCGCCTGAATGATCAGCAAATCAATTTTGAAAACCCGAACGGGTTTTACGAAGAGTTCTGCGCGCGCTTTCCGGGGACGTGGAGCGCCGTTTCCTGGCAATACGTATCGGTGTTGGACATCTGGAAGGCGGCCGTCGAACGATGCAGGTCATTCGAACCTGCGACCGTCATGGCGATGATGAAAGTCGGCGGCCGCAGCCGGAACGTTTTTGGGGATGCGATTTGGTGGGGCAGGGAATTGTTCGGAATCGACAACGCACTGGTCGGATACTGGCCTGTCGTAAAAATTCAGAACGGTAGGGCTCGGATCGTCGAATTCGGTTCCATTCTCGACTGGTGGTCGGCGCACAAGGACGTTCTCATCCGTCACATGCGCAAGATGGGATTGATGTGGGATCAGCGCGAAGAGAAAATCGCCGAGAGCCGATACTTTCTTTAGATCAGGACCGGCTCTAGATCACGGCTGGTACAAGAGGTCCTGCTGGTTGCTGGCGATGATGAGATTCATGAACTCCATCGCGCCTTCTATGTCCCGGCTCTCCAGGGCTTCGAAAAGCGAGATGAGCCGTTGGCGGCTGTCGCTGATGCGCTGAGGCGACAGCGACTGGATGCGCGTCGCAAGCCAATGCGGTTGGCAGCGGACTTCGCCAACGATTCGATACATTGTGATCAGCAGCCGATTGTGCGTGCCCTCGGCGATCTTCATCAGGAACTGCTTTTCCAGATGGGCGAATTTGGCCGCATCGGCGACGATCGTCTCGATGTCTTCGAGAATCTTACGAAGTTCGTTCAAGTCGCGCACCGACATGTACAAGGCCCCGAGCCGCACAATTTCGGGCTCCAGGAGCGAGCAGACCACGCCCATCTCGAAGGGGGACGCCGATTCAACTATGGATTTGATATCGAGATAATCGACAGGTGTCGGGGTTGGAGAGGCGTTTTGAGGTGCCGCAGACTTATAGACGACGTAAGTGCCGCTATTTGCTCTCCGAACGACGACTCCATACGTTTCAAGAAACTCCAGAGCTTGCCGGATGGTCGATCTTGTGACCCGGAATTCATCGGCGAAGTTGCGCTCTGCCATGAGACGTGAGCCGAAAGAGTATTCACCGGCAACGATGCGCTCGAAAATGCGCCGCGCTGCCAGCTTGATCTTCTCCTTCGCAAACGGAGGATCGGCGCCTTCCTGCTCCCAAGGCGCAACAGATTGTGAAGTAACCTCTGCCATTTCTGCTCCGTATTGTAATGTCCTGCGGCCGCTAACCCGGCTGCGCTTGTGTCGTCCATCTGAGATATTCGGGCCGCAGGCCGACCGTTAAATACGCGGCGTCAACAAGAGGGCGCATTTCGATAACTGTGTTTCTCGACATCGATCGCCACCGCTCTTCTATGCTTTGAATCTTCGTTGCCTGCTTGACCGAAGGAAGCAGAGACGCAAACTTCGCAAGCGATCGCGCTTCGACAGCACCTTCGCCAAACGCGGCCTGAATGGCTTGAATGTGCTTTTGTGCACGATCGGACTCTGCTGTGCGTCCGCTCGCCTGATCGTAGGCGGCATTTGTTATTGCCGCCGCTCCGGCGCAAAGGGTCAGATATTTCTTTCGACGCAGCTTCGCGACCGCGTCCGGATGATTGGCCGCCAGCAGGAAATGAAACATCGAGCTGCCCGCCGTGAATGGGATGTCGATCTGCTGCACCCATGCCTCCACAACTCGCCATTGATCCTGCGCTGCGCTTAAGGTTGCGATGGCGTGTTGACGATGGCCTGCAATGAACTGGCCCAATCCGAGATTATGGAGAGCCGCGGCACGCCTTGGATCGTCACTCGATAGGCGGGCGGCAGACGCGCATGCGTCCCGCCAAAACGGCGTAGCAGCGTCGTATCTCGATTCCTCGACTGCCCTCAAAGCGGACAGCGTGCACGACAGCCAAGCGTCCTGCCCATTTAATTCGCTCGACAACACTCAGCTCTCCAATGACCTGCCCCGATCAATGACCGCGGTAAAATTACACGATGCCTACACAAAAACAAACCAGAAATCACCAAATATCACCAATGCTCTCCAAAGCGATGATAATTCAATAAACAGGCGGAATGCTTCGCAAATGCACAGTTTCTGGGGGCGCTGCACAAATCCTGTGAGCGCCTAAAAATTTCCCAGGTGGAAACAAATTTTAACTTGCTTCCTTTGAGGGATGTGAAAATATCGCACCCATCGACCAATCAATGTCAGCTTTGGTTACATTTTTTCTAGTTTGGTCGAAATAACAATGACACTGCATCGCAAGCGGCAGAACAGAACTTTCCGCGGAGGAAAATTATGACGGTTGAAGCAGCAAGTATTTCGGGGCGACAAGCTCCAAAGGAGCTCGTTCGATCCATCGATTGGAGGGGCGCCTTTTGGGTCGCCAGCGGCGTGCCCGCACTCGTGTTGTTCTCTATCGGTGGAATCGCGGGCACGACCGGCAAAGTTGCCTTTGTCGTTTGGGCCGTCTCCATGCTGATGGGATTTATCCAATCCTTCACGTACGCCGAAATCGCAGGATTGTTTCCCAACAAATCGGGTGGTGCCTCGATCTATGGAGCGGCAGCCTGGGTTCGCTATTCAAAGCTCATCGCGCCGCTCTCGGTGTGGTGTAACTGGCTGGCATGGACGCCCGTTCTCTCGCTGGGATGTTCTATCGCCGCCGCATATATGTTGAATGCCGTCGGGCCAATCCCTGCAGCAGACTCTCCGGAGGTGCTGGCCTGGGTGCACACCCATGCGGCATCGATTGCAGCCGATAGCCCGCGTGTCGCTGAATGGCTGACGGCCAATGCCGGAAAAACGGCGACCGACGCAATCAGTGCCCTGCTCGCACAGGACGGTGTTTCGGCGCTGACGCCGGCGATACGCACCTGGACCCTTTTCACGCATAGCTTGGGCCCGGTGACGTTCTCGCTCAACGCCGTCTTCTTCATCGGCGCAGTGCTCATGCTGCTCACCTTCGCTATTCAGCATCGCGGCATTCTCGGAACGGCAAGCGTCCAGAAGTATATCGGTTTGCTCGTGATCGTTCCGATGTTGATCGTCGGCATAGTTCCGATCATAACAGGACAGATCGATTGGTCGAATTATTCGCCACTCGCGCCTTTGAAGGCAGCCGCTGTGCCTGATATAGGCCCGTGGGATATCAACGGCTGGACGTTGGTGCTCGGAGGCATGTTCATCGCGGCGTGGTCAACCTACGCATTCGAGACCGCCATTTGCTACACGAGCGAATTCAAGGATCCGAAGACCGACACGTTCAAGGCGATCTTCTTTTCCGGCCTTCTCTGCCTGTTGCTCTATACGCTCGTGCCTTTCACGTTCCAGGGCGTGCTTGGTCTCGATGGCATGCTGGCAGGACCCATCGTTGATGGTTCGGGCGTTGCTGCAGCCATGGCAAAGATGGTTGGCGGAAGCGGCTTCCTCGTCAACATCATGGTCATGATGATGATCCTCGCCCTGATGCTGTCGATCATGACGGCGATGGCAGGTTCGTCGCGCACTCTCTACCAAGGTTCGGTTGACGGATGGCTTCCGCGCTACCTCGATCATGTCAACGATCACGGTGCGCCGACGCACGCGATGTGGACGGACCTCGTCTTCAATCTCGGCCTGCTTGCAATCGCAGCTGCGGATTCGACGAGCTTCTTCTTCATCCTCGCTGTGTCGAACTGCTGCTACATCATCTTCAATTTCTTGAACCTGAACTCCGGCTGGCTGCATCGCATCGATAACGGCCACATTGCGAGACCGTTCAAGGCGCCGACGCTTCTTCTTGCGCTTGGCACGTTGTTCTCGTTCGTCAATGCGGCCTTCATGGGTGCGGGTGCCAAGGTTTGGAACCCGATGGCGCTCACGTCGGGCGCGATTGCGGCAGGGCTGATTATTCCGGTCTTTCTCTTCCGCCACTACGTCCAGGACCGTGGTCAGTTCCCCGAGCACATGCTCCAGGACCTGAACCTCACGGCGAATGACGTGCAGTCGCGCAAGGCCGGAATACTGCCCTACCTCGTGCTGTTGGCTGGCGTTTGTGTTGTCCTCTTCGCGAACTGGTTCTTCCAGCTCGCGGGTTGAGACTGACGATACCGACCGCGGTGGGATTGCCGACGTGAGTTCGCAGTTCTGCCGCGGTCAACCGAAAAAAAGATACTAAGGGAGATCGCTCGAAGAGATGATTCAACCGGGAATCAAAAGTCGGCCAACTTATGAGAAGTTGAAGCCAGACCCGTTCGCAAAGAGCAACATCGTTGTCATCGATGCCAGCGGAAGCGACGCCTATATCGACATGGCAAAGACGGCCAGCGAGCAGTTTCTAAGCAGAACGACCGTTTTGCTCGATCGCGAATCTACCCCCGACGCTGCCGTCGCGAGCAAAGTGACGTCAACGAAAGTCGGGAATTTCTGGATCTTCCCGACGCTTGAAACATTGATCGCGCGGCTGGATAGCGTTCTTGCGATCTCGAAAATGGGAACGCGTCTCTATGCTGCCGGACGCGAGCCCTTGCTCGGTTCCGTCGTCAAAACGGCAATTGCTCACGGTGTTTCGCACAACTCCGTCATCACCGAGCATCGCGGATCGCTGAAGCGCCGCGTGCAATGCGTTCATTGCAAGGGGTTCACCGACAACGTGACTACGAACCCGGTGCAATGCGCTCACTGTGGTTTGACGCTTCTTGTGCGCGATCACTATTCGCGGCGCATTGGCGCGTTTCAGGGTGTCTGCATCGATGCTGAAGCGCCCGGCGAGGTTCCGGAAACAAAGGTCGATTTCGCATGATTACAAACGCTCCACGGCGTGTACGTGTTGAAGAGCTCGAGCGCGTCGCCAATCGCATAAAACGCTTTGCCTTCGTTCCCATCGACGGTCTGCCGTTGCCGCTTTTCTCTGCGGGCGCCCACGTGATTGTCACGATGCGCGATGGGAATCGCGTCTGGCGAAATCCTTACTCGCTGATGAGTTCGCCGCTTGATCCGAGTTGCTATCAAATCAGTGTTTTGCGCGTTGATGAAACCCGCGGCGGCTCCGCTTACATGCACGAGCGCGTCTTGAAGGGCTCGACGCTTGAGATCAATGAGCCCGTAAACCTCTTTCCGGTCGATCACACGGGTCGCAAGCACATTCTGATCGCGGGCGGCATAGGCATTACGCCGTTCCTGGCCATGATGGCGCAATTCAAGCACGACAAGACGGATTTTGAATTGCATTACGGGGTCAGGTCTGCGGAAGAGGGTGCATACGTCAACCTGCTCTGCGCGAACAACGCATCGGATGTTTTCGTCTATCGCTCAGATAAAGGGCAACACGTCCCGCTTGACCGAATTCTCGAGAACCAACCGCTTGGCACGCATCTTTATGTCTGCGGCCCGCAGGGGATGATCGATTGGACGTTGCAAACAGCCAAAGAGGCAGGCTGGCCGAAAGAGAGCGTTCACTACGAACACTTCGATGCGCCGCAGCCCGGCCGCGAGTTCATTGTCAAACTCGCAAAATCCGGACGTGAGATCATCGTTGGCGAGCATCAAAGCATACTGGAAGCGTTGGAGCAGGCTGGCGTCGACGCTCCGTATCTGTGCCGGGGTGGTGCATGCGGACAGTGCGTTACCGCGATTTCCGACGTTCGAGGAAAGGTCTTCCACAATGATCACTATCTCACGGACGATGA
>DASZVX010000061.1:0-8287 GCA_035547255.1 Hyphomicrobium sp.
ACCTCACCACGCGCCGTTACACCGAAGCCGAAGTAACCGCGATGGAAGCGGACCCTTCCGTGTTCACGCTGCAAGTGCGTCTTTCCGACAAGTTCGGCGACCTCGGCATGATCGGCGTTGTGATCTGCCGGCCGGACAAGAACGATGCGGCGGCGTGGGATATCGACACCTGGCTGATGAGCTGCCGCGTTCTCGGTCGTCAGGTGGAGCAGGCGATGC
Organism: Hyphomicrobium sp.; assembly: GCA_035547255.1. Taxonomy (GTDB): domain Bacteria; phylum Pseudomonadota; class Alphaproteobacteria; order Rhizobiales; family Hyphomicrobiaceae; genus Hyphomicrobium_B. Next base: position 220 of record DASZVX010000061.1, read on the forward strand.
TCGGCAAGGTCGTGGCGGAAGCGGCAAGGCGCGGCGTCAAGCGCGTGATCGGCACCTACATTCCGACCGCCAAGAACGGCATGGTGGCCGACCACTACGGCAAGCTCGGTTTCAAGCAAGCTGGCAGCACCGACAAGGGGCGGACAGTGTGGGAGCTGAGCGTTTCCGGTTACGCCACTCAGCAGCTTCCGATGCGCGTTGAGGACAAGGCCGGACGGCTACCCGAGGCGGCTGAGTGAAGCCGCGGGGATACGCAAATCCCCCATAAAACGCATATACGTCGGCATTTTTCATATCGTTCAACGCATCGACCGGAAGCCCAAATGGCAAGGGACTTGACAAATATTGGCTGAAAATGGGAAATATCTAAAGTCAAGGGCCTTGATGAACTGAACGCGTTGTGGCTGCGAGCCGGTTTGGCCTGCACCGGCGGGATCGAACCATGAGCGATACGGATTTCTCGCCCGCGCTCGATATCAAAGTGCAGGACCTCGCGACGCTTGTCGCCGCGCTCAACCGTTTTCTCATGCGCTTGTCGACGATGTCGGCGTTCCAGGAGGCTGGCCTCGGCCTTGCTGAATGGTCCGCGCTTTCGGTGATTGCCGAGTGGCCCGGCATCAACAACCGTCAACTCGCCAACATTCTCGGCGTCAGCCCGCAGCGCATAAACCAGGTCACCGACTCGCTGCGAGCGAGCGCGCTGGTGTCGATCAATTCCTCTCCCACCGATGCGCGCAAGAAAGTGATCTCCATTACGCCGGCGGGCACCAGGCGCCTGCATGATCTGAACGCAAAATTGCAACCGAAGATCGCGGCTGTGCTCAGCAAGCGGCCCCAGCTGCTGAGCCGGACCCACATGATGATCAACAAGACCTTGATGCGTATCGTCGGCGGAGCCAAGCCGACAAAACTGCCGGTCCGCCAGCAAGTGAAAGAGCGCGTTCTCGCGGACTAGACGTTTCGAGCCCCGGCTTAGGCGACGCAAGACCATGATGAAAAATCCGGCAATCGTTCGCGATGTCGTCCATTTCGGCGGAAAAATACGCCGCTGGCTTCGCGTTATCGCGGCGCTTCTGCGCAAGGAAGAGGAAGTAAGGCGCGAGGCGCCGGTGCTTTCGATCCTCGAGTTGATCGAGCCGCTGTTTTTGATCGCGAGCCTGATGGTGTTCCGTTTCACCTTCGAGCGTTCGGGATCGCCGATGGCTTTCGTGGCTCCATTGGGCGGCAGCATATTGCTGTACTATGCGACCGGATTCATTCCGAAGTATTTCTTCATTTCGATTTCCTTCAAGCGCATCAGCCAAGCGGTTGCGCCAAATCGCCGGCGCTTTCCGGTCGAAAACCGTCTCGATGATCTGATCGTTCATCTCATCTTTCGTTTGATCGACTATACGATCCTTGCCTTCCTCGTTCTCGGCACGATGTATCTTTGCGGAATGAAGGAAGCCTTCCCGCACGATTTCAAGCCGATCGTTCCCGCACTCGCCGCCATCGCAGCGCTCGGGTTCGGCTGGGGTCTGCTTAATCAGGTGCTGCGCCGTGCGATCTGGTTCTGGTACTTCGTTTCGATCGCGTTGAACCGCGCAATGCTGCTGATGTCGGGTTGTCTCTTCCTGCCCGATTTGCTGTCGCCCGAAATCCGCTGGTGGATCAGCTGGAATCCGGAGATGCACGCGATCGCGCTTTTCAGGACGGCATTTTACCCGCAGTATCCGAGGCTTCTGCTCGACACGTCGTACATGGCTTACTGCGCGATTTTCGCGCTGCTGTTCGGTCTCGCATTGGAGCGGGTCACTCGGCGGTATCAGGTCTGATGATCATCCTCGAACAGGTGACGATGAACGTTGCCGTGCACACGCGCGGAGCGACCGTCTACAGCAAGACACGGCCTGTGCTCTCGAATGTGAGCTTGGCGATTCCTTCCAACCGGCGTATCGCGCTATTCAGCGCTTTCGAGTCGGACAAAAGCATATTCAACAGTTTGCTCTGTGGGCTAACTGCGCCGCGTGTCGGCCGGGTCGTGAAGACTGTGAACGTGTCGTTTCCGGTAGGCTACGGCGGAAGCTTCCGGCCGGACTTGCCGGTGCGTAAAAACGTCGAGCATCTGGCCCGCTTGTACGATCTCGACAGTAAAGACTTCGCGCACTTCATCGGCGAGGTGGGCCGGTTCGGTCCCGCGTTCAACAGGCCTTACAGCGAGATGTCGGCAATAACGCAGGCACGGTTCGCGCGAATTATCGGCTTGAGTCTTCCGTTCGACGTCTACCAACTGAACGATCGCTGCGTCGTTGCTTGCAAGGACAAGCGCGACGTCTTGCATCAATTATTCGACGAGCGATTTCAGAACGCAGGCATGATCATTTCCACGGCGAACATCAAGCTCGCGCTCGAGTACTGCAACATGGCGCTGGCGATGAGCGAGGGAGAACTGCGTCTCTATGACGACGTACAGGAAGCTTTCGATTCGCTGAGAGACGCGACGCGAACGGTTCGCCGCCGTGAACGCAGATATTTGCGTCGGCGCACTCAGCAGGCGCCGACGTGACAACGCGGATCCAGTCCTGACCGGTCATAGCGAAGGCTGTGCTTGCCCTGCAGGCCTGGCTTCGTTATCAGGTTGGCCTCGCGCGGGCGGGTGTTGGTGAGCTGGCGGCAGGCGCGCCATAACGGGTCAAATCACGGAAAAATAGCGCCACACGCTTGGGACAAATTCTACGGGCGGAGTTTTCCCTCGTCCGAAAGATTGCCTCTGCCAACGCGGCGACAAATTGCTGGACACACCGACATGCGCTGGCCCTGGCAGAAACCTCCGGCACCGCCGCCGCCGAAAGGCCCGACGATTGATCCGGTCGGAGACTGGAATTGGGTTCGCGCCGAACCCTTCGGTCCTGACGCCGGAAGCGCCGGGCCCGGCACCATCAACTGGTTCGTCCCGCCGCTCGGCAAAGGCTCCGGCGGACACCTCACCATCTTCCGCTTCGTCAGCAAGCTCGAGGCAGCCGGCTTCGAGTGCCGCGTCATCATATGTCACGACGGCAATCAAGTGCCGGAAGAGCACATCAAGACCAACATCGACAACTGGTTCTTTCCGCTGAAAGCGAGGGTGTTTTACCACCCGCAGCAGGAAGTGCCTTCGGCTGCGATCAGTGTTGCGACCGGGTGGCAGACGGCCTATCCGGTCAAAGCGTTCCGTGGCACGCGCCGCCGCTGCTATTTCGTGCAGGACTACGAACCGTGGTTCTACAGCCCCGGGTCGGTGTCGTTGTTCGCGGAAGAAACCTATCGCTTCGGATTTCTCGGAATCACCGCCGGCGACTGGATCGCGGAAAAGCTCCATCGCGATTTCGGCATGCAAACGCATCCGTTCGGATTTTCTTACGATCCGGAAATCTATCGTCCGGCGCCCAAGCTGGACGATGTGCCGCGCATAATGTTCTATGCGCGGCCGCCGACAACGCGGCGCGCATTCGAGCTCGGCCTGTTGGTGCTCGCGACACTCGCGCAACGCCGCCCCGAAATCGAAATCTGCCTGGCCGGCTGGAATCTCGGCAATTACATCATTCCTTTCAAGGCGCGGAGCGCCGGCCTCTTGTCGTTCAGCGAACTGGCGGCGCTTTACACCCAGTGCGACGCCGCGCTGGTGCTCTCGTTGACCAACGTTTCGCTGTTGCCGCTCGAACTGATGGCGTGCGGCTGTCTGGTGATCAGCAACCGCGGCCGTAACGTCGAATGGCTGCTTGACGATGAAGTCGCGCTACTCGCCGACACGCGGATCGATGCACTCGTGGGCGCCATAGAGAAGGCCATCGACGATGTGACGTTCCGAAAGCGTCTCGTCAGCAATGGGTTGCGCAAGGCGCAGGCGACGAGTTGGAACCGCGAAGCTGAAAAGCTCGCGGCGTTGTTCAGGGAATTGGACAGCTAGCAAATTAGCGCAGCGAATAAAAAAGTTTTTTGTCGCGCGACAAGCGTCGCCGCACGGCGTTCGGCAGCCAGTCGCCGCGCGCGCCTAGCGAGTGACCGGTGACGAGAGCAACGTCGTTAAACATACGCCGGAGTACGTGCGTGAGCGCGAGGCCCTGAGAACGCCCCCAGCGCCAATCCGCCATGCTCAGGCCGGCTGCAGAGCGGATCGCCTGCATCGGCTTTCCGCCGAGCCGGTAACCGAACAGGCGCCGGAACGCGAGTGACTCGTCGAATGCGCGCTGTAACTGCTCGAACGGACGGTACTCGTGCGAATGGAACACGGCGGCGTCCGCGGCGTAGGCTTTTTTCCAGCCGGCTTCGATGACCGTCGAGGCCCAGATCTGATCTTCTGCGAAATCGACATCCGGATAAGGGATCTCCTGCCAGACGCTGCGTCTCAGGCAGGAATTGTTATCGGAATAGAAATGCAGTATCTGGCGCCAGCCTTGATCTCTTTCGTAGCGCTCGGGGTCGGTGGTCCGTGACAGCACCGGGGGCAGTTTTCGGAACGTCTCGAAATGACGGTCCAGATCGCGCTTTGTGAACGCGCCATGTTCGGGGTAGGCGAAGTGCGGGCCGAATGCGCCGGCGATGTCCGGCGCCTGCTCGACGGCGGCGACCAGATTGGCCAGCCAGCTATTGCTGGCCGGGCGCGCGTCATGTGTAAGCAGCGCACAGAATTCGCCTTGCGCCTTCGAAATCGCCAGATTGCGCGTCCGGCCATGCCCGAATTCGGCAGACGGGATCTCGATCAGTTTGACGTCGGAAAATTTTCTAAGGAACTCGACCGTGCCATCCGTCGATCCGCTGTCGATGACGATGATCTCGAACGGCCAGTCGGTTGCCTGCGCGCGCACCGCGTCCAGCACTTCGGCGAAAATCCGGCCGGGATTCTTGGTCGGAATTATGACCGAGACTTTCATGTCACCAGACAAGCCACGCACGAGTTCTTAAAGTCGTAACGAGTTGTTTATGGGGCATTGGTCCGTTCATCGCCGCTGGCCGGCTTTTCCGGCGGGGCCTGCCGTGCGCCCTTCGGCATTATCAACGAAAGCGGGAAGTGATCGAAGCGGTTCATCACGAGATTATAGCGGCGAGCAAGATCACGATATTGCTCCTGCAACTTGATGACGAGTGCCTCGATCTTTTGGTATGCGGCAAAATGCCGGTCGGCCACATCGCGAACGTCATCACGCTCCTTTTCCAGCTTTTTGATGGCTACCTTCGCCGCGGAAAACTGTGTGTCGACGGTGCGGAAGGCCTCAAGATTGCGCTCCGCAAGGACGACCAAATCCCTGCGCTCCGCTTCGCGGGCATCGATCATTTTTGTCAAGTAGTCCTGGTTCGTGAGGGCCTCACGCCAGGGATCGAATGCATCGAGAAATCCATGAAAATCCTTCGCTGCCTGCAAAAGCGCCGGCGGCAGTTGCCCTTCCTTCGCCCATCGCAGCAGCAGCGTCTGCCACGCTCCAAAGACCCCGGCTGCTGCACTGCCGGTGTGGTGGCGCAATTTCGCACTCACAAGCTCGTCGAGTATTTCGGATCGCTCGCCATCGGTAATCTGGTGGTCGAGCGCCGCCGCCAGCCGCGACAGATTCGTGTCCGGTTCGGTAAACCAGTCATCGTAATTCAGTACAGTCTTCACGCGGTTGCCGATCCGAGTGACGACCGCGGCATTGAATTGTAGCCAAATGAGGCGGCCCAAACCTGACGGCATGCCGTCGCGCTTTTCGATTGAGGCCGCGACGGCGTCGGGATCACGAATGCAGAAAACAGGCACCATCTCGAACTCGAGATCGCGCTCCAAGCGGAACCACAACGGAAGCAACATGCTCATGCGCGGGTCTTTGACCGCCCAGACCTTCCCGCCGGCGCGCGCAAACTCCAAACGTAAATAGCCGGCGAGCTGCTCGCGCGTTGCATTGAACTCGAGCTTCTCCGTCCAATTCGCCGGCAGTGGAAATGTGCCCTTGACCGTGTTCCAGGAACGATCGAGTGCGGCAAGCAACACATCGTGCATGCGCACCACGCGGATATCTTCGCCGTATCCGGACTGATTGAACTCGTTCGGCCCCATCAATTCTTCGCCGGTCGCCACGCCGAGCTTGCGTACTGCGTTCGCCACCAGTGAGGTGCCGCTGCGGTGCATGCCGAGCACCACCAGCACTTTCTGCCGGTCGTCCTTTCGGTCTGTTCGCGGATTGGACATTGCCGGCACATTACCGCGCAAGAAATTCTGAGGTGCGTCCAGTGGCATAAAACGTTTTCCGCGCGCTCTGTGCGATCACGCAAACCACCGGGGTGTATTGCACGCGTTTATCGAACGCAAATTTGAGCTCGCGGAAAATTCGCCTTTCATTTCAACAACTCACACTATATTATGCGCTCGCTGCGAGAGGATACCAAAAAAGAGTTGCTATTGGTGAATTTGCGCCCGGACCAGAAGAAAAGACCTGAAAAGAACAAGCCGCTGCTGGCCACGCCGGTCAAGCGGTGCTCGTACGTGTTGAAGCCGCCGCAAAAAAACGAGCGCCAAAAGACCGTAATGGTTCTTGGCGTCGAGCGCGGTGGCACGTCGATGGCTGCCGGCATCCTGCGCGGCCTCGGCGTGAATATGGGCAATCGTGTCGGCTTCAATCACGAGGACCCGCAATTTCTCACCGACGATCCTCCCGTTCTTCAGAAGCGGATTCAGACGCGCAACAAGGAAGCGGATGTCTGGGGCTTCAAGATTCCGAAGCATGTCCAGCTCATGGACTTCTTCGAAAAAAACCTGCGTAATCCATACTACGTCATCGTCTTCCGTAACCTGTTGGCGATCGCCGACAGCTGGCAGCAGCGCGGCGCCGGGTCAGTGGTCGACTCCATTGACCGCACGATCCGGTATTACAACCTCATCGTCGATCACTGCAAAAAGACCAATCGGCCGGTGCTGATGCTTAACTACGAGAGGGTGGTTTCCGGTGAAGAGGGCAAGGAAGAGGCGGTGCTGGCGCTCGGCGATTTTCTCGGCGTTAACGTGGATGCCGCGACCCTCGACCGCGCGGTAGGAATGATCACCGGTGACGGCAAGGGATACGTGAATCTGCCCGAGCATTTCTTCGCCGTTACCGCTACCCAAAAAATGCCGGAGCGGCCGCCGCTCAATTTGCAACTGCAGACCCCCGACCTGCCGGGTCGCGACGGCTGGATCGAGTTCGACACGCTTGCGAAAAAGCTGACTTTTGCGCGCCCGGGCGAGGCGCCGTTGCCGCCCACCTTCTGGCTGCGGCTCGATCTCGACGTCGATCCGCACGTCGACCTGTCGGTTTGTCCGCTGCGCGTTTACTTCAACTACACGGGCACGTTTTACCCGGCGCATTGCGCGCGTCCGCCGGTGAGGCGCGGCATCAACTACTTTCTCGTCGAAACGAGCGGACTGGCGAAAGCGCTGGCCTTCGGCCCACTGCAATTACCGATGCGCATGCGCATTCGCGCCGAAACTTTTGCGGCTTTCGGCGAGGACGAAGATGTGTCAGTGCACGGCGTCATCGCCGACAGCGTGACCCGCCCCGACGCCGCGGCATTGGCGAGCGGCGCGGCCTGAGGATGCCGCGCGCTTTATCTACCGGTGAGCGAGTTGCGCAAGACGCCCGATGACGTTCGAGGCGAACCACGGATCGTCAAGCAGGAATGCGCGTGACCGTTCCTTCATCGGCCGGCACATCACGTAAAATCCTTCCGCGTAGGGCCGCAGCGAGAGGATTCGCGATATCGGGATTCTAATGTGCGATTCCGCGTTCGGCAAAAAGTAGATATTTCTGTTCGTCAGCACGAGATCGCCATTGGCCTTTTCGCTGAGCTGCTTTTTCGGCACGTGCGACTTGTCGAGCATCGCCGGGCTGACGTATCGGCTGTCGATCGGGCTCGCAGGATCGATCGACAGACTTTCCGCCCTTTTGTCAGGTGTCATTCTGTACGAAAGCACCTGGTTGAAAATCCACAACACGGATTCGCCGCGTCCGAATTCGACCGGCATCGGCCCGACGATCGAGACCCGATCGGGTATCCGGCCGTCATAAAGCTCGTTGACGATGCTGAGCTTGATCAGCTTCTGGTCGAG
>DASZVX010000062.1:0-2462 GCA_035547255.1 Hyphomicrobium sp.
GGTCAGACCTTTCAAATAGGCGATCATGTCTTCTCGGACTTCGCCGACGAGTGTCGTTGCCTCTGGCGTCCCATGCGCAACGATGATGGAGACGTCGAGACGCGCTCGCATCTTGCTGTCCGCGCCCAGGTCGGTGATGACCGACGGAACGGTCAATTCGATCGCGTCACTTGGGAAACGGCCAGCGATTGCCGGAGCCTGCGGTGCGCTCTCGCTCTTTGGTTGAGTGCTCGGGCCCAACCCGTCAGGCATGGCAAAATAGCCAAATGCTCCACCACCGACGATCCCAAGAACGGCCGCGATCAGGGCCGATATCACGATGCCTCCGGCCCCTCCGCCCGTCTGCGCTCCGTTCTTGCTCTTATCGCTCGCCACTTGGCGCTGTCCTCCGAGCCAAGCCTAGAACGGCGATATGATATCAAGAATCTGCTGCCCGTAAGCGGGCTTGGCAATCTGCATGACCGGTCCACGGCCGCCATATGAGATGCGTGCTTCCGCGATTTTCTCATAGGAGATGGTGTTGTCCGTTGCGATGTCACGCGGCCGGATCACGCCCTGCACGTTCAATACGCGAAGCTCGTAATTGACCCGCACTTCCTGCGAGCCGCTGATCACGAGATTACCGTTCGGAAGAACCTGGCTCACGACGGCGCCGACGAGGAGATTGATGTTCTCCGACCTGTCGATCGAGCCTTTCGTATCGGTCGACGTCGTGCGATCGAGACTGCCGTCGAGCTTGCCTGAGCCGCTCGGTCCGGGAGCACCGAAGCCAAAGTTGAAATCCGCTGCCGATGTCAGGCCCACGCTCGCATCGCGGGAGCGATTCAAGTTGTTATCGAGCGACGCCTTGTCGTTGATCTGAATCTTCACCGTCACGACATCGCCAACATGAATGGCGCGTGCGTCGCGGAAGAGGTCGGCGCCGGAATCCTGCCACGTCGAGTTCCCGGAATGATAGGCGACCGGGGTCGCAGGCAACTCCATGTGAGCAGTTTTCGAAGGCGCGAGGCCGCTTCCGACGGGCGACATGGTCGGTTCCCGCCCGACTTCGCGCAACTGGTCGGCACATGCCGTCAAAAGCAAGGACAGGCATGCGAACGCCGGCGCCACCCATCTGGTTCTATTGTCGGGCATCGGCCTTGCGCTCCGGCTGAATTGCAAGCTCGCCAGCCCCCGCGATGACGGCGGAAAGCCGCGCTGCCTTGGCGACGTCCATCTCGGCCATGATCGGGCTCGATACCTTCGGGGACAGTTTCGATATGATGGCTGCGGATGTCATCTCATCCATGACCGCAAGTTGGGCCGCGGCCGAGTCTGGCTTCATCCTGCTATAGATCTGCACGAGCGAATCCGTGGCGTGCGCAGCAAAGTCTTCGCGCAATTTCATCCAGCTCTTCAGAACGTCGGCTTTGGCGGCGAGACGCGCGATGCGATCGTCTATCTCTTTTTTCGCCTTTTCCAGATTGCGGGTCTGCAGCGCAATCTGAGCGGACGACGTCGCGTCCAGGATATTCGAGCAATATTGCTGCGCCGGGCTGAGCTCGGGCGCGGGTGACGCCCGCACGGGGAGGGAATCCGGGTCCTTGTCGTCGACCTTCTTCGGCGCCTCCGGCTTCGTCTCATCGACCGCTATGCGGAACGAATATGCGATTGGCTTCGGCTCGGCTGCATTTGCGCGAAGCTCCAACGTGCGCGCGTTCCTGTCGACGGGCGGGCCGACAAGCTGCCGCCCGTCGCTGGCCGCCGCTGCGGGAACTACCCCATACATAAAAAGTGTAAGTGAGGCCGAGATCAGGAGCTGACCGGCGGTCCAACCCAGTATTCCCAGCGATGCTCCTCCGATGCGGATCAATGGTCTCATTGCACCACCAGTTCAGCTTGCAATGCGCCCGCTGTTTTCATCGCCTGCAGGATCGCAATAATTCCGATGGGTTTCAGGCCCATCCTGTTGAGCGCCGTCACCAGATCGCGGAGGTTGGCGCCTTGAAGCGTTGCGACGTTTCCGCCTGCCTCGTTGACGTCGACCTGCGTATTCGGAACGACAACCGTTTGCCCCCCGTTCGAGAACGGCAGCGGCTGCGATACCTGGGGCGTCTCCGTCACGCGAACCGTGATATTGCCGTGCGCGACAGCGACCGTCGAAATTTTGACTTCGCTGCCGATGACGATGGTTCCGGTTCTTTCGTCGATGACCACGCGCGCGGTCTCGTCGGGATTGACTTCAAGCTCGCCAAGCTCGGCCAGAAGCCGCGACGACAGAATACCGTTAGGCTTTCTGATCATGATGGCTTGCCAATCTCTCGCGCGCGCGATGGGCATGCCAAAGCGGGCCTTCGCGAAATCGTTGATAACGTCCATGATGCGGACGGCGGTCGAGAAGTCCGGATTGCGAAGTTCAAACTCCAGCGGCATACTCTCGTCGAAGGCGCCTGGCGCATCCTGTTCGACGATTGCACCGTTCG
>DASZVX010000063.1:0-6704 GCA_035547255.1 Hyphomicrobium sp.
TGACCTCCTGACTGACGGCGGACTGCGTGCCGCTGCCAATACCCGCGACGTGCTGCACACACTCTTTCAGGAACGCTGCCGCACGTCGGGGATGATCGTTTCGACGCGTAATCCGAAAGTCGCGCAGGACTTTTGCGACATGGCGCTCGTAATCGATAATGCGGAGTTGCAGTTATTCGATAGTGTCGAAAAGGCGCTTGCGAGCACCCAACGTTCCCGCGCTGTTGCGCGCAGAGCCGCGCAAAGAGGTTAAATGCGAAACTATTTCGGGCAGAATCGCGTCATTCTGCCCGTTGCTCTTGCCGGACCCCTTCGGTAATAGTGGATTTGAACAATGAGTCCGGATGCAAATGCCGCGATCGGCGGTTCGCGTTGGCGTACCGGATCGTGCGCCACCTACCTGAATCAGAAATTTTCGTTCAATCTTGCGATCACTCCCGATTCGGTTCCCTCAACTGCATGCGCTGGCCTTGGCAAAGACCTGCCCCACTTCCTCGGCAAAGGGTGCCGACAATCGACCCGATTGCCTACTGGAGTTGGACGCGCGCCGAACCGTTTGGAGATGCTTCGCAGGCAGCGAAACCTGGCACCCTAAACTGGTTCGTCCCGCCGATGGGCAAAGGCTCCGGCGGGCATCTCAATATCTTTCGCTTCGTAAGAAACCTCGAGGCAATGGGCTTTGAATGCCGGGTGATCGTTTGCAACGATGGCAATCCTCTGCCGCCGGCGCAGGCGAAGAGTAATATCGACAGCTGGTTTTTTCCGCTGAAGGCGCGCGTCTATTTCCATCCCCAGCAGGAAATCCCGCCCGCGGCGATCAGCGTTGCTACAGGCTGGCAAACGGCATATCCGGTTAAAGCGTTTCGTGGTGCAGGGCACCGTTGCTATTTTGTGCAGGATTACGAGCCGTGGTTCCACGGCCCTGGAACGGAATCTCTGCTCGCGGAAGAGACATACCGCTTTGGTTTTCTCGGAATCACCGCAGGCGATTGGCTCGCCGAAAAGCTTCACCGAGACTTCGGCATGACGACCCATGCGGTCGGCTTCTCATACGACCGCGAGCTCTACTGTCGTGTACCGAAGCGCGACACCGAGCCCCGCGTCTTTTTTTACGCGCGACCGCCGACGCCGCGTCGGGCATTTGATCTCGGCCTTCTGGTGCTCTCTGCGCTCGCGCAACGCCATCCCGAGATCGATATCTGCATGGCGGGATGGGACTTAAGCAATTACGTCATCCCGTTCCGAGCGCAAACGGCCGGCCTGTTGGCGCTCGACAAGTTATCCGACCTGTACAGTCAGTGCGATGCCGCGCTGGTCCTGTCGTTGACCAATGCATCTCTCCTGCCACTCGAATTAATGGCGAGCGGATGCGCCGTCGTGAGCAATCGGGGTCGGAACGTTGAATGGTTGCTCGACGAGACGGTCGCCGTTTTGGTCGAACCACGGATCGAGGCGCTCGTTGAGGGTTTGGAGAAGGCGGTCTATGACGTCGGACTGCACGATCGCTTGGTCGAAAATGCGTTGCGAAGAGTGGCGGCGACCAATTGGGTCAAGGAAGCCGAAAAGATGGCGGCAGTATTTAGGGCGCTGAGCAGCTCATGACGAAGCTAACGACGTCGCTCGCCAACCGCCGCTGCATCGTGCTTGGCAGCGGCGGATTTATCGGAATAAATTTATCCGCCGCGCTGGTCAAAGCCGACGCAAGCGTGATCGGCGTCGATTTGCGGCCGCCTAGCCCGCTGCTGCCGCCGATGGAGTGGCACACGGTTCGGCTCGAGCGCGGCGATGAATTGGAAGGACTGCTCGAACCTGGCGATACGGTTTTTCACCTAGCCAGCAATACGGTTCCTGGTTCGGCACTCAATCCGTACAAAGACACGAGCGAGAATGTGCTTCCGACATTGCGCCTTCTGGAAAGCTGCGTGCGCAAAGGAGTGGCTCGCATTGTTTTTCTGTCGTCAGGTGGGACGATCTATGGGCCGAATGTATCGGTGCCGATATCGGAAGAAGCGGCCGAAAATCCAATTTCTTGGTACGGCATTCAGAAATTGACGATCGAAAAATACCTGGGCGTTTATAGGCGCCTGCATGCGCTCGACTCGATTATTTTACGTGTCGCAAACCCTTTCGGGCCGCACCAGAGAAATCCAAAACAGGGTCTTGTTGCATCTATCATCCGTCATGCCCTTGCCGGCACAGCAGTGGAAATTTTTGGCGACGGGACGGTGACGCGCGATTACGTTTATATCGACGATGTCGTCGATGCGATATTGCTGGCGGGCGCCATTGAAGATCGCTCCGCTCCGCGAATATACAACATCGGCAGTGGAGTTGGGCGCACAGCGCTCGACGTGATCGGCGCCGTGCAGGCGGCGCATGGCCAGCCGATCAAGATCAATTATTTGCCGAGTCGCGCCATAGACGTTCCGGTAAACATTCTGGATATCGCACGTGCGGCCGCTCATCTGCGTTGGCGCCCACGGACTGCCTGGGAACAAGCTATCCGAACGACTTATGCCTGGGCCAGGGCCGCACAGGCATCGAAGGTCAAGGGTTGATGTCGGCCGCACTCAGCGCAAGGAATAAAACAGCTTTTTGTCGCGTGACAGCCGCGCTTTAACGGCCTTAGGCAGCCACTCGCTGCGTGCGCCCAGCGAATGACCGGCGACTAACGCGACATCGTTGCACATTCTCCGTGCGACCTGCGCCAACCGAACGCCATGGGCGCGACCCCAGCGCCAGTCCGCCAAACTGAGAGCGGCGGCCGATCTCGCGGCTCGCATGAATCTCCCGCCTAGGCGATATCCGAAGAGAGTTCGAAATGCGAGCGACTCGTCGAATGCCCGCTGCAGCTGCTCGAAGGGCCCATATTCGTGCGAATGGAACACTGCCGCGTTGGGTGCATACGCTTTCTTCCAGCCCGCCTCGATGACCTGGGAAGCCCAGATTTGGTCTTCAGCGAATTCGACATCGGGATAGGGGATTCTTTCCCAAACGCTGCGTCGGAGGCATGAATTGTTATCGGAGTAAAAGTGTAAGATCTGGCGCCAGCCCTGGTCGCTCTTGTAGCGCTCGGGATCGGTATCGCGCGAGAGGACAAACGGCAGCCGCTCAAATGTGCTGAAATGATTTTCCAAATCCCGCTTGGTGAAAGCGCTGTGCTGTTGATAAGCGCGATGAGGACCAAACGCGCCGGCGATCCGAGAATCCTGTTCGACAGCGGCAACAAGGTGGGAAAGCCAGTACTCATCCACAGGCCGCGCGTCGTGCGTAAGCAACGCGCAAAATTCCCCACGGGCTTTTGAAATCGCTAGATTGCGCGTGCGTCCATGGCCGAATTCATTAGGAGGAATCTCGATTAGGGTGACCTCGGGATGCCTTTTAATCTCGTCTACCGTTCCGTCAGTCGAGCCGCTGTCGACAACAATAATTTCGAACGGCCAGTCAGCCCGCTGATTTCTAATTGCTTGCAGGACCTCGATGAACATCGAACCGGGATTTTTGGTTGGAACGATAATGGAAGCCTTCATTTTGCCGGCTCATCAGCATGAGAAGAATTTGTCATCGGTCGAGGACATTCATTTGACGTCGGTTTGCTCGTCGGCACTTTCGCCTTTGCTGGTAATACGCAGCCGTGCTTTCTCCGGCACAAGAAACGAGAGCGGAAACCGATCGAACCGCCACAAAAGAAGATTATAACGATACGCCAAGTCGCGGTAGTCTTGCTGCAATCGGATAGCGAGTGCTTCCACGGTCCGATACGCCTCAAGGTGTCTGTCAGCCGTAGCGTGGACGTCGTCTCTCTCCTTTTCCAGACGCTTGATCGCCAGGGTTGCTGCCACAAATTCCGCGTCCATAGTTTGGTACGCACGGCGATTCCGTTCTGCTGCGTCAAGGAGTTCCGCGCGCTCCTTCTCCCTCGCGTCGATCATCGCCTTCAGGTAATCCTGATCGGCCACCATCTGGCGCCATGGATCGAATGCTTCTAGCGCTTCATGGAGACTATCGGCTGCCTCCCGGAGCGAGGGCGGCGCGGATTCTTCCTTGCTCCATTGCTCCAAAAGCGCTTGCCACTTCCCACAAAGTCCATCTGCCCGCTGGCGCTCGTGATGACGCAGTCGCACACTCACCAATTCTTTCACGATCTCGTCACGCTCCTCGTCGCTCACCTTACGTCCGAGCGTTGCCGCAAGCCGCAGGAGATTTCGGTCCGGATCGTCGAACCAGTCGTCGTAGTTCAGAACGACCTTCACGCGCTTGCCGATCTGGCTGACGATCGCCGCATTGAATTGCAGCCACATGAGGCGTCCGAGTTCGGGCGGCATGCGATCGCGTTTTTCGATTGAGGCGGCGACTGCGTTCGGGCTGCGAATACAGAGCACCGGCACCAGCTCAAAGCCGATCTGCTGCTCAAGCTGGAGCCATAGTGGCAGTAGCATGCTCATCCGCGGATCTTTTACCGCCCAGATGCGGCCGCCCGCGCGCGAAAATTCGGAACGCAAATAGGCGGACAGTGCATCTCGGGCGGCGGCGAATTCCGCCCTACCGGTCCAATCGGGCGGCATCGGGAAGGTGCTCTTGACAGTAGCCCATGAGCGGTCGAGTGCCGCGAGCAACGCATCGTGCAGCCGAACTATTCGAACATCTTCGCCGTAGCCGAGTTGGTTGAACTCGTTCGGCCCTATCAATTCCTTCCCGGTTGCAGCGCCGAGTCGCCGCGCGATATTGGCAGCGAGTGAAGTACCGCTGCGGTGCATTCCCAGGATCGCCAGCACAATTTGCCGGCCCTCGGAAGCGATCGGTTGATCGAAGCGTTGCTCGGACATCAAACGAACCTGTCGAGGCGGCCACACTCGCGCCCCGAAAGGCGAGCACAAAACGAAGTCCAGGACGCCCGTGTCATGCGGCCGAGAGTGCTCTGAAATAGACCGTGACGCGCACCCGAGAACATCTCCGTGAAGGAAAATTCGCTTTTCATTTCAATAGCTCACCCGTATATTGGGCGTCTTCCGAGGACCATAGCAGAAAAGCACGGCAGCGGTGAATTTGCGCCCGGACCAGAAGAAAAAACCTGAAAAGAACAAGCCGCTGCTGGCCACGCCGGTCAAGCGATGTTCGGTTGTGTTCAAGGCGCCGCGCGCAGACGAACCGAAGAAGACAGTAATGGTCCTCGGCGTCGAGCGCGGCGGCACGTCGATGGTGGCAGGCATCTTGCGCGGCCTTGGCGTGAACATGGGCGAGCGCGCCGGCTTCAATCACGAGGACCCACAGTTTCTCGCCGAAGATCCCGACGTTCTGCTGCGGCGAATCCAGACTCGCAACAAGCAAGCCGACGTCTGGGGCTTCAAGATACCGAAACAGATTCAGCTCATGGATTTCTTCGAATCCAGTCTGCGCAACCCATACTACGTGATCGTCTTTCGTAACCTGTTGGCAATCGCCGATAGTTGGCAGCAGCGAGGCGCTGGGAGCGTGGTCGATTCGATCGATCGCACGTTGCGCTATTACAACCTGATCGTCGAGCACTGCAAAAAGACGACGCGACCAGTGCTGATCCTCAACTACGAGCGCGCCGTGGCAAGCGAAGCGGGCAAGGAGGAAGCTGTGCGCGCGCTCGGTGATTTCCTCGGTCTCGAGGTGGATGCCGCGACGCTGGAGCGCGCACTCGGGATGATCACCGGCGATGGTATGGGATACGTCAATCTGCCGGAACATTTTTTCGCGGTAACGGCCACGCAGCGCTTGCCTGAGCGCGCGCCGCTTGAGCTCCGGTTGCAAACGCCGGAGCTGATCGGCGACGACGGTTGGATCGACTTTGACGTTTTGCAGAAGAAGCTGACTTTCGCGAGGCCCGATGATGCGCCGTTGCCCTCGGCTTTCTGGCTGCGCGTCGATCTCGACGTCGAGCCGCGCATTGACCTTGCGACGTTGCCGCTTCGCATCTATTTCGACTTCATCGGCGCGTTCTTTCCCGCGCATTGTGCGCGGCCACCGATCCGCCGCGGCACCAATTACTTTTACGTGGAGACCAGTGGCATGGCGAAAGCGCTGGCGTTCGGCCCGCTGCATCCGCCGACGCGCATGCGCATCCGCGCGGAAACGTTCGAGGCAAGCGCCAGCGACGACGCCGGGGCATACGGTGCCATCGCCGACAGAGTCACGCGCCCGGACGCGGCCGCAGTGGCCGCCCAGAGATGGGAAAAAAGTCAGCGGTGAGCGAGTTGCGCGAGACGTCCGATGACGTTCGTCGCGAACCACGGATCGTCAAGCAGGAACGCGCGCGATCGTTCCTTTACAGGCCGACAAGAGACGAAGAAGCCTTCCGCGTACGGCTGCAATGAAAAAATTCGCGAGATCGGAATGCGAATGTGCGACTCGGGGTTGGGCAGGAAATAGATATTGCGGTTTGTTACCACGAGGTCGCCGTTTGCCTTCTCGCGTAGCTGTTTTTTCGGTATGTGGGCCTTGTCGAGAGCGCGCGTGCTGACGTATCGACTCTCGATCGGACTTGCGGGATCGATTGAGACGCCTTCCTCCTTCTTGCCGGGAGCCATTCGATAGGCAAGCACCTGGTTGAAAATCCACAACACGGATTCGCCGCGTCCGAATTCGACCGGCATCGGCCCGACGATCGAGACCCGATCGGGTATCCGGCCGTCATAAAGCTCGTTGACGATGCTGAGCTTGATCAGCTTCTGGTCGAG
>DASZVX010000064.1:0-4820 GCA_035547255.1 Hyphomicrobium sp.
GATGAAGCTGTCCATCGCCTCATAGAGCTTGATGATGGCTTCGTCGGCGAGCGGACCCTTCTCACCGTTGAGGGCCTTGACGGCTGCGCCGCGGATGACCGGGGTGTCGTCGCCCGGGAAGTTGTACTTCGAGAGAAGCTCACGGACTTCCATTTCGACGAGATCGAGAAGTTCCTCGTCCTCGACGATGTCGCACTTGTTCAGGAAGACAACAATCTTCGGCACGCCGACCTGGCGGGCGAGAAGAATGTGCTCGCGCGTCTGCGGCATCGGGCCATCAACTGCGGAGACGACGAGGATAGCGCCGTCCATCTGCGCAGCGCCGGTGATCATGTTCTTCACGTAGTCGGCGTGGCCGGGGCAGTCGACGTGTGCGTAGTGACGGTTCGGCGTCGCATACTCGACGTGCGAGGTGGCGATCGTCAGAATCTTCGTCGGGTCGCGACGACCCTGGGACTCGGAGGCCTTCGCAACTTCGTCGTAGGCGATCGACGTCGACGTCCAGCCGCGATCGGCCGAAACCTTCGTCAACGCTGCCGTCAGCGTCGTCTTACCATGGTCGACGTGTCCAATCGTGCCGACGTTGCAGTGCGGCTTGTTCCGCTCAAATTTTGCTTTGGCCATCGTTGGCTCTCCTCAGTCTTCCTTACTCGGCCCCGGCTTTCACCGGAGATCTCTAAAAACGTCTTCAGGCGTACTTCGCTTTGACCTCGTCAGCGACGTTACGCGGAACGTCCGCGTAATGCGCAAACTGCATCGTGTACTGCGCGCGACCGGTCGACATCGAGCGCAACGTGTTGATGTAGCCGAACATGTTCGCCAGCGGGACATACGCACGGATGACCGTCGCATTGCCGCGCATTTCCTGCGTGCGGATCTGACCACGCCGCGAATTGATGTCGCCGATGATGCCACCGACGAATTCGCCCGGCGACACGACCTCGACGTCCATGACGGGCTCGAGAATCTTGACGCCCGCTTTTTCGCAACCTTCCTTCATGGCCGCACGCGTCGCGATTTCGAAGGCGATGGCAGACGAGTCCACTTCGTGGAACGCGCCGTCATACAGATTGACCTTCATATCGACCATCGGGAAGCCGATCAGGATACCATTGTCCCAGACCGACTTGACGCCCTTTTCGACGCCCGGAATGTATTCCTTCGGGATCGAGCCGCCGACGATCGAGGTCGAAAACTCATTGCCTTTGCCGACTTCGTTCGGCTCGAGCTTCAGCTTGACGCGTGCGAACTGACCCGTGCCACCCGTCTGCTTCTTGTGGGTGTAGTCGATGTCCGTCGGGCGTGCGAGCGTCTCGCGGTAAGCGACCTGCGGAGCGCCCGTCATCGCTTCAACGCCGTACGTGCGCTTCAGGATGTCGACCTTGATGTCGAGATGAAGCTCGCCCATACCCTTGAGGATCGTCTCGCCGGACTCGGGATGAACCGAGACGCGGAACGAAGGATCTTCAAGCGACAGCGTGTTGAGCGCGATCGCCATCTTTTCCTGATCGGCCTTCGTCTTCGGCTCGATCTTCATCTCGATGACGGGTTCCGGGAACTCCATCTTCTCGAGAATGACAGGCTTCGTCGGATCGCAGAGCGTCTCGCCCGTACGGGTGTCTTTCAGACCCTGCAGAGCGACGATGTCGCCAGCGAAGGCTTCCTTGATTTCCTCACGATCCGCGGCGTGCATCAGATACATGCGGCCGGCGCGCTCTTTCTTGTCGCGCGAGGTATTCGCAAGCGCCATGCCCTGCTCGAGCTTGCCCGAGTAGATACGGCAGAACGTGATCGAGCCGACGTGCTCGAAGCTCATGATCTTGAAGGCGATCATGGACAGCGGCTCGTTGTCCGACGGCTTGCGGAGCAGCTCATCGCCCGTCTTCGGATCGGTGCCCTTATAGGCTTCGCGATCGACCGGCGAAGGCAGGAAATCGACGACGGCATCAAGCAGCGGCTGCACGCCCTTGTTCTTGAAGGCCGAGCCGCAGAACATCGGATAGAAAGCGCCTTTGACCGTCGCCTTACGGATCAGCTTGCGCAGCGTATCCACGTCGGGCTCTTTGCCTTCGAGGAATGCTTCAAGCGCCGTATCGTCCATCTCGACGGCGGCTTCGATCATTGCTGCGCGGAATTCATTGGCTTTGTCGACGAGATCGGCGGGGATTTCGCCCTCGACCATCTTGGCGTCCTTGCCATCGCCATCCCACGTGTAGGACCTCATCTTGATGAGATCGACGACGCCCTGGAAATTGGACTCCGCACCGATGGGAATCTGCAACGGCACCGGGCGGGCGCCCAGCTTCGTCTTGATATCTTCGACGCACATGTAGAAGTCGGCGCCGGTCTTATCCATCTTGTTGGCGAAGATGATGCGCGGAACGTTGTATTTGTCGCCCTGACGCCAGACGGTTTCCGTCTGCGGCTCGACGCCCTGGTTCGAGTCGAGCACGCATACCGCACCGTCGAGCACGCGTAGAGACCGCTCGACTTCGATCGTGAAGTCGACGTGACCTGGGGTGTCGATGATGTTCAGGCGGCGCTTCTTGCCGTCGCGGCCCGTCCAGAAACAGGTCGTCGCGGCCGAGGTGATGGTGATACCACGCTCAGCTTCCTGATCCATGAAGTCCATCGTGGCGGCGCCGTCATGGACTTCGCCGATCTTATAGGACTTGCCGGTATAATAGAGAATCCGCTCCGTGGTCGTGGTTTTTCCAGCATCGATGTGAGCCATGATGCCGAAGTTGCGGTAATCCTCGATCGGGTACTGCCGGGCCATTGGGTGCCTCGAAAATCCTAAGTTCTGTCCTACCAGCGGTAGTGCGAGAAGGCGCGATTGGCTTCCGCCATCTTGTGCGTGTCTTCCCGCTTCTTGACTGCGGTGCCGCGGTTGTTCGCGGCGTCGAGCAATTCGCCCGAAAGCTTGTCGATCAGCGTCGATTCGTTGCGTGCGCGGGCCGCGGCGATCAGCCAGCGGATCGCGAGGGCCTGACGGCGCTCGTTACGAACTTCGACCGGCACCTGATACGTGGCGCCACCAACGCGGCGAGAACGAACCTCAACCGCCGGCATGACATTCTCAAGCGCCTGCCTGAAAAGATCGAGCGGGTTCGACTTACCCTTCTGCTCCATCTTTTCGAACGCGCCATAAACCATGCGCTCGGCGACCGACTTCTTGCCGTCCTCCATCACCGCGTTCATGAACTTGGTGACAACGAGGTCGTTGAACTTCGGATCCGGGATCACTTCCCGCTTTTGCGCCGCGTGACGACGAGACATTCTGACTGACCCTTCGCTTCAATTCTGCATGTGGTGGGCCAGACGATCCGGCCCGAAACATCGACCGCTTACTTCGGCCGCTTCGCACCGTATTTCGAACGCCGCTGACGACGCGCCGCAACGCCCTGCGTGTCGAGCACGCCGCGGACGATGTGATAACGAACGCCCGGCAAGTCCTTCACGCGACCGCCACGGATGAGCACGACGGAGTGCTCCTGAAGGTTATGACCTTCGCCCGGGATATAGCCGATGACTTCGTAGCCGTTCGTCAGACGGATCTTGGCGACCTTGCGAAGTGCCGAGTTCGGCTTCTTCGGCGTCGTCGTATAAACGCGCGTGCAGACGCCCCGCTTCTGCGGGCAGGCTTCCATGTGGCGCGATTTCTCGCGATAGACCGGCTTTACGCGCGGCTTACGGATCAACTGTTGTATCGTCGGCATTCGCCCAATCCTGACCTCATGACACACCTCCGAATGGAAATGCGCCAAGCAAACCTGCCAGGTGCGCAAAGACCGCCCCTAGCATGAAAAAACCAGAGGATCGTGCCGCCTTTGAGGTGGCAGATCATGGCCCGTCGATATGCTCTGCTTTATAAACGGGAGCGTTTAGGCCCAAAATGGCGCTAAGAGCGCCGGACGACCTACCACCTTCCGTGAGAGTGGGCGGAGCTATATATGCACCGGCAATGTTGGTCAACAGGGCCATCGGCGCATGACGAAATTATTTTCGCCCGATCACGCCATAATAAGCAAATCAAACCTGCGACCGGTTGTCTGCCGCTCGCATTAGGTCGTTTCGGCGGCTGAAATTTCAAGTGTCCGGCTCGCAAAGCGGAATCAGATTCGCAATTTGGCGCCCTCAAAAGCAGAACGGCCGCCTCCGAGGAAGACGGCCGTCCAATATAATGCGTTAGCGAAAGCCTGAGGCAGAGGCTATTCCGCGGCCTCCTCCTGCGGGCGACGACGGCGGCGTGCCGCCGGGCCTGACGCACCGTCGGGCGATGGCAAGTTGCTCGACTTTGCCTTCTCCTTCGCGATCAGGTCGTCGCGCTGTGTCGCAACCTTGCGGAGCTGACGCAGCATGCCGCCCGTACCGGCCGGGATCAGGCGTCCAACGATGACGTTCTCCTTCAAGCCCTCGAGCGTATCCGACTTGCCGTTGACGGCGGCGTCGGTCAGAACGCGCGTCGTCTCCTGGAAGGATGCTGCCGAGATGAACGAGCGCGTCTGCAGCGAGGCCTTGGTGATACCGAGCAGCACCGGAGTTGCCGTTGCAGCCCGTTTGCCAGCCTTCTGAGCCTCAGCGTTGACCTCGTCGAACTCGATCTTGTCGAGTTGCTCGCCCTTGATCAGCTCCGTCTCGCCGGCATCCGTGATCTCAACCTTCTGCAGCATCTGACGGACGATCACTTCGATGTGCTTGTCGTTGATCGTCACGCCCTGCAGACGGTAGACGTCCTGGATCTCATTGATCAGGTAGTTCGCGAGTTCCTCGACGCCCTTGATCGCCAGAATGTCGTGCGGTGCCGGGTTGCCGTCGTA
>DASZVX010000065.1:0-2483 GCA_035547255.1 Hyphomicrobium sp.
CTTGGCAAAATCGCGGCCCACATAGAGGAGCGCGCAACGATTCTGCTTCGCGACATCATAGGCGAAGCAGTCGCCGAAATTGAGGCCCGCCGACCTCGCGCCCCTGCCCCACCTTGCATGCGCCGCCGCCACGCGCCGCGCGGTGGCGCCGTCGACCGGCACGATCTCGAAGCCCAAACCGGCTATCAGCGCTTCCAAAGCGTCGCCGCGATTGCGGGCCTGCGCGACGATCAAGGCCTCGGTCAGCGTACCGGCGGAAATCAACAAGCGATCTTCGGCGTTCAGGGCTGCATCGCAATCGTCAGCGAGCGGCTCGTCAAGAAGGATTGCCAGAAGCGCCGACGTATCGACAGCAATCACTTCGGCAGGCCGTGCTTGTCGTAGAGAAAATCCTGGCTGCGCGCCGCGCTCGGTCCGGGCGATTTCTTCATCTTCGCGACACGCTTGCGAACGGCGGCAAGCAGCGCCGCCTTTTCTTCCCGCGTCGGCTTGATGTTCACCGGAACGAGCTTCACGGCCGCCTGATCGTGGCGCGTGAGTACGACCTCTTCCCCGGCTTCCGCGCGGCGGACGAGTTCGGTGAGCTGGCCCTTGGCTTCTGTGACGGAAATGCGCATGGGGAGAATATGGACCATTTACTGGTCCAGATCAAGTGCTGCGCCTGTTACTCAAGAGCCCGGGTTCTCTGCACCGGCGGCGCAGAGATTTCACTCTGATCCCGAACCTTCGTTCGAGCGATCACGAATTGCTAGTCGTTTCTATTTTTTCAATTTATCTCCAACGCTTTCGATGCGGCCTATATCGACTGCACGAGACGCCTTGATGATCGGCGCTTTGGCAACTGAAGCTCTGGTGATACGAGCATCCGCAATAAGTTTCTTTGCGACAGGTACTTTGCCCTCGGATAGCAACTGCTTCGGCACAGCGCCCTTTTCAGAAACCTTCACAGGCGTCGCTCTTGCGGTGACCTGCCGAGGGAAAGCGTTCGGAAATGCTTTCGCGACTCGATTGAGGAACTCAACAAGCGGCGCAAGATCATAGGCGTTTGATGCGATGAACCCTCCAGATCTGCGTGCTACTCGCTTGACCAGTTTGTGTTTCTCGAGTTGGCCAATCGTCCGCTGTATCTGCCGACTAGAAACACCGCAGCGCTTGCTTAGAGTTGATACGCTTGGAAAAGGTAATTCGCCCTTCCGCCACCATGCGGCCGTGAGTTGAATTAGAACTAGCAATTCCACGGGACTCAGCGCGGGATCCAAAAAATGATTCGCGAGAAGCAAATAGTTCGGGACCTGTGCAAATCCCCTTCCCGCAACTGCATCGCCCCATTTATCGACTACGTCAGACATTTTCCGAGCGGCTCCTTTGACGGCCTCCTTTTCGTGACATGACTATATGCCATTTTGTCACCCTATGTATACACCTGCATCCAAACACATCGATGAATACGTATACAATATATACCTATCAGATATATACTCATCAGACCGTACGCTGATTTTTGACGTTCGAACCAAGGGATCAAACAGAGATATTGTAGTATTTTCAGTATGAACCTTCCGAGGCGCCGATTAGCGATGAAGGCCGCCAGCCCGTTCTGAGGCGGACAGAATGACGCCAAACAGGACGCCAAACCAAGGGTATATCGGGGGGTTGACGGACGGGAAAGCCCGGGCGTAGCTTCTCAGCCACGCCACGGGCAGTCCCATCAGCTGCTACGTGCGAGGAGGTGCCAATCGCTCCGAAGGCAGGCGGCACCATCCCAGGGACGGGGTCGAGGCTTAAACGCCGCCCCGTCGCCGGCTGTCGCGGCCGACGTTTGCCGCTGACAAGATTTTACGCTGCCTGTTCCGAAGACGCAAGTGCCCAAAGGCCTGAAAACTCTGGGCTTTTCAGCCCCTCACTCCCACTCAATCGTGCCCGGTGGCTTGCTCGTGATGTCGTAGACCACGCGGTTCACGCCTCGCACTTCGTTGACGATGCGGGTCGAGACGCGGGCGAGGAACGAATGCTCGAACGGGTAGTAGTCGGCGGTCATGCCGTCGCTTGAGGTGACGGCGCGGAGCGCGAGCACATGATCGTAGGTGCGCCCGTCGCCCATCACGCCCACGCTGCGCACGGGTAACAACACCGCGAACGCCTGCCAGATCCTGTCGTACAAACCGGCTTTGCGGATTTCGTCGAGATAGACGGTGTCGGCCTTGCGCAGGATGTCGAGCTTTTCGCGCGTGATCTCGCCGGGCACGCGGATGGCAAGCCCCGGCCCCGGAAACGGATGGCGGCCGACGAAGGTCTCGGGCAGGCCGAGCTCGCGGCCGAGCGCGCGCACCTCGTCCTTGAACAGTTCGCGCAACGGCTCGACCAGCTTGAGCTTCATGCGCTCCGGCAGGCCGCCGACATTGTGATGCGACTTGATCGTGACCGAGGGCCCGCCCGTCGCGCTCACGCTTTCGATCACGTCGGGATAGAGCGTGCCTTGCGCC
>DASZVX010000066.1:0-14870 GCA_035547255.1 Hyphomicrobium sp.
GACAGGTTCTACAGCGACCGCCCGCAGACGGATGCCAAGCGCGGCAAGAATTCGGGATTGGGGCTGTCGATCTCGCGCGAGATTATCGTTAGTCACAACGGCGAGATCTTCGCTGAAAACCTGCCGGAAAAAGGCGCAACACCCGCGAACGGCGCGCGCTTCACGGTCCGCCTCCCGCTGAGCGTCAACATGGGAGACGGGCTTGTCAGGCGAAGCTGATCGCATTCACGCGACGGCTATTGCGGTTGGCAACCGCGGCGTGTTGATCCGCGGTCCGTCAGGCGCAGGAAAATCAGACCTCGCCCTGCGATGCCTGGCGTTCGGTCCCTCAACTTTTCTTCGCGATCCTGTAAAACTCATCGCCGACGACCAAGTCATCCTGAAGCAAGATCGCTCGCGATCCTTGCCGCGCCTGATTGCGACGGCGCCATCGACACTACGCGGAAAGCTCGAAGTTCGCGGCGTTGGCATCCTGGAGGTTGCCGTCAAGGATGAGGCTGAGATCGTGCTCATCGCAGACCTCGTGCGCGAGGGAACCGTCGAACGGTACCCAGCCCCTTGGCCAAAGGTTGTAGTATCCGGCTTCGAAGTTCCCCTGATCCGGCTTTTACCGTTCGAAAATTCAGCGCCCCTAAAAATATTCGCGGCACTTGACATGGCGAGCCTGCCACGTATCGAGGTTAAGGGGTAGGTTTTCCTACAAACCCCTTGCGCGGGCGGCGAACACTTGCCACCTTCCGCGCCAAATGGCGAAGCTGACCGAGCTATCGCTGAATGAGAGTTTTAACGGCCGGCGCTCATGATCGGACTTGTCATTGTCACGCATGGCGGCCTTGCCCAAGAATTTCGCAACGCGCTGGAGCACGTGGTCGGCGCCCAAGCTGCGCTTGAAACGATTGCGATCGGCCCGGACGACGATATGGAAGCGCGCCGCGTCGATATTCTGAATGCCGTGCGCAAGGTCGATGGCGGCGACGGAGTCATCATTCTGACGGACATGTTCGGCGGCACCCCCTCCAATCTTGCCATCTCGGTAATGGATGAATCGAAAGCCGAGGTCATCGCGGGCATCAGCCTCCCGATCCTGGTGAAACTGGCGAGCATCCGCGGCGAAGTGCCGTTGCCTGACGCCGTGATCATGGCGCGCGACGCAGGCAAGAAATACATCAAGGTCGCAAGCCAAGAGCTTTCCGGCGGCTGACGATGCGAGATAGCGATGCCTGAACTCCCCAACAGCCTGAGACCCGAAGCCGTTGTCACCATCCGCAACGTCAAGGGATTGCACGCGCGCGCTTCGGCGAAGTTCGTCAAGTGCGCGGAGCGGTACGACGCAACAGTAACGGTGACACATCACGGCCAATCGGTCGGCGGAACGTCGATCATGGGCTTGATGATGCTAGCTGCCAGCCCCGGTTCGGAATTGCACATCGTCGCGATAGGACCTCAAGGACCCGAAGCGCTGCAGGCGCTGGTACGCCTCGTCGAAGCCGGTTTCGACGAAGAATGCGTCGGAGACGCATAAACGCCGACCCGAACTCAGCCGCCAAACAAAAAGGGACGCCCCTCAGCATCCCTTTTGTTTTTAGCTCCGGAAATCCCGCCTCATTGCGACAGATAAAGCGTCGAGATCTTCAATGCGATGTCGCGGAACGCAGCTTTCAACGCGTCGCCCGTCGTCGAATTGTAGAAATGCGAGGCATCGGTCGCGCACGATGAAAGTGTGTTGATTGCAAGCTGGCTGTCGCCGAGCTGAAAGCCGACCGTGTAGACCTCTATTCCCTTCTCCTTCATCGCCGTACATAGCGCCACGGCTTGAACGTTGGAACAGCCGTTAGCAGCGCCCTTGCAGGTCACCCGGGTGCCGCTTATGGACTCGCTGACTGCATAGCCAGTTGAAGTATAGGACGTATTGTATTCACCGTCCGTCATGAGGACAGCGATTTTTTTGAGCTTATCCGTCCCATAAGCGGCGGGGGCACTGGAGGCTGGCCAAAGCGAAGACCAATTCGGCGATAGCATGTACCAAGCCCACGCCGTACCGATGTGGCCCGCCGTGCTGCCTTCCGTCTGGAGATTTGTGATCTTCGTCAATAAGGCCGACTTGTCGCTTGTTAGCGGGAGCACCTCCTCAGTCGAGGAGAGGTCGCAAGTTGGGCTGACTTTATTGCTCGATGAGCTGTGCACCATGACATACTGGCCCGACTTGGGAGCGGCGTCAGTATAGTTTTGCGTTCCAATACGCTCTACGACGCAAGGCGAGTTTGTGTTCTTGGTGTAACCCGTCGCCAGCTTGAATGCGTTAGCTGCGTTAGTCGGCAATCGAACGTCGTAAGCGAAAGGAACGATCGCGACTTTAGAGGTGTATCGGCTTTGGTCCTGCCAGACGACAATATTGACGAGATCGCTTGCCGCCGATTGCATATCCTTCAGTTTCTGACCCGCCATAGACCCGGTAATATCGAGCATCATGCTGATCTCGAGATTGAGTTCGGCATTGCCGCCGACCGCAAGAACAGCCTTCGAGTAATCGGACCCGTCACTGCGCAAGATTGGCAGCGACCGCGTGCCCGCAATTCCCATGAATGGAGTCGTGATCGTCGCGTTTCCGGTCGCCACCATCGCCGTGGCGTTGTCGACAATCGCGAAGTTGATCGTATCGTTCGTCAGCGAGAGGCGGTTTTTCGTGGCCTGCGAATAATAGGCCCGCGCAACGTCCAAGGCCGCGTTCTGGTCGCCGCCATTTGTTTGCATAGCGCGTGCGCCCGCCAGGACGGCCGCATCGGTCGCTGAGATTGTCTGGCTGCGTGCGTTGACAAAGCGTCCGTAGTCGACTGCAAGGCCAATCATCGCGAACAAGACGAGCGCCATCAGTCCGAACAGAATTGCGATGTCGCCACGCGTATCGCTGGCAAATCTCTTCGCGGCGCCAGTAGCCACCGCCTCGAATGCGAAAAAGACGGCGCGCGGCTTTCGTGCCGACCGTCGCGACCCACCGCCGATTCCCATCTTCGCCTCCTGAGCATTCTACTTGCCAAGAGGCTAACGATTGAGTGATTTAAGGCGAATTAATGAGAAAATGCGTCCTTCGAATGAGATAAACATAGAGATACTACCAAACATAGGAATTATATAAAAATTTATACATAAAATTACGAGAATATTTATGAAAAATACTAAGTAAACTTAGGATGTATACTTGTGTAAGTTTAGGAATACCTGCGCAGGTTCGCGGCGCCTCACAGCAAGCTACGTAAACACATAAAGACTTGTTTATATGTTGTTGCGCTGCGAGAGCGATTTCGCTATAGCAGCGCCGACCGGCCCGAAGAAATTGCCACGCGAAATTTTGGCGGGAGGTTCCCCTTCGCCGCGCAGATCCGCAGGCGCCCGGTCCCGAACCACATCCGCGTTGAGGAGCACACATGAGTTCGAAATTCACGGACTACATCGTCAAGGATCTGGGCCTGGCGGAGTGGGGACGCAAGGAAATCTCCATCGCCGAAACAGAGATGCCGGGCCTGATGGCAACCCGCGAGGAGTTCGGCGCCAAGAAGCCGCTGAAAGGCGCGCGCATCGCCGGCTCGCTGCACATGACGATCCAGACCGCGGTGCTGATCGAGACACTTGCCGCACTCGGCGCCGATATCCGCTGGGTCTCCTGCAACATCTATTCGACTCAGGATCATGCCGCAGCTGCCATCGCTGCAGCCGGTATCCCCGTCTTCGCCTGGAAGGGCGAGAGCCTCAAGGACTATTGGGATTACACCCGCAAGCTCTTCGAGTGGGGCGACGGCGGCGTGCCGAACATGATCCTCGATGACGGCGGCGACGCGACGCTGTTCATCCATCTGGGCGTCCGCGCCGAGGGCGGTGATACCGCGTTCCTCGACAAGGCAGGCTCGGAAGAGGAAGAGGTCCTGTTCGCACTGATCAAAAAGACTTTGGCGGAAAAGCCGAAAGGCTGGTTCGGCACGGTCGCCAAAGCGATCAAAGGCGTTTCCGAGGAAACGACGACCGGCGTGCACCGTCTCTACGAGATGCAGAAGAAGGGCACGCTGCTGTTCCCTGCGATCAACGTCAACGACAGCGTCACCAAATCGAAGTTCGACAACCTTTACGGCTGCCGTGAAAGCCTCGTCGACGGCATCCGCCGCGGCACCGATGTGATGATGGCCGGCAAAGTGGCGATGGTCGCAGGCTTCGGCGACGTCGGCAAAGGATCGGCCGCCTCGCTCCGGAATGCCGGCTGCCGTGTCCTCGTCTCGGAAATCGATCCGATCTGCGCGCTCCAGGCCTCGATGGAAGGCTACGAGGTCGTGACGATGGACGATGCCGCACCGCGCGCTGACATCTTCGTGACGGCAACCGGCAACAAGGACGTCATCACCGTCGACAACATGCGCGCCATGAAGGATCGCGCCATTGTCTGCAACATCGGCCACTTCGACAACGAGATCCAGGTCGCCGGCCTGAAGAACCTCAAGTGGAACAACATCAAGCCGCAGGTCGACGAGATCGAGTTCCCGGACGGCAAGCGGATCATCCTGCTGTCGGAAGGCCGCCTCGTAAATCTAGGCAACGCCATGGGCCACCCGTCGTTCGTGATGTCGGCGTCATTCACCAACCAGACGCTGGCGCAGATCGAACTCTTCACCGACGAGGGCAAGTACAAGAAGGAAGTTTACACCCTGCCGAAGCATCTGGACGAGAAAGTCGCGATGCTGCACCTCGCGAAGATCGGCGCCAAATTGACAAAGCTCCGGCCCGATCAGGCGTCCTACATTGGCGTCAAGCCGGAGGGCCCGTTTAAGTCCGATCACTATCGCTACTGACGTGCGGCCGATGCCGCGACCGGCCTGAGTACAGAAGGGGCTTTCGCAACAGCGGAAGCCCTTTTTTCATATCGCCGCAGCCATCCCGGCCTGGAACGCGGCCCTGGAGAAACACTTCAACTCTGTTTCTGCTTAACCGATTGACCCCGCTGGCGATACTTCGGCGCGGGCCCCATACTCGCAGTGATTCGTATCGCGTCGGTCGAATCGATATAGCGCACGCGCAACCCGGCCAGGGTGCGCGGGTGCCTATGCGGCTGCAATGGGACGGATGCGCCTTACATATCCTCAAGACCCGAAACTGACCACACGACTGCAACTGGTGCTGCTGCTCATTGCAGCCATGGCTTGCGTCGCGACAATGCTGGCGAGTTTTGGGGACGGACGCCACATCGGGTCCGTCGAGTTTGATCTCCGCCATATCTGGCTGATCCTCGCAATTGCGGGCGGCGGCATCGCAGCCCTCGCCATCATCTGGCGGATGGGCAGCGTCGCGCGGCGGGAGGCACGGACGGCCAGAGCCGAAAGCGTGCAGCTCCGGCGCAATCTGGCCGCCGCCGACGCGATCATCCGCGCTGAGCCACAAGTCCTGGTTTTCTGGGAGCAAGGTCAGGCCGTCCGCATCGTTTCGCACACCCTGACGAGCGTTCCCGGGTTGCCGGAGCACCACGCGGAGATCCTGCGCTTCGGCCAATGGCTGGAAAACGCCTCCGCTCATTTGCTGAAAGCTTCCCTCGACAAGCTTTTCGTCAATGGCCGCTCGTTCAGCATCATCCTGAAGACGATCGCCGGAGGCATTATCGAAGCCGAGGGGCGGGCCGCCGGCGGCCGCGCTGTGCTGCGGCTCAAGGACATCTCTGGCTACAAGCTCGAGATCGCCCGCATCGAGGACCAACATACGGCGTTGGCTCGCGATATCCGCTCGAGCCGCGCGCTTCTCAATACCTTGCCGATGCCCGTCTGGCTGCGCGGGATGGATAATCGGCTGATTTGGGTTAACGCCGCTTACATCAAGGCGGTCGAGGCCAAAAGCGAGATCGAAGTCCTTGAGCACCAGATCGAGCTTCTCGAAACCCGGCAACGCAAATCGGTCGGAAGAGCCATCACGGCCGGCCAGACCTACAAGGCACGCGTTCATCTGGTGGCGGCCGGCGAACGCAAGGCCCACGAGGTCATCGTGCTTCCGGTTGACGGAATGACGGCCGGAGCGGCGATCGACGTAACGGATATCGAAAGCGCGCAGGGCGAGCTTGAACGGCAAAGCTCGGCCTATGACCGCACGCTGGACCGCGTAGAAACCGCTGTTGCGATCTTCAGTCCAGACCACAAGCTTGCCTTCTACAATGCCGCGTTCGCGAAACTCTGGTCCTTCGATACCGGCTGGCTCTCGACGCATCCGAGCGACAGCGTCATTCTCGACAGGCTTCGCGAAATCGGTGTTCTGGAGCCGGTCGTCAACCCTCGCGACTGGAAGGCCCAGATCCTCGCCTGCTACCAGACCGGCGCGCCGCTCGACGACACCTGGAACCTGACCGACGGCCGCATTCTTCACGTCATGGCCGAACAACGTCCGGACGGCGGCGTCACGTTCCTCTTTGCTGACGAAACCGAACGTCTCGCCCTCGAGAGCCGCTATAACGCGCTGATCGACGTCCAGCGCGAAACGCTCGACAGCCTTAAGGAAGGCGTCGCAGTTTTCGGCACCAACGGCCGGCTGAAGCTCTTCAACAAAGCCTACTGCAGCATCTGGCAGATGCAGGCCAGACGGCTCGCTGAGCTACCCCACGTCGGCGAAGTCATCGCTGCGGCCCAGACGCTGCATCCCGACAACGACACTTGGCTGCGGATCGGACGTGCCGTCACCGCCTTCCTTGACGAACGCGAGACATTCGCAGGCCAGATGATCCGCGATGACGGCGTCGTTATTGATTACGCGCTGATGCCGCTTCCCGACGGTGCGACGCTTATGACGTTCGCCGACGTGACCGATGCCAAGCGCGCCGAACGCGCACTCGTCGAACGCAACGAAGCCCTCGTTGCCGCCGACCGTCTGAAAACGAATTTCATCGGCCACATCTCCTACGAGTTGCGAACACCTCTCAACAGCATCATCGGCTTCTCCGACATGCTGGCGAACCCGATGTTCGGCGAACTCAACGCCAAACAGCGCGAGTATCTGGCCGACATCATATCGTCATCGAAAACGCTGCTCGCTATCATCAACGACATTCTCGATCTCGCGACCATCGACGCAGGCGCCTTGCAGTTGAAGCCGACGCCCGTCGGCGTGCGCGCCATCATCGACGCGGCAATCCTCGGTATTCGCGAGCGTGCGGTCCGCAACCGTCTCACCATCGAAATCGCGGTCGCGGACGAAGTCACCGAATTCATGGCCGACGAAGCGCGCATGCGCCAGGTTCTCTATAACCTGTTGTCGAATGCCGTCGGCTTCTCGAAGGTCAACGGCACGGTGCAGCTCGCCTGCTGGAGCGAGAACGGCGACATCATCTTCCGGGTTGAAGACAACGGCGTGGGCATTCCGAAAGACCAGATCGGGCGCATTTTTGATCGCTTCGAAAGTCGAAGCCGCGGCTCCGATCATCGCGGTGCGGGCCTCGGCCTTTCTATCGTCAAAAGCCTGGTGGAATTGCACGGCGGCACGATAGAAGTCTCTTCTGAGGAAAACCGGGGCACCCGAGTCACCATCCGCATACCGGAGCGGCCGGTTGTCCCAGCAGGCGATGGCTCGAAGTGGTTGGCACGGGGCGGGCGGGCAGCATAAGTTCCAGGTGCGATGAGTTCATTCCAGTTCCGCGATCTGTCCGAAAACGACGTCATCCGTCTCGCCGATGAGATGGCTTTTTTTCTGCAGCCCGGCGACACACTCTGCCTCGAAGGCGATCTCGGCGCGGGCAAATCGACGTTCGCGCGCGCCTTGATACGAACGCTCTCCAGCGATCCCGGGCTCGATGTTCCGAGCCCGACCTTCACGCTGACCCAAACCTACGAGACGCCACGCTTCGACGTCGCGCATTTCGATCTTTACCGTCTCACTGATCCTGAAGAACTCGACGAGCTCGGACTCGAAACCGCCCTGACCCGCGGCATCGCCGTGATCGAATGGCCGTCGCGCGGCGCGGGTCGCATTCCTGCGGAACACGTCACGCTTTTGCTCGAAGAAGGCAACAGCGAAAGCCGTAGAACAGTCACCATAGAAGCCGCATCTTCGCTCGTGCAGAGGCTTCAGCGTTTCGCGGCCATCCGTAAATTCGTAAAAGATACCGGGTGGGGCAGCCCTGAAACGCGGCTTGTCTATCTGCAGGGCGATGCTTCGCCGCGCCGTTACGCTCGTTTGACAAAGGCCGATGGCACGCGCGCCCTTCTGGTCGATTCACCGCGCCGTCCTGACGGTCCGCCAATCCGCGATGGAAAATCCTATAGCGCCATTGCGCACCTTGCGGAGGACGTGATGGCGTTCGTCGCCATCGCCAAAGCGCTCCGCGGCGCCGGCGTTTCAACGCCTGAGATTCTTGCCGAAGACCTCGATCAGGGTTTGCTGATCGTCGAGGACTTTGGCGACAAGGTTTTCGGCTCCGAAGTCCAGCGTGACTGTGACCAGAAATCGCTATGGCTGCGCGCCATTGATACGCTCATCGCGCTACAGGCTGCGGCGCCTCCGAAGTGCATGAACCTCTCCGACAGCACGACATTCACGCTCCCCGAAGCCGACGAAGGCGTGCTCGAAATCGAGACGCAACTTCTTCTCGACTGGTACTGGCCCGCCCTTCATAGCGACCCCGCACCTAAAACTGCGCGCGCTGAATTTACGAATGAATGGCACCGCATTTTCGTCCGCGTATTGAAACAACCGCGGACGTGGCTCTTGCGGGACTACCATTCACCGAACCTGATCGCGCTCGATGACCGCGTTCCGCCGCGCGATGTCGGCATCATCGACTTTCAGGACGCAATGCGCGGGCCGGCCGCCTACGATCTCGTATCGCTGCTGCAGGACGCACGCATCGATGTTCCGGAAGTCCTCGAAAAGGACTTGCTCGACCGCTACATCGCAACCATGACGAAGCGCGACGCGGCATTCGACGCCCAGGAATTCCGTTTCACCTATGCGGCGCTCGGGGCTCAGCGTAACACCAAGATCCTGGGCATTTTCGCGCGACTTGCGATGCGCGACGGCAAGCGCCAATACCTCGCCCATCTGCCAAGGATTTGGGGGTATCTCGAACGCAATCTGCAACATGAGGGTCTTGAGGCGCTTTCGGCGTGGTATGACCGGAACCTGCCTCCGAAGCTGCGCACGCAACCACTGATGATCTAAACAAATTCCGGAGAATCTGCCGATGACCTCCACGAAGCGCCCGACGCGCGCCTTTGTGTTAGCCGCCGGAAAGGGCGAGAGGATGCGGCCCCTTACGGAAAAACGCCCCAAGCCTCTCGTCTCGGTCGCCGGAAAAACGCTGATCGACCAGGTTCTCGACCGCCTGTCGGATGCCGGTTTCACCGAAGCAGTCGTCAACGTCCATTATCTTGCCGACCAGATCGAAAACCATCTTCGAAGTCGGAAAAAGCCGAAGATCACGATTTCGGACGAACGTGACGAATTGCTCGACACCGGAGGCGGCGTCGCGCGTGCACTGCCGAAGCTCGGGCAAGCTCCATTCTTGATCCACAACTCCGACTCGATCTGGATTGAAGGAATGGGATCGAACCTCGACCGGCTGATCGACACATGGGACGACGCGACGATGGATAGCCTGATGCTGGTCGCCCCGGTCGCGACGAGCATCGGCTACGACGGACCCGGCGATTTCCAGATGGACACGACAGGGCGGCTGACGCGTCAATCCGGTGCGCGATTGGCACCATTCGTCTTTGCAGGCGTCTCGATTGCGCATCCGCGGCTCTTCGCTGGCGCACCGAAAGGCCCATTCTCGCTCAACAAGCTCTGGGACCGCGCCATCGACAAGAGCCGCTTTTATGGCGTGCGGCTCGAAGGCATCTGGATGCACGTCGGAACGCCCGACGCCATCCCTGAAGCCGAGAACGCCATCGCAAGCTCGATGGCGGCCGGCTCGGCGCTGCCGGGAGAAGATTGATGGCCGCGAATATCTTCACGCTTCCTCCCGGTGTGCCGTTCCTGAAAGCCCTCGCGCGCGCCATACTGAACGGCGACCTTCCGGCTCCTGGCGGCACGGCACCCGATCTTCTGAAGCTGACGAACATCACGTTGCTGCTGCCGACGCGGCGCGCAACGCGCGCGGCACGCGAAGCCTTCTTGTCGGTCGCGAGCGCGCCCGCGATCATCATGCCGCGCATCCGTCCGATCTCGGAAGGAGAAGATGATCTCTCGCTGATCTCGAGTCTTGTGAGCGATGGTATCTCGGGTGTTGCGGCGCTCGAACAGCCACCGGCAATCGATCCGCTCGACCGAACGCTGGTCCTGATGCAGCTCGTCAGCCGCTGGCGCACGACGATGGCGCAATCTGAATCCGATCGTAGCTCGGGCTCGACGCCCGCCCAAGCCGCACAGCTCGCTACCGAGCTTGGAAAGCTGATGGACGACATCGAGCGCGAGAACGTCTCGCTATCGGGCCTCATGAATCTGGTCTCGGAAGCCTACGCAGCGCACTGGCAAAAGACCGTCGATTTCTTGAAAATTGTCACTGAATTCTGGCCAGAACATCTCGCCGAGAAAGGCATGACTTCGCCCGAAGCGCGCCGTAACGCTCTGATCCTTGCTGAAGCGAAGCGCATTGCGAACCTCAGACGCGATGAAATCGTCATCATCGCTGGCGTGACAGGCTCCATTCCGGCGACCGTCGAGCTGATGCGTGCCGTCATCGCACGCTCGTCCGGGGCCATCGTGCTTCCAACTCTCGATCAAGCGCTCGATGACGCAAGCTGGAGCACCATCGTCCCGGGCCATCCGGAGCACCCGCAGTTCGGTTTAAAAAAACTGCTCGACGGCCTCGGCATCGATCGCAGCGCCGTGCACACATTGCCTGCGGCCGAGCCCGATACCGCGAGCCGCGCACGCGCAGCATTCTTCACCGAAGCGATGCGCCCTTCAGCTTCAACGGATAAATGGCACCGCTACGCGGCGGACGCCGACAAAGAGCAGCTCCAGAGCGCCCTCGCCGACATCTCACTGATCGAAGCGCCGTCTGCACAAGATGAAGCAGAAGCCGTTGCGCTGATCCTGCGTGAAGCCATCGAAACGCCTGGGCAAACCGCGGCGCTCGTATCGCCCGATCGCGTGCTTGCACGTCGCGTCGCGATCCGGCTCGAGGCCTGGGGCATTCGCGTCGACGACAGCGCCGGACGTCCCTTTGCGAAAACGGTGCCCGGTGCTTTCATGGCACTCGTCACCGCCGCCGTGGTGAGCGACTTCGCACCAGCTGAGACGATGGCGCTGCTACGTCATCCGCTATGCAGGCTAGGATTCAAGCCGTTCGACATCCGGCGTTACGCGCGCGCGCTCGAAATCAGCGCCTTCCGGGCGCCGTACCTCGGCCGCGGTGTCGAAGGGATTCGGGCCGCTCTCGAAACAGCCGAACGAGATCGCGCGGAAAAGAAACGTATGCATACCGCCGCGCGACGGCTTTGGCCGGAAGACTGCGACGGCGCACGAGAACTCGTCATCCGCTTGGCGGCCGCCTTCCAGCCGTTGACCGATCTCTACGCCACAAGCGGGGAGCGGACTTTCTCCGAATTCGCGCGCGCTCACGCCCAAACAGCCGAAGCCCTCGCCACGCTGCCCGAAGACGACGCCGCGGCAACCGCAGACGCAAATCCGCTTTGGCAAGGCGAAGCGGGAGAAGCCGCCTCGCGCTTCTTCGCGAAGGTCCTTGACCCTGAAACGCCGCAAGTCGAAGTCCGCGCCAACGACTATGCCGATCTCTACGCGACGTTGCTGGCGCGTGAGAACGTCCGCGAGCGCACGGCTGTACATCCGCGCGTCTCGATCTGGGGACCGTTCGAGGCTCGCCTGCAGCAGCCGGACATCCTGATCCTCGGCTCGCTCAACGAAGGCACATGGCCTGAAGCGGCCGAGCCCGGAGCGTGGCTCAATCGCCCGATGCGCCGCGATCTCGGATTGCCTTCACCAGAGGAAGAAATCGGTCGCGCTGCGCACGATTTCACATCGCTGCTCGGAGCAAAGACGATTTACCTGACGCGCGCCGAAAAGGTCGACGGCGTACCGACTGTCCCATCCCGCTGGCTGATGCGCACGCGAGCCTTGTTGAAAGGCATGGACCTCGAAAGCGTGCTCGATGCCGACAAGCCGTGGCTCGCCTGGGCCCGCGCACGCGATCGGATCAAAGACCGCGAAATCATCAAGCCGCCGGAACCGAGACCCGCGGTGGTGCTGCGGCCGCGCAAAATGAGCGTGACCGACATCGAACGCTGGATCGCCAATCCCTACGCGACGTACGCGCGCCACATCCTGAAACTCGAACCGTTACCGCCGCTCGGCACCTCGCCCGATGCGAGCTTGCGCGGCGGCCTCGTCCACGACGTGCTCTCGCGTTTCGCAAATGCCTTCCCGGACCGTCTGCCGCCTGATCCGCTTGGCGAACTCGAAAAGATCGCGGCGCAGGTACTCGAAAGCTATACCGGCCACGCGCGCATCGCCGCCTTCTGGATGCCGCGCCTGAAACGCTTCCTCTCATGGTTCGCAGACGGTGAAGAAAAGCGACGCGAAGGCGTTCGCGAAGTCATCGCGGAAATTTCCGGCAGTCTTGTGCTGGCGCCGGGTCCCCAACCCTTCACGCTCACTGCGCGCGCCGATCGCATCGATGATAAAGGTTCGGCCGTCGTCATCACCGACTATAAGACAGGAACGCTTCCGGATCAGAAACGCGTTGCTGAAGGCCGCTCGCCCCAGCTTCCTCTCGAAGCCGCCATCGCGCTTGGAGAAACTGGATTTCCAAATCTCGCTGGCCGCTCTGTCGAGTCCCTTCGCTACATTCGTGCCTCGGGCGGTGAACCTGCCGGCGAGGAACGCACAATCAAATCCGATGACGTCGGCGTCCTTGCGGAAAACGCCCGTAAAGGCCTCGAACGTTTGATTGCCGAATTCGACAACCCCGCAACGCCGTACCGCGCGCTTCGACGTCCGAGCTACAGCTACGACTATGATGCCTACGCACAATTGGCGCGCGTCGCCGAATGGTCCGCCCACGTTGACGAGGAGGCGGCATCGTGAACCTCGAAACAAAACGCCTCTCGCTGGATGCGCTCCGCCAGGAAACCGACCGCCATCAGGGTAGCGCCGCCGATCCGTTGGCATCCGCCTGGGTCAGAGCCAACGCCGGAACCGGCAAGACGCACGTCCTGACGCTGCGCGTATTGCGTTTGCTGCTTGCCGGAACGCCGCCGGAAAAAATTCTCTGCCTCACCTACACGAAGGCCGCCGCCGCCGAGATGTCGCGCCGGGTCTTCGACCGTCTCGCCGGTTGGGTTACAGCCGACGACACGACGCTAAAAACAGAAATCGCCAAAGTTACCGGCGGCGAAGTTTCCCGCGAAACGCTGGAGCTGGCGCGACGCCTTTTCGCAAATGCCATTGAAACGCCGGGCGGCCTGAAGGTCCAGACGATCCACGCTTTTTCCGAGCGGCTGCTGCAGAGATTTCCACTCGAGGCCGGTGTGCCGCCCGACTTCAAGATCCTCGATGATGCCGCAGCGAAGGATTTGAAGGCACGCGCCATCGACCAGACCTTGCTGGATGCCACCTCGGCGCCCGAAACATCCCTCGGCCGCGCGCTCGATATCATCGTCCGCTACGCGACGGATACGCAATTTGAAAAGTTGATAAGCAACGCCGTCGAGGAGCGTCGCTGGCTCGACGTCGCAAACCAGCGCGAGTCCGGTAGTGGCGCAACGCTCGAAGACGTGTCGATCATCGAAACGTATCTCCGCCGCAGCCTAGGCGTTCGGGCCGCAATCGCCACCGACGATCTTCATAAGGAATGCGCCAACGTCCTCTCCGATGAAGACCTGCAAGACCTGGTAAGCCACCTCGCAACCGGCAAAGCAACCGATATCGGGCATGTGCCGACGCTGCGGACGGCTGCGGAATTGTCGGATGGCCAGCGCCGCCTCGACGCGCTGGCGGGTTACTTCCTGACAGGAAGCGGCGACGCACGCAAAACGCTGATGACCAAAGGGCTGTCGTCCGAAAAGCCCGGATTGAACGATCGCTGCCTCACCGCACAGCAAAGATTTGTCTCACTGACGAACGAGCTGAGGGCGCTAACGCTCGTCGAATCCTCAATGGCGCTCTATGCCTTTGCGGGCATCATTCTGCAACGCTACACCGAAGCGCGACGCACCGCGGGTGCCCTCGACTTCGATGATCTCATTCTGAAAACCAAATCGCTGCTCGAAGGCAAAGGCGGCGAAGCACAGTGGGTGCTCTACAAACTCGACGGCGGCCTCGATCATATCCTCGTCGATGAAGCCCAGGATACGAGCCCCGAACAATGGGAAATCGTCAAAGCACTGGCTCATGAATTCTTCGCCGGAGCAGGCTCGCGCGATGGCACACCTCGAACGGTTTTCGCAGTCGGCGACGAAAAACAATCGATCTATTCGTTCCAAGGCGCCGATCCGAAAATGTTCGCGGACGCTGGCATCCGCTTTGCGGGCCTGGCTCGCGATGCCGGTCTAGTCTGGAAGCCGATCGAACTTACGATGTCGTTTCGCACGGTCGCGCCGGTTCTCGCGGCCGTCGATGCCGTATTCGCAGACGCCGTCAAAACTCCCGGCTTGACGGCTGGAGGGCCGCCACCGAAGCACAACGCCATTCGCCTTGGTCATGCCGGTCTTGTTGAGATCTGGCCGACAGAGAAACCCGACGAAATTGCGCCCGCCGATCCGTGGGCACCGTTGTCGGACACGAGCGAGCGTTCGCCCGCCAACCGCCTTGCCGAGCGCATCGCGGACACGATCAAGGGCTGGCTCGATCGCGGCGAGCAGCTGGCGTCCGAAGGTCGCCCGATCCGCGCCGGCGAT
>DASZVX010000067.1:0-2059 GCA_035547255.1 Hyphomicrobium sp.
ACCCTCTTCCCTCTTCTCTGTTCCGGTTTTTCCGGTCCGGCGAGATGCGTGGACATGCCGGCCATAAACTTCCATCCAGACAAGGATATGGTGTGTTGGCAAGTCTATCAGTCACCGATAGATTAAGAATATCTTGAAGGAGGACCCGACATGTTTTATGCACGTTCATTGGAGATCGAACAACGGCTGGATCACGTACTCCGCCTGATCCGAACGGGCCGATACTCAACGCCCAAGTTGGCGGAGGAGGTCGGCGTTTCCATCCCGACAATTTCTCGTTGCGTCACCGCGCTTCGAGAAAGGGGGCACCAGATACGGGCGGAAAAACATGGCAATGGCTGGCGATACTTTCTCGTGCGGCAGACCAGAGCCATCGGGAGAAACGAATCAGGACAAGTCGCTGAAGCCACCAGATGAGCGAACGGCCACAACCATGATGCAGGTAGCAATAACATGAAGGCAGACATCCTCAAGAGAATCGTTCGCGCCATCGCTGACGGTTCGCAGCGCGACCTTGAACGCCTGGCTGAGCTTGTCGTCGAATCAGAGCGCCGCACCGGCCATGTGAAACTCGCGAATCAACTCGACGCGATTTTGAAAAAACCGCGGCTCGTCAAGAACGGAAAAGCTGCGCCGATCGAAGGTGATCGGAGCATGAAGGAATTGCCGCTCAGTCGACGCCACGGAGAGTTGTTGGCGACGATCATTCCGCGTGATGCCCTCGAACATCACATGGTTCTGCCGGCCGAGATCGAGGAGCGCTTTTCAAGAATTGAACGAGAATATGCCGCACGAGAACGTCTTGGCGCATATGGACTGCGCAACCGCAAGACGGTTTTATTGTACGGCCCGCCTGGTTGCGGCAAGTCGCTGGGAGCCAAACGCCTAGCATGGAATACGGGGCTGCCATTACTGAAGGTTCGCTTTGATGCCTTATTGTCGTCATACTTTGGCGAATCGGCCGCGAATCTGCGAGCCGTGTTCGAGGCTGCTAAAGAGCGTCCGTGTGTATTGCTCCTGGATGAATGCGATTTTATCGCGCGCTCGCGAGGAGACGCAAAAGATATCGGGGAAGCGTCGCGTATCGTGAATTCTTTATTGCAATTAATGGAAGAATACGATGCCCCAGGGCTGCTGGTTGCAACGACCAACGTCAAGACCTCGCTTGATAGCGCGCTGTTTAGGCGATTTGATGATGTGTTTCTGATCCCACCACCAGGACCGAATGAGATTCACAAACTGCTTTCGGTAAGCTTATCGGCCGTCAAACACGCCG
Organism: Hyphomicrobium sp.; assembly: GCA_035547255.1. GTDB lineage: Bacteria > Pseudomonadota > Alphaproteobacteria > Rhizobiales > Hyphomicrobiaceae > Hyphomicrobium_B. The sequence continues at coordinate 1,277 of DASZVX010000067.1, forward strand.
ATCGGATTGATTGGGACAAACTAATCAAGCAATTGAACGGAGCTTCCGCGACCATGACCGTCAAAGCCGCTCAGGATGCAGCCAAGGCAGCGGTGCTACGTGGCGAGAAGATCGTAACGGAACCATTGCTTGAGAAAGCGATCGCGGATTTGAAACATGCGGATCACGGAGGCGATAACAGGTAAAACATGTCATCGACAGGCTCGCATCAGTTTGAGCATCTGCCGCTCGTGCTTCGGGATCGCGGCCCGGCCCGATACCCACAGGCCGCCATCCCAGAAAGTTCAACGACCGTAATCAATCGCGCGAACCGTACCGGTCATGCCGCAGGATTACGAACCGGCTCGTCGAACGTGTTGGCGAGCTGGCAAGTGCGTCAAGCCGAACGAATCCGAAGCGGGTTGCCTCCCATTACGGGCGGCATTCCGCTACTATTGCGAATTGACACAACACTCGACCTCGATGACCTGCGACGGCAATTCAAATTTGAGATCGTGTCCGAACAAGAAGGGGGCTTCGTTATCGTCGCCTCCGAGGACGTTAATCTCGCTGAGTTCCGGCAAAAGTTGACGGACTTTATCGGCAGCGTGACCGGATCGGGTAATGTCGCCAAGATTCACGAGCTTCGTGAAGACCTGACCCAGGAAGAGCGCCTGCGGCTGATTCTCACCGACACGCTCTTTGCCGAGTGGCCCGGCATTCAGGACGACTCGCAATACATCTGCGACGTGAGCGTTACGTGCATTGGTGATTGGGAGATTCCCAATAAGCCGTCACGCAACC
>DASZVX010000068.1:0-7541 GCA_035547255.1 Hyphomicrobium sp.
AATTGATCGAGCTCATCCGTAAAATCGTCCATTTTTCATCCTCGGCAGCGCTGCAAGGACTTGTTCGAGCAACGCTCAGAAAAATTGGTCCGATTCTCTCAGCCTATTCAAATCCGGCCCCCACTAATAAATGTTGAAAAACCATTCGACGGGTGCGGCTGTCCCTGCGACGAAACGCTGGTTTCGACCGGCGTCTTGGCGAACTTAGGCCTGCGCCTTTCCGTAATCATTCACCCGCAACGTAATGCTGCAACGAAACGCGTAAGGCCAACTCACTTAATCTATGATTTTCAAAATCTTAGGTGACGTTTAGAAAACGGATCGAATCCCTCCGTCTCCGCCACGATCGCTGATCCGCACTAGTCCAATAGGCCCATCTTGCCAAGCCGGTGGGACATTGTGGGCGGGGTCGTTACGCTCATCGGTATGCAATCATCATGTTCGGTGGCTGGAAATCGGCTTCGGCCATATCTGCTCTGGGGGGATGTTGAATGAAATCAGGGGACACATCGCATCCTGCTCAGCTGTCTACGAAGGTATGCGTGAAGCGGGCGCAAGTAACGTTTTTCAGCAGGTTGAAGCAAGGCGTTAAAACGCAAGGTCATTCGTGAACGTGCCAAAAGAAATCTGATTGCCCATCGAGTCGCGCGGTCACGCGCGGGCATTCGGCGAAGGATATCGGACCAGAACACCAATTCGACCAGCGCAATATGCGGTATTGAGAGAATTCGAAAGGCACTTGGAATTCGTTCGAATGTCGGCTCGACCCGACCGGTCGCCACGTAGAGTCCCAATGCGGTACGAACGCACTTTTCGCACTTCTCGCAATTAAGCCGATTTCCCTCGCCATCCGGTGCTCGGCAAACGCTGATCATTTCGAGCACATTCGGAATTTTGCTTAGATACTTCATTTTATCGACACGCAGGGTGTCGGCGCCTCCGGTCGCAACCTGGAACTGGGAAGAGCCCAGTAAATGCGGCATATATTGACTGTTTCCCCACGGCAGGGTGTGCAGATCTTCTCTGTATGTGAAATCCGCAGCGATGCTGATGCCCACATGGGTCGCGCTCAACATATGACCGATCGCAGCAAGGCCGAGCTGAGTATCGAGTTCGTATTGGATGCAGAACTCTTTCCAATTCGTCGAACAGACGAGAAATGGAAGCTTTAGCAATTGCGCGATGCGCGCGACGCGTTGCTCCAATGGAAAGAACGTTGTGTCGGACAGTGAATAATCAAACCCTCGCACAAGAAAAACACTGCCAGGGACGTGCGTATCGCGCCCAGCATCACCAGCACTATTGGCGAATATCGAAAACATACTGTCTACGCCGCCCGAAAACGGGTAGGCCCAGAGACGAGTGTCTTGCCTCGCGATGTCCGAGATTTCCTGGTCGGCAAAAACCTTGACAGGCCCGTATTTGTCGGGGCGCCATTGCGACCAGATCTTCGCATAGCGCTCTGCGCTCGCAAGAAGCATCGGGTCGACAGTTCCCCGCACGCGTAAATCACAGCTGTGCCGCATTGCGATGGGAAGCGCCGCCAGGAGAGCAAAATTGTCGTTCAGGGGCGCCGCGCCTACGATCTGTGTTGGTCCTTGCCATTCGAACCAAATCGTCCGCGCAATTTCTGGAACTTCGACGCGAACGTGCGTTCCGGACACAGATGGTACGGCCGTTATTGAAGTCATTCCCAACACCTCACGTATTCGACAGCCGAAGTCATGGGAGTGTGCGATGCGCGCGTAAAGATAAAGCCCGAGCATGCACCGCCACCGTTTGGAGATGCCCACAACATTTCGTAGTATGTGAGGCTTCGACTCGTTGCAGGAGAAAATTGGTGAGGAAGGTCGGAGTTATATGTGCATTTAACCCAGGCAACACCGGCATGTTTTCAGTGGATCTTGCCGCGAGCCAGCTCTTTGATGCCTGGAGTATTGATTACACGCTCATCAACTTTCAGAAGCGGCCGTGGCGGTTGCCCTCAAAGTATTTGGTTTGTCGAAACGTCGACAAGCTCGGACGGTTCTCGCATCTGTTGTTCTGGGGCGATTTCCAGAACAATCCGGTTTACGGAACTCGGGACTTTGCGAGCCGCGAAGTAAAATTCGGTAACGCCCGAACGGTCGATATGGCGGTTTCCAATTGGGCTCGACTCCATCTCGATCTTCCTCATACCTTGCGCAAACATTCGCGGGTTGCTTCGATCGGAAACTGCTTTCTTGGCGCTCGTGAGGCGGCTGCTCGATACGCACTTGGTCCATCGCTGACACGCTTCGCCGATACCGCCTTTCGCATTATGCCGCGCGAGGCCGATTCTGCTGATGAAATCTCCTCTGCTTCATCGAACGCGCCGCCGCCAAATATCTCGACAGGGATTGATCCGGCGTTTTTGCTCGAGCCAAAGGAATATCAAAATTTCAGGGAACGTAATTGTTTCGGATACTGCTTCGCGAGATCCGATGTTGGAGAAATTTCTGAAGGTTTAGAAGCAATCGAAGCCAGAACAAACCTTGTGCCGCTCGAGGTGTCTTGGGCAGTAGGAAGTCGGAGCGCGAAGCAGGAGAACTTGTTTTACGGTGCACTGGCGACCATGAAAAAATGTCGCTTTGTCTTGACCGACGTCTATCATCTTGCGGTAAACGCTCTAAATCATGGCACGCCGGTTATCCTGATCAGCCGAAAGAACGGCGAAACAAAATCATCGGTCGACGATCAGAAAAAGTACGCGCTTGTGAAGCAGGTAGGCGCTATTCGATTGCACCTTCCACTACACGATGACGCGTCACTTGCATCTCAGGCTGAAAAGATAATCGAAACATACGAAAGTCTGATGGATGATCAGATATCATTCCGCGAAATCATGGGCGGGCTTAGAAATCTGAAAGATCGCTTCCGATCATCAATAAGAGAGATAGTGCAAGCATAACCTGACGACGCTACGCGATGAAAAGGTCTCTCTCCGTAGGTTTGGTTTGGGGTAATCCTGCAAACGACTACGATATTTGCGCGCATTGAACGGTTGATGAAGCGAACGTAAGCGATGTTAGGCGAACGCTGATTGGGCGGTTGGACTCGCGCGGCCATGGCCCGTCAGCGATATCCCGCCTTTCGATTTGGGCCCTTTATCGGCGCCAGGATTTCGGCCGACGAGGCCAGCTTCTGGTATCATTGAAGGCCGGAATAAAGCTTCGGCAAGCAAACGCTCCATACCCCGATCATTGGGCGGATGTAAGGAATCTGGTCCGCATATGGACAGAGTTAATCCTCTATTAACCAGACGCAGCAACCTTATGCTCAGTGGAGTCGATTGCGCGGGCGTGGACGCCAGCAGACATGGATTCATAACCATGATCGTAGGAAGAAGAGTTTTCCTCGCATTGATTTGCTGCACCGCATGGGGGGGCAGCGCTCTGGCGCAAGCCGCTCAGCAAGAAATCCAAATTTCAGCCACCGTTCCGAGCTCATGCACCATCAACGGTGCCTCGAGCGGCGGCGTTGACACGGCGACGATCGGCATCGACGGCTCGGGCAATGTGATCGTCTCTCCAATCACGCCTTCAAACGCCCCCTACCTCAACGTCGTTTGCAATGCACCCGCAACGCTTCAATTAAGATCGACCCAAGGAGCAGTAAAAACGGCCGCAACCGGAAGCGGCTTCACCAACATTATCAATTACCAAGCCTCGGCAACTTGGAACGGCCAAACGGCAACAATCGATACGGCAACGATTGCGACGGCAACTGGACAGGAAACCGGTACAGCTGAACCCGTTTCAGCTGGTTCTGGCAACCTCGACGTTACGATTACTCCTGAAGCGAATGGCCCGCCGCTCATCGGCGGAAACTACTCGGACTCGCTTTTTGTCCTTCTTACCCCGCAGTAACAACCGCGTTTAGATCGTCGCGTCTTCAAAAAACAGAAGCTCATATCGGTGAGGCACGCCATGTCGCTTCCTCGAGCAAGGTTCTTTGCGTTTTTGCTCTGCCAGCTTGTGTTAGCCCCCGCTGCCAACGCGATGACTGTGACGCCAACGCAAATCGAGATGGCGTCAACGGGTCGGAGCAGTCGCAGTGCGATCACGGTCGTCAACAACGGCGCAGATGCAATTGCCGTCGAGCTTGTCGTCAAAAAGGCGACGTTGGATGAGGCTGGCGTTCCGAAAGGGAGTCCCGCAGGCGACGAATTCCTGATCATGCCGCCGCAAGCAATGATTCCGCCGGGCGCCACTCAGAATTTCCGCATCCAATGGCTCGGCGAACCTCTACTTGAAAAGAGCCAAACGTTTCTCGTCTACGTCAATCAGATCCCCGTGAAATTGCCAAAACGGATCCGAGGTGTGCAAGTCGTCTTCGGTATGGGTGTCATGGTCGACGTCGCACCACCGCGCGGCAAACCAGAGCTCAAGGTCCTAAGTAGCGGCGTCGTGACGGACGCGCACGGTCGGCGACATCCGACTCTCACGGTGTTTAATCCGTCCAACGTTCACGCGCTGTTTCCGCAATCAACAGTGCGTGTCTCAAGCGGTGATTGGTCGGAAACCCTTTCAAGTGGCGAGCTCGCGCAGAGCATCGGCATTGGGTTGGTGCAACCTGGGCATCGACGGCGCTTCGTCCTGCCGGTGGTGCTGCCGCCCGGCGTGACATCGGCGCAAACGAGTCTTCAGTTTAGGGCAACCCCCTAGGCGACGTGCTTTGCATACAAAGACAGGGCGCGGACGAGAGCACCAAGGCCGCAAAGCCAGCATCGGCCGTCTGCTTTTGTCGATCGCGCGGAATCCGAGGTGTCCAGGGTCAGGCATTCAGGTTGCAGTCCTGGTGATCGTTGCTACGGCAATCTCGGTGCCGGGTTACACAGCGTACGCGGCAGGTGTCGAGTACGCGACACCTATCTCCACCCGCCTGAACACCACGGGCAGGCCGATCGATATGGATGTTCCCATGGAAGGTGACGGCCGAGAGCTCGGTGACATTCCCATCCGCATCAATGCGGACGATTCAATTATGGTTAGCCGAGCCGCGCTTATTCAAGCTGTTTCGGCGAGCTTGGATGCAACGGCCAGAACGCATTTGGCAGCGATTGGCGGCGACGCGCCTTTTATTCCTCTCCCAGCCTTTGTTTCTGCTGGTTTCGATATTCGATTCGACCGCGCGTTGCAGGAACTCACGTTCACGGTGACGCCCGGTCAGCGCGCAACATCTGACATTTCGCTTTCCGGCAATCGCCAATCGCGAGTGAGTTCCGTATTGGCGACTCCCGCAAAATTGTCAGGCTACGTCAATCTCTTCGCCAGCCTCGATCATGAGTGGGGAATGCATTCCTCCGGCGAAGATTTCGAGTCGGCGACGAGCGGGCGTCTGGAATTCGACTCTGCCGTCCGCGCCGGTAACTTCGTAATCGAAAACGCTGGCGTTCTAGCCGGAGATGTCGACGTCAATGTTTGCCCGACGGTGGCGCTCTGCGCCTACACGCATTCGCCGGGATTTAAGCGGCAGATGTCGCGCCTGGTCTACGACATGCCCGAGGACCGGATCCGCACGGAAGTCGGTGATGTAGAGCCTCTGGGAACAAGCTTTCAAAGCACACCTGATTTGCTCGGCGTATCGATCGAGAAATCAAGTCGCAAGTTGAGCCCCGGCGATACGTTCGCACCGACAGGAAGCGGATCGTTTGTCGTCAACAGGCCGTCCGACGTAGAAATCCGCATCAACGGTGTCGTGCAACGACGGATCCAGTTGCGGCCCGGAACATACAATGTCCGCGATCTGCCTTTGGTGACTGGTGCCAACGACGTCGACATCGTGATCATCGACGATACCGGAAAGCAGCAACACATCTCCTTTACGTCCTTCTATGATACGAGCCTTCTTGCAGCCGGGAAGAGCGAATGGGGGCTTACGGCCGGCTTGCCGTCGTATCTGCGGGACGAGGCGCGTGACTATCTTCCTGATTTCTACATGGCCAGCGGATTCTATCGCTACGGATTGCGGGACAATCTGGTTGGGGAACTTGATCTGCAGGCCGATGCGCGTGTCGTGATGGCTGGCGCTGGGATCTTAACGGACTTCGCCTCTGGGCTGATCGGGATGCGTGGCGCGGCATCCGTTGGAGACTCCGGCAGCGGAATGGCTGTGGGTTTGGATTGGAGCACGACAAATTTTCACGAGTTTACGCAGGGAGGAGGCGAAAGCATTCGTCTCGCTGCCGAATATAGAAGTCCCGATTTTCGCACCGCCGGAGACATCGATACTGCGCTGACGGGCATCATCTATCCGCAGTGGAATTACTGGCTGAATCTCAACGCAACCTATTCTGCTCCTATCGGATACGGCACTACGGCATCTTTCTCCACACGCTATCAGTTCGTGAACGATGAGGAATTCGGGAGCACGCTTTTTGCTTCGGGGAATCGCTATGGTGCCGACGTCACGTTCTCGCGACCACTGACGGCGGCTATGTCAGGGAGTTTGACGCTCGGCGTTTCGAACGAATCCTATCTTTCGACGCTCGATCCTCGAGAGCCGACAGGGCCCGAGTTCCGCGTCGGATTTCGATTATTCGGCAATCCTGACGAGCGCACCAATATCAGTACCGGTTATGACACGCTGAACGAACAATCGGATGTCTCGGCTTATCGCTCATCAGGCAACGGCATCGGCCGATGGGATACGAGCGTCAATGTCCAGCAAAACGAGTTCGACGATCGCGCTTCGGTAAACGGCATGATCGGCTACTACGGCAATCGGGCTCAGGTTCGGCTCATTCATAATTCTGGGTTCGATGGCGTCTCCATTACCGATTTTCACCTGCAGCCCGGTCAGCAAAGAACATCGCTGCAAGTCGGAACGTCGATTGCATTTGCCGATGGGCATGTTGCAATCGGTGCGCCGATCACCGGAGACGCATATGCCATCGTCTATCCGCATGAGAGCATCGCCGACAAGACCGTCACCGTCGGCAGCAACGACAATGTCCGCGCTGTCGCCGATGGATGGGGGCCGGCGGTCGTGACGAATCTGCCCGCTTACGCGCCCTCGACCATACCCGTCGATGCCGACGATCTTCCGATCGGTTATAGCTTGGGCGCGGCTGCGTTCGATACGTTTGCGCCGTTCAAGGGGGGGTACGCCTTGGAGGTCGGATCGGCATATTCTGTTTCCGCCTACGGTACGTTGCAATTCACTGACGGTGAGCCGGTGGCGTTGTTGATGGGCACCGCCCGCCCCATCGATCATCCTGACAAATCCGTAACGATTTTTACAAATGCGGCTGGCCGGTTTGGCGCCGAAGGCTTGGCACCGGGACGATGGATTCTCGAGATGGCGACCGACGGCGCTCCGACACGCTTCGCGCTGAATATTCCCTCGAACGTGGAAGGCCTGTTCAAGGCCGGTACGCTGCACCCTGTGGGGGCGCCATGAGTCTTGCCCGTGTCGCCGCAGTCATGCTGTTGGCCGTCGCCTTTGGTGGCCTGAGTTCGGATAAAGCGAATGCCCTTTGCGACATTCTATCGGCGAATGCATCACCGCTGAGCGTCAGT
>DASZVX010000069.1:0-12194 GCA_035547255.1 Hyphomicrobium sp.
GATTCCGGCATCACCGAGCTTGGCGCCAAGCTCGGTCCGCTGCTCTGGCAATTCGCGCCGACGAAAAAGTTCGATGAAGCCGACTTCGCAGCGTTTCTCGATCTCCTTCCGGAAAAATTCGGAGGACGGAAGCTGCTTCACGCCGTCGAAGTGCGACACGACTCGTTCCTGACGCCCGCCTTCATCGACCTCGTACGGAAAAAGTCCGTAACCGTCGTATTTGCCGACCATGCAAAGTATCCGGCCATCGCCGATGTGACAGGCGACTTCGTTTATGCGCGACTGCAGACGGGCAAGGACGATATCCCGACGGCCTACTCACCAAAGGCGCTCGATGAATGGGTAGCGCGAGCGAAGGTCTGGGCTGAAGGAAGCGTTCCGACAGACCTACAGATCGTCGACGTCAACGCGAAAACGAAAAAGACGGCGCGCGACACCTTCGTGTTCTTCATTCATGAAGGCAAAGTTCGTGCGCCCCACGCTGCGATGGCCTTCATGGAACGGATTGCGCGCTAGTCGCGCTTAGTCGTTGTTCTGGCGTTTGGTACGCACACGTTGTTTCTTAAGCACGTGCTGTCGGGGCGAGGGAGCATCGACAATCCGTGAATCCGGATAATGACCGCTCGGCGCTCCCCATGTGCGGATCAGATCGGCATCGTATTCGCTGACAAGACCTGCGCGATAGTTGCCGCGCGCATGCTCGACGTCAAAAATGGTCTGAGCTTGCACCATCCCCGGGCAAAGCCCCATCGTCGCAATCCCGGCTGCGAGAAAAACGATTCGTCTCATTCGACGATTCCTGTGCTCCAACGCTGCACTCGTTGACCAAAAATGGAAACCCTCCGCGACCATCGCGGAGGGTTCAATTCGCATCGGGCCCTTGCGATCAACAATGAAAGAGCTCCGATTTCGCCTCAGTATCCCGGGCAGACGCGCGCTCGGAGCCTGCGGCTGTAGTAGCAGCCGTACCCATAATCGTAATCATCGAAATAATAGTCGTCGTAGTACGGATAGCCGCCATAGCCATAACCCCAGCCGCCATAACCCCAACCGCCGCCATAGTAGCCCCAGCCACCGCGACGACCCCAGCCGCCACCGCGACGACCCCAACCGCCACCACGGCCCCATCCGCCGCTACGAGCCCAACCGCCGCCGCGACCACCGTGACCCCAACCGCCGCCACGATGACCGCCGCCACCATGACCCCAACCGCCGCCACCGCCATGACCGCCGCGCACCAGGATCGTCTGGCTCGCATCGGCAGGCTTGGCCACAGCGAGGTTGCTTGGCGCCGCACTCGCCGGGACGGCAAGTCCGATAAAGGCTGCGCAGAGTCCGCCGAAGATTGAGTGTTGCATGCGCGACATGGATATTCTCCTACTCAGGAATCAGGCTCCAGCGTCAGCGCAGAACATCACGCGCTAGTCCGGCCTCGGGACTTGCTCTTGTCTTTCGGCTGAGGCGATCCTTCGCCCTCTATAACCGTAGTCCGGGGAGCGTTGCTGACGGTGTAGGAGGAAATGGTAATCCAATTGCTTCTGACCAGAACGGCGGCAAATAAGCGCTCTGTACGAATAGCCGAGCGGGCTTTCGGATGGTCGAGCTTGGTTGTTTCAAATCATCGCCTAAACGCCAGAGCAAATTAGAACCGAGACACTTCAGAAATGCCGATATATCGCGATCATTGCGATGTATTGATCATGCTCGTTTGAACTCGGAAAATGTCTTGCTCTCGCAGCGACCTCGATAGCGCTCATGCAAATTTCGCGGAACAGAAGTGTCCTGCGATCAGCCATGCCGATAACGTCACGACAGGTATAAGTCCGGGACGTTCCCCTCGCCTCCTGCTTGCCATGTTGCTGGAGCGAATCTGTTAAATAAGGAGATTAATTGGGGTTCGATGCTCTCACTGCGCGCCCCGCCTCGACTTAATCAAATGACGGAGCGAACCATGTCGGATCGGACACAACTCGCAATAGGCCGCAACTCCATCTCCGTCCCACGTTTGACGAAGCGGGCGGTTGAGGCGGCCGCCGCTACAGCGCTCACATCCTGCGTCGCTCTCGTTATTCTCGTCTTGAACAACGTGCTGACCGGGCGCGGAGGCTGGGTAAACGGATTCGATGTCTGGCTTTCGTTCATGCGCCAGCCTGCAATTCTTGGAACAATGATCCTGACGGCATTGGTGACGTCGCTGTTTCTGGCTTGGCAGCGCGACCGTGGTGTTCGCTAACGGATGACGATCCGAGTGCAAACAAAAAGGCGAGGCATCAGCCCCGCCTTCAACTTTTTATTCGACCCATCAGGTTGTCAGCTTTTCAGCGCGGCGTTGCACTTGCTGTAGTACCCGCCGCCCTTTTGAATCCATTTCATGCCGCCGTTGCCATTGTTGGCTTTATTGGCCTTATATTGATCGAGGCAGGTGTGCATGCGCGCCTTGCCTGCCGATTCTTTCGCGTATTTCGGATCGACCGATTTCGGAAATACGGCGCCGGCTGCAGTTGTCGTTGCCGGCTTACTCTCTGACTTCGTTTCAGTCGCGGCTTCCGCGCCTGCGCACTCCGTCTTCCGGAATTCATTCCATGACTTGCCGTTCAAAGTGCCGGCTGTTTTCGCGGCTTGGTATTTCGCGCTGCATTCTTTGCTGGTAAGGGCCGAACTTGGACCGGCAGTGGCGATAGCAATTGCTCCAAGTGCAGCTGCAGACAGTAAAATGCGAGAGATCATTTGTAGTCTCCTTAGGCGACGACGAGGCTCAGATGACCGCGACGGGCGGCAGATCTGATGCTCTTGGCGGGCATGCCGTGTCGTTTTACTCCTGACCGGCCATTCCGGCAAAGATATAAGCTGCTGTCGGTGTTGCCGAAACACGAAAGACTTGTACTTACGAAAAAGTATACGCGATTGTTCAATATCCAGTTTTGAGAGCCCCGAACCGTCCGGAGATCTTGGATGCTTGTTCGTGTTTTATTGCGAACTTCGAATACAAACGGCCGCAATCCGGAAAGGCTCATGCGCGCATCTAAACATCCGACCTGCCTTCTGCTCTTGGTTGGTGCTGCCACGGTACTCGCCGTGCCCGGCTCCGTCGATGCAGCACCCGCGGTAGAAGCGACGGATGCAACGCGGAGCGCAGTCGCCCAGATGACTCCACATGAGGTTGGTTCTCGCTACGGCCAAGCACTCGGTGCCATCGAAATCTGCCCGGGCGCACAGACGACCGTGAAGGTGCCGGCCCTCAATACCCTTTACAAGGGGGCCGACCTTCAGACTTTCAAAGCGCAGGCGACGAAGATCTACGAAGCCTGGCTCAAGCTCAAGCAGTGCGCAATCGTCGACGATCCGAGCGAGTGCCGGGTCGTTATTGAAGAGAGCTGTGCTGCCGCGACCACCGAGATCGGACCTTCCGGGACTGTTTTCCCTGGCCTGCTGGAAGAGCCGCCCCGTTAAGTATTCTTTCTGAGCGCGACGGCACCCGACAGCCCTTAATTTTTATCCTGCAAACAAAGGGAGCGCCGCGTTCTCGAAATCATTTGCGCCGCTCCGAGTTGCCCGCTATGGCCGGGCCGCTAACAGGGAGCGGGACATGGCAGATCTTTCAAAGTTGCGCATCGGGTCAAGCGGATCAGCGAGTGCGCTCGTGGTCGAGCAACGTCTTGCTCCCGCAGTCGGCAGCGGCAGCGCACCGGTTTTTGCCAGTCCCATGCTGATCGCATTGATGGAAGCGGCTGCGGTCGATTGCATCGAAGCGCAGCTTCCCGACGGATACCAGAGCCTCGGCGTGCACCTCGATGTAACGCACTCCTCGCCGACGCCGCTCGGATTTAATGTCACCGCGACTGCGACGCTGAAATCCATTGATGGCCGTAAGTTGACGTTCGACGTTATCGCAAACGATGGAGTCGAGCAGATCGGCTCCGGCTCGCATACGCGGGTCGTCGTCGATACGGCGCGTTTCATGGCCCGCTTGACCGCCAAATCGCTGCAACGGACATAATTAAATTCCGGTGGCCCTTGAGGCACCGGAATCAAGAAGTATGTTTGCTGAGTATTGGCGCCTGCTTCTGGAGTTTCCAACCGATGCGATCGGCTCTTTTCTCTGCCGCGGCCATTCTTTCACTCGTTCTCATCGGGCGCCCTGCCGCGGCTGCCGACTGCACGGCGAACGATTTTGCCGAGGCCGTCGACCAGTCCGGAGCAAGCTTGCGCGCCTTGACGCTCGACGCCCAACCCAAAATTCAAGACCGTCTGCGTCGATACAAAGCGGCGAAGAAGCTTTCCAACGAAAACTACGAAGAGACGGCGCTCGACGCTGTCCGAGATTCAACGCTCGACGATCTCGATAAAAAAAGTGCCGATTTGCTGCTGACCGTCGATTCCCTCGGCCGGGTACCTGATGGCGCAGCGCCTGACTGCTCCAAGCTCGCTCAAGTGAAAACGGCGGCTGCTGAACTCAATAAAGTGATCAAGGCAAAGTCCGATTACATAATACGGCGCCTTGACGAGAAAATCGCCGAATCAGAGCCACAAGGGCCGGCGAAGACTGCGACGGCAGCACAATCCGCCAATACGGAAAAGCCTGCGAAGCCTCCAACCGCACCTCCCAAGCGCGTCGAAGCCGCACCGCCTCCGGTGAAACCGCCACCGGCATCGCCTGCGTGGAGGGCCGATACGAAACCCGACGACGCCTACAAAGAACCCAATCTTGCGATGCGCGAGCAAGGCGGTAATGGAATCCCGCCGCCCATGCGGGAGGACGGATATTCGATCGATGAGATCCGTGATGCGACGCGCGGTTTCTTCGGCGCGGTCTCAACCAATCTCGCGAGCGTCATCGAGCACGCCTTCAAGGAAATGGGGCGGCCTACCGCATACGTGCTCGGAACTGAAGGTGGCGGCGCATTCTTCGCCGGTCTTCGCTTCGGAAAAGGCACGCTTTACATGCGAAACGAGCGAGACGTGCGGGAGGTCTATTGGCACGGTCCGTCCGTCGGGACCGATTTGGGCGCTTCAGGTTCCCGGACCCTGTTCCTCATCTACAGTATGAAGAGTCCCGACGACCTTTATCGCAACTTTACAGGCATCGACGGATCCGCCTATTTCGTCGGCGGTGTCGGCCTGACGCTGCTCAAAGGCGGGCCGGTGATCATGGCGCCGATCCGGTCCGGCGTCGGCATGCGGCTCGGCGCCAATCTGGGCTACGTTCGCTTCACACCGCAGCCGACATGGAATCCGTTCTGACGCTCCAACGAAAAAGGCCCGGCAGCGACCGGGCCTTTTCACATCCTATTGGTCAAACGATCTAGTAGCCGTTGGCATAACCAGAATATACGCGCCGCTGCGCGGGCCGATAGACATATTCGCCGTTCTTGCGCCGGTAAGCTTTCATCAACTTGCCGTCTATGTAGACATAGCCCTTAGGAGCTTTCCTGCGGGTGAAGCTCGGATCATATGCGGAATCGTATTCGCCATCTCCCCAGAACCAGCTGCCCTGGTTGTCAGCGTATCTTGACCCGCGATCTTCATCGCGGCTCGCGATTTGGGCGCCGCCTCGCCAGTTCGGATGACCATAGACTTTCACACGCGTCCTGCCGAGGCCGTGCCGCTGCACGAGATTGTAAAACGTTGCGGCATTGCTCGGTGATAGCCGAATGCAGCCATGCGAAGCCGGACTACCGAGGTACTTCGTTTGGTAGGTCCCATGTACGGCAACACCGCCATTGATGAATACGGCGTGGGGCATCGGCGCCATATCATATTGGCGCGAATACCACATCTTCGAGGTCCACTGCGGATGGAAATTGCCAGTGGGCGTCGCATACGCGGCAACCCCCGACGATATGGGCCAGCTGTAACGAGTCTCGCCGTCCACCTTCACCACCATTCTCTGGCGTGTGAGATCGATTGAAGCGGTAAGCGTCGGCGGCAGCGGTTTTGGCTTCGCCGCAGGTTTGGCAGGCGTTTCCGATTCAGCGGCGCCGCTTTCTGCGCCTGCGGTTGAGGATGTATCCGTAGCGCCAACTGTCTTTTCGCTCGATTCGGCCTGCTGAGCCGCCACAGGAACAGCCGGCAAAGCAGCGAACAACAACGCCGCCAGTGTACGTGCACGCAACATAACTCTCTCCCCTACGCATTACGCGGAGCCCATATATCTGTATCATAAGACGAATGAAGCCAAATCGTTAGTGATATTGGGAATATTCTAAATCAGATCCTTACGAGCGACGCATTGCGCGCGTGTCTCATAATTCGCTATTTTCCGAATGGCTTTGCGGCCACTCCATGCACAAAAACCACATTCATTAGCCGGAATTCCGTATTCGTTCATAAGCTGCGCGAGCGCGCGGTGCGCTCTGTTCTTCAAATAAGGATTCAGTTTCCGAAGAAAAAATCGAAAATCGTTTTAGGCTTGGCGTAGCGTCGCTGGCGAGTATCGCGGGATGGCTGAGGGGCGCCGAACGGCGTATCCCAAGGCGCCCACCCCTGCCCGCTCTGTCCAGCATCATAACGTCTTTGGGCGCCTGCTCCGACGACAGCTACCGCGGTGGGGCGGAGCTGGTATTCATCGGTCACGCCGTCAACGCTCGCGACTTGCAGATGATCGCCGTCCCACGTCCACGTCGCAACGCGCGTCCCCTGCTTGTTCGGCTGAATTGCGATAACTTTCGCCGCCGCGATGTCGACGATGGCCGCAAGCTCAGTTTCTTCCGGGCCTTTCTTGCCGGCGACGCTTCCGCCTGAAAAACGCAGGATGCCGTAATTGGCATACGGCGGCGCCTTGATCTCCCATTCGAGAAGTTTCGGCAAACCTTCTCCGATCATTTCGAGCGGAACCCGGATCTGACCGTAGTCGTCACTGACTGCAAAATAGCTCTTGCCGTGCTGAACGACATGCCACTTAGGAATATCGAGCGCGGGTTGCCGCTTGTCATCGCCGTCATCGACCGGCGCGCCCAATCTCTTCAGAGCATCGGCTGCGAACTGCCAACTCGGCTTCAGTTGCAGCACATGCCGCAAATCGGCGATTGCGGTATCGGCCTGACCGCTCGCCTCTTCAATCTCACCGCGGGCCCAAAGCGCCTCGGGAGAATTCGGATCGAGCTTGATCGCCGTTTCGACGTCCCTAGCGCCGATATCGGGCTGGCCGTTCTGCTTGTATACGACGGCGCGGAATGCGTAGGCTACCGGAGAGCGCGGATCGAGCTCGATGGCGCGGTTCAAATCTGCGTAGGCATCGTCAGGAGCTTCTGCGAGGCTGTTGGCGAGGCCACGTCCTTCGAATGCCGCGCTCGATTTTCCGTCGAGTTCGATGGCGTGAGAAAAGTCCTTGAGCGCCGATGCGGTATTGCCGTTGAGCAGATAGGCGTATCCGCGAACAACATAGAGTTCCGTGTTGTTGACGTCGAAAGCTATGGCGCGGGACAGGTCCTCGATTGCCTCATCGCGCTGGCCGATCGTCATGCGCGCCTCTGCCCGGTTGCGGTAGGCAGAAGCGAAACGCGCGTCGGCGCTGACGGCCCGCGAAAAATCGCGGATGGCGGCGTGCGGCTTGTCGGTTGCCAAATATGCGAGGCCGCGGCCGGATAGTGGCGGCGCACTCGCGGGCATCAACTCGATTGCCTTCGTGAAATCGCGGATCGCGACGTCCGGCTTTCCGAGCTTCATCTCGGCATTGGCGCGATTTGAATAGGCGGCTGCGTACCCGGGCGCCAGCACGAGCGCACGGTCGAAATCCTTCATCGCTTCGTCAAGCTGGCCGACCGCAAGAAGCAGGTTGCCTCTGTTGTTGTAGGCCACCGGATACTCGGGGAACAATTCGACTGCGCGATTGTAATCTTCGAGTGCGAGCTTGGTTTGACCGAGACGGGCATTGGCGACCCCGCGATCGTTCAGGATCGTTGCGCGGCGGTCGTTGGCGAGGCCGGTATCGCGTAGCGCCTCCGTGTAGGCCGTAACCGCGTTCGCAACGTCGCCGCGGATCATCTCGGCGGCGCCCTGTTCGGCGGGCGAAGGTTGCGGCACGCCTTCGGCAGCCATCGCCCCGCCGGCTGCGACAACCGAAGCAAACAATATCTGCGCGAAGTGTATGGGACGCAGCATTTCCTATTGCGAACCTTTCCCGCGGGACGTCTTTCGATTCACCGTAGTGTTCTCTTAAAATGCCATTGTGGCCCGGCAAGGAGCAATCGCGAACAGCCCGCGGCAGTCGGCCCGTTTGACTATAGGTAGACAGGGCGTGAGGCTGCAAGGTTCGTTTCGGAGATCGTTCTCATGAACCTCTGGGTGAGGCTTTTGTGGCTACTGCTGACTGCGCAAAGGCGCGGACACCTCAGCTTGCCCCGCGACTCGTCCATGCTGAATTTTCGTGTGTGGCCGCACGACCTCGACCTTTCGCTTCACCTGAACAACGGCCGCTATCTCACGCTGATGGACCTTGGGCGACTTGACGCCATGGTTCGGTCGGGCCTCTGGCGCGAGGTGCTGCGTCACAAGTGGACGCCGATTGCGAGCGCCATAACGATTCGCTTCCAGCGTGAGCTACGCTTATTCCAGAAATTCCGGCTCGACACCAAGCTGCTCTGCTGGGATGCGAGCCTCGTCGTGATGGAACAGATCTTCGTTTTCGACGGTGGTCCGCGCGAGGGCCAAGTCGCTGCGCGAGCCCTGTTCAAGGGCGGGCTTTACGACCGCAAGGAGCGGAAGTTTGTCGAGATCGCGCGGTTGATGTCCCTTCTCGGCGTTTCCGAGACGAGTCCTCCAGCAACCGCCGAAGTCGAGGCGTTCCTGCACGCCGACGATCAGCTGAAGCAAGCCGGGCGCGTCTAGCGCCGTACCCGGCTGTGAAGGTCGGCGAGAATGCGCGGCAGCATCTCGGGCAAATCTTCCGCAATCAGACCGATGCCGAATTGGCTGGCGCATTCGCCATGCAGCCAAACCGCTGCGCACGCGGCTTCGAAAGCCGGCATGCGCTGTGCCAGAAGACCAAGGACGAAGCCGGCGAGCACATCGCCCGAACCTGCCGTTGCGAGCCAAGGGGGAGCATTGGCGTTGATCGCCGCGCGACCGTCCGGTTCAGCGATCACCGTGTCGGTGCCCTTGAGGATTACGATCGCACCGGATTGCTCGGCGGCGTGCCGTGCGCGATCAAGTTTCGAGCCTTCAACCGCACCGAAGAGGCGCTTGAACTCGCCGTCGTGGGGCGTCATCACGACCGGACCTGGGCGGGCTTTTATGGCATCGAATAAAGCGGCCGAAGTCATTTCCCTGTCGCCATTTCGAGCCAGGAAGCCCATTCCGGAATCCGCGCGGGCAAGATTTTTGTCGCCCCCGGCAAAGGACGTCAGCGCATCGGCGTCGAGGACGACGGACGCCGCAGACTTCAATATCGAGAGCACATCTTCCGCGGTTTCGCGGCCGACCGACGCTCCCGGTCCGATGAGTACGGCATTCCTGCGAACGTCCTGCAAGAACTCGGCGAGCGCACCGGTGCCCTGAACACTTCGGACCATGATGGCCGTGACATGCGCGGCGTTGACGGCCGTCGATGCTGCGCTCCCGATCATCGTTACGAGCCCGGCACCGACGCGGAGCGCACCGCGCGCGCCGAGGCGCGTCGCTCCCGTCTGTTGTGGTGGTCCGGAAACGACAATGGCGTGGCCGCGATCGTACTTGTGCCCTCCATCCCGCGCCCAGGGGTACGACGAGAGCCAGAGCGAGGTCAGGTTCTGACGCACCGCTGGCTTCAGCGTGGCGAGCACGGAATCGGGAATGCCGATCTCTGCCACGATGACCTCTCCGCAAAGATCGCGGCCGGGCATCAACAGATGGCCAGGCTTCTTGCGGAAGAACGTAACCGTCCTGCGCGCCCGAATGACCGGCCCAGCGCTCTTTCCCGTCGTTCCGTTCAGCCCGCTTGGAACATCGACGGCAATGACCGGAATGCCGCTCGCGTTCACGGCGTCGACCAATTCGGCTGCAGCTCCATCGAGCGGACGTGAAAGCCCCGCGCCGAAAAGCGCGTCGATCACGATGTTCATGCTTTGCAACGCGTCAGGCGTCGCCGGACGAACAGGCAGCGGCCAGCGTCGCGCCATCTCGGCTGCGTCGCCCTTTAATGCCGCGCGTTCGCCGAGAAGAAAGACGCGGACGTCGAAGCCGCGATCTCGCAAATGCCGGGCGGCGACAAAGCCATCGCCGCCGTTGTTGCCGGGACCGCAGAGGACAGCAATGCGCGCGCTCGGGCGAGCGAGGTCAGCAGCCAGCTTCAACGCCGCTTCCGCAACTGCGCGACCCGCGTTCTCCATCAGGCCGAGGCTCGGAACGCCCCCCGCCGCGGCCAGGCGATCCGCCTCGGCCATCTCTGAAGTCGATAAAAGCTCGTTCATACGATGGCCTCTATTCCTGTGGTCCTACTGTCTTGCCGGCATGCCACCACCTGCCGCCTAAAATTCAATCAGACAGCACTTTTTTTAGGCGTATAAGACGAGCGTGGCTGGCGCTCGACCCTGCAGAGCGGACCTAAGCCACTGATATGACTGGTATTCACGACCAATGCCGAGAGTGGCACGGGCCCTGCTAGCCATTTGGCCACTGGGCAGGCGTGGATCGCCATCAGCATGCTGTCCATCATCCAAGGGGCGAGAATGAAAAAGATTGAAGCGATCATAAAGCCCTTCAAGCTCGATGAAGTGAAAGAAGCGCTACAGGAAATCGGCTTGCAAGGCATCACGGTGATCGAAGCCAAAGGTTTCGGCCGCCAGAAAGGCCATACCGAACTCTATCGGGGCGCCGAATATGTCGTGGATTTCCTGCCCAAAGTAAAAATCGAAGTCGTGTTGAGCGATGACATGCTCGACAAGGCCATCGAGGCCATTCAAAAGGCTGCGAAGACTGGCCGTATCGGCGACGGGAAGATCTTCATATCAACTATCGAGGATGCCATTCGCATCCGAACGGGCGAATCCGGCCGCGACGCAATCTGAAAACGAACGAGCATGCCCCGATTTGAGGAAATCAATCGGCCAAGTCGGCTCGCGCGAGTTGTAACGTATTACGAGACAGGGGAGTGTCTATGAAGAACGCAAGTGACGTCCTGAAATTCATCAAGGACAAGGAAGCCAAGTTCGTGGATTTCAGATTCACGGATACCAAAGGCAAAATGCAGCACGTAACTGCCGACATCAGCTGCATCGACGAAAGCGTGTTCAGCGACGGTTATGCCTTCGACGGTTCGTCGATCGCCGGCTGGAAGTCGATCGAAGCGTCCGACATGACGCTGATGCCCGATCCGACCTCGGCCCATGTCGACCCATTCTTCGCGCAGACGACGGTTGCGCTTTTCTGTGACGTTCTTGAGCCTTCGACGGGCCAGCCCTATGAACGCGACCCGCGCTCGATCGCCAAAAAGGCGGAAGCCTACATGATGTCGCTTGGCCTCGGCGACAAAGTCTACTTCGGCCCGGAAGCCGAATTCTTCATCTTCGACGACGTCAAGTTCTCGTCCGACATGTACTCGGTCGGGTTCAAGGTTGACTCGAACGAGCTGCCGACGAACTCGTCAGTCGATATCGAAATGGGCAACCTTGGGCACCGTCCGCGCGTCAAGGGCGGCTATTTCCCGGTTCCGCCGATCGACAGCTGCCAGGACATCCGTTCCGAGATGCTTTCCGTGCTGTCGGAGATGGGTGTTGCGGTCGAGAAGCACCACCATGAAGTCGCTGCCGCCCAGCACGAACTCGGCGTCAAGTTCGGCCCGATGATCATGATGGCCGACCATATGCAGATCTACAAATACGTCGTGCACAACGTGTCGCAGGCCTACGGCAAAACGGCGACGTTCATGCCGAAGCCGATCTTCGGCGATAACGGATCGGGCATGCACGTCCACCAGTCAATCTGGAAGGGCGGACAGCCGATGTTCGCCGGCGACAAGTATGCCGACCTCTCGCAGATGTGCCTCTATTACATCGGCGGCATCCTGAAACACGCCAAGGCCATCAACGCCTTCACGAACCCGCTGACGAACTCCTACAAGCGTCTCGTCCCCGGTTATGAAGCGCCGGTTCTGCTCGCCTATTCGGCGCGCAACCGCTCGGCCTCCTGCCGCATCCCCTATACGTCGAACCCGAAGGCCAAGCGCGTCGAAGTGCGCTTCCCCGATCCGCTCGCCAATCCCTATCTCGCCTTCTCGGCGA
>DASZVX010000070.1:0-41869 GCA_035547255.1 Hyphomicrobium sp.
GAAAACGGCAAGACGAAGCTCGTCGGCGACGTTGCGTATGACGAGTGCGCGAAGGTTGCGGGCGCGATTACGCCGGTTCCGGGTGGCGTCGGCCCGATGACGATCGCGTGCCTGCTGCGAAACGCGGCTCAGGCGGCTGCAATGCTCGCCGGCGTAAAATCGGCGTTTGCGTAAGCGATTATCAACCACGACCTTCAACGCCGGGGCTCGTGCTCCGGCGTTTTCGTTTGCACGAACGACAGATCAAGTGTGCTCACGAAATGAGTGCTGGTCGCGGATGTGCGTATTGAAATATTCGCCGGCCGAGGACGCCGTGATCAATCCGTCGTACTTCCACTCAGGCACATCGAAGTACGTATAGCTCCGGCCGGTCGTGAACGTAACATCGAGCGTCAGAGCATCCGGATCACAACCCGCGGCTCGAATGACTGAAGAATTTGGAAAGTCCATCACTCGGCCTCTCCCGGCAATCTACCTCGTTCAAGCGGCGCGAGCCTGCCGCAATGTTTCACCGCGATAGCTCAGCGCCTCGGCGATGTGAGCGCGGCCCACGGTTTCAGAACCTTCGAGATCAGCAATCGTTCGGGCGACTTTCAGCGTGCGGTGAAAACCCCGCGCCGAAAGGCCGAGCGTTTCGGCAGCATGGCGGAGCAGCGCGACGCCTGCTTCATCCGGCGTTGCGGTTTTCTCAAGAAGTGTGGTCGAGCACTCGGCATTGGTCCGAATGCCCTTGGCGCCGAGCGCCGCAAATCGCGCACGCTGACGCTCCCGTGCTGTCGTCACACGCGCCCTGACTTCCGCACTACCCTCGGTCGCGGGTGGCAGAACGAGATCTGCAGCGGATATTGCGGGAACCTCTATCTGAAGATCGATCCGGTCGAGCAAGGGGCCTGAGACTCGCGCCTGATAGTCGGCGGCGCAGCGCGGGCCGCGGCGGCAACTTTCACCTGGCGAGCCGCCTCCGCACTTGCACGGGTTCATCGCTGCGATGAGCTGGATTCGCGACGGGTATGAAATTCTATGATTGGCACGGGCGATAACCGTCTCGCCCGCTTCGAGAGGCTGACGCAAGGCGTCGAGCACGTTCGGCTGAAACTCCGGCAGCTCGTCGAGGAACAGCACGCCGTGGTGTGCGAGGGAAACCTCTCCGGGACGCGGCCGCGATCCACCGCCGACCAAAGACGCCATGCTTGCGGAATGATGCGGAGCCCGGAACGGCCGCTCGACGGTGAGCTTGCCGCCGACAAGTTCACCGGCCAGCGAATGCACCATCGACACTTCGAGAATTTCTTCCGGTAATAACGGCGGCAGGATCGAGGGCATTCGTGATGCGAGCATCGACTTGCCTGATCCGGGCGGGCCGATCATCAACAGATTGTGGCTCCCGGCAGCTGCGATTTCGAGGGCGCGCTTCGCGGTTTCCTGGCCCTTGATGTCGCGCAAATCTGCGAGCGAGCTTTGCGCGGGCAGAATGTTCGGCTTCGGGCGCGACAGCGTCTGCATGCCCTTGAAATGATTGACGAGCGACAGGAGATGCGGAGCGGCTAGGATATCGAGATCTTCGCTCGCCCACGCTGCTTCCGGTCCTGACGCCGCGGGGCAAATGAGACCCTTTCCCATTTGGTTGGCGCCGATGGCCGCCGGAAGCGTACCCGGCACGGCGCGGATCGAGCCATCGAGCGCCAACTCACCGATGGCCGCGTAGTTTGCGATTGCATCGGGTGCGATGGCTTCCATCGCCGACATCATCGCGAGCACGATCGGCAGGTCGAAATGGCTGCCTTCCTTCGGCAAATCGGCCGGCGCGAGATTGACGGTAATGTGCTTGAAGGGGAGGCCGAGCCCGACGGCATGCAGGGCGTTGCGCACGCGCTCCCGGCTCTCTGCGACGGCCTTGTCGGGCAATCCGACGATGGCGAATGCCGCCGCTCCCGGCGTCACGCGGACTTGGACCTCAACGGCGCGCGCTTCGATGCCGATAAATGCAAGGGTCGAAATCTGGCCGTACATGCGCCCCCCGATGCCGTTCGACTGGCCGGGAGGCTAACTAACCTTTTTCAGGCGCGCAAGAACAAAAATAGAACGTCTAGCCCTTTTTCATCGCCATCGAGAGACCAATCAGGGACGAGTTGACGAACTGAATTTCGACGGCCTGCAGATTGCCCCGGACGACGATGTCCATATTGGCTGTGATGTCGGCTCCCTTAACAACGATGCGGAAACCGTTCGGCGTGACCTCGCCGGTCAGATCGCCTTCGAAATTGTGGATCGTCTCTTTCCAGTGACCCGTCAGCTTGCCTGCCGCTTCGTTGACGTTGCTGATGATTTCGATAGCGCCTGACGACGTGGCGCAGCGAATGGTCTGTTTGAGCTCGTTCGGCGAGGCTGGATCGAGCAGGTAAGTCGCGCGGCATTTGACGCGCTCGGGCTTACTCTCTTTGAAGCCGAGGACGCCGTCTCCGGTCCAGCGGCCGACCAACGCATCAAATGGCGACGTCGTGATCGCATCTGCGCTGCGCGACGTAAAACCGACAGCGCAGAAGCACAACGCTGCAACCAAAATTCGCGACGCGACCCAGCTTCCCAATTTTTGTGACGTCATGGGTAAGACTACCTTCCCTCGGTGTGGGCGCGCGTCTTCCAGGCGGAACGTCACGCAGCATGTGCTCTTTTCTTTTCGACAACGTCCCAGATCATCGCGGCGATGTCGTTGCCGCCGAACGCCTTGATCTGGCGAATGCCCGTCGGAGACGTGACATTAATTTCGGTGAGATACGGACCGATGACATCGATGCCAGTGAAGATCAGTCCGCGTTTTTTGAGCTCAGGTTTCAGCCGGGCGCAGATTTCTTCATCACGCTTCGTGAGTTTGGATGCGACGGCGGTGCCACCGACGTGCAGGTTCGAGCGTGTTTCGCCGGCTTGAGGCACACGGTTGAGCGCGCCCGCAACCTCGCCGTCAACAAGGATGATGCGTTTATCGCCGTCCTTCACCTCGGGGCGGAATTCCTGCACCATGAACGGTTCGCGGAACACCGTTTGAAACAGCTCGACCAGTGAGGCGAGGTTTCCGTCATCCGGCTTGATACGGAAGACTGCGGCGCCGCCATTGCCATAGAGCGGCTTGACGATGATGTCCTTGTACTCTTTGCGGAACGCCTGAACATCGGCGAGCGACCGCGTGACGAGCGTCGGCGGCATCAGGTCGAGGAAGTCCAGAACGAACAGCTTTTCTGGCGCATTGCGCACGTGCGCCGGATCGTTGACGACGAGCGTCTTCGGATGGATGCGCTCGAGAAGGTGCGTCGTCGTGATATAGGCCATGTCGAAAGGCGGGTCCTGGCGAAGCAGGACGACATCAAGATCGGCCAGATTTTCAACGCGCGGGTTCGAAAGAGCGAAATGAGCGCCGTGCCTGTCTTCAACTTTCAGGCTTTGACCGCGCGCCAGTAGCTTGTCTCCATGCAGCGAGAGATCGGCCGGCGTGTAATAGAAAATATCGTGCCCACGCTTTTGCGCCTCGAGCAGGATGGCGAACGTCGAGTCGCCCTTGATGTCGATGCGATCGATCGGATCCATCTGTACGGCAACGCGGAGAGGCATGGTGTACTTTCGAGCCGGTGTGAACGCCAATCGTGTGCCGCATGATTCCACGACACGTTCTGGTCGTTTAGCCGATTTGCGATACCGGCGAAACGCCGCTGCGCGATGCCGGCCGGGGCGGCTTCAGCATATGGCAAACATGCCGCATTTGACGGCGCTCCGAAGCGAGAGCGTCGGATTTAGAGGAAATTGTAGGGGTCGATGTCGACGGTGACGCGGACGTCACTCTTGAGTTTTGGAATTGTTCCAGCCCAGGCTCGAAGATAGCCCTGCAAATCGACGTCGCGCGGGGCCTTGACCAGCAATCGCCAGCGGTGACGGCCGCGCACGACTGCGATCGGGGCTTCGACGGGACCCAAAACGGAGATCACATCGGACGGCGGTGCGCGCCGGGCGATCTCGCGTGCGGTAACTTCGGTAAGTGCCTTGTCGCGAGCCGAAATCACAATGGCTGCTAACCGGCCATAAGGCGGAAGCAGGCCAGATTGGCGTGTCTTCACTTCGTAATTCAAAAATGCATCGCGGTCGCCCGCGACGATGGCCTTCATCACCGGATGGTCGGTCGAATAGGTCTGCACGAATCCGCGGCCGACGAAGCTCGTGCGTCCGGCGCGGCCCGTCACCTGGTGCAGGAGTTGGAACGTGCGCTCGGCCGCGCGCGGATCGGCGCCGTGTGCGAGCCCAAGATCGCCATCGACGACGCCGACAAGCGCGAGGCCGGGGAAGTTGTGTCCCTTCGCAACGATCTGCGTGCCGATGATGATGTCGAACTCGCGCGCTTCGATGCCACGAATGATCTCGCGCATTTCCGCGAGGCCCGGAATAAGGTCGGAGGACAGCAGCGCGACGCGCGCATTGGGGAAGCGTTCCGCGACTTCTTCCTGCACGCGCTCAACGCCCGGCCCACAGGCAACGAGGGATCCGGGTGCTGCGCATTTCGGACATTTCTCGGGCAGTGCCAACGAGAAGCCGCAGTGGTGACACGTTAGTTTCTTCTTGAAGCGGTGCTCGACGAGCCATGCCGTGCATTGCGGGCATTCGAGTCGATGGCCGCACGAGCGACAGAGCGTCAACGGGGCATAGCCGCGACGATTCAGAAAAAGCAGCGTTTGCTGGTCTTTTTCGAGCGTTTCGGTGATCGCTCCGACGAGGCGCTGCGCGAGCCATTTGCCAGGTTCGAGCTTTTCGGACTTGAGGTCGATCAGCGAAACGTCAGGCATCGCAACGCCGGAAAAGCGACCCGGAAGAATGGCGTGGCGATAGCGCCCGACGAGCGCATTGACGTGGCTTTCGATCGACGGCGTTGCGGAGGCTAGCACCACCGGAAACTTTCCGAGGTTACCGCGCACGACGGCCATGTCTCGGCCCTGATAGTGGACGCGATCTTCCTGCTTGAAACCCTGATCGTGCTCTTCGTCGATGACGATTAGGCCGAGTTGTATAAAGGGGAGGAATAATGCCGAACGCGCGCCGACGACGCAGCGCACGTCACCACGTGCAACGCCCTTCCAGATGCGGCCGCGTTCGGCTGGGCTTAAAGCAGAATGCCATTCGACGGGCGCAGCACCGAAGCGCTGCTCGAAGCGCTCGAGAAACTGACTCGTCAAAGCAATTTCAGGAAGCATGATGAGGGCCTGCTCGCCCGCTTCAAGCGCGCGCGCGACGGCTTCGAAATAGACTTCCGTCTTGCCGGAGCCGGTCACGCCGTCGAGCAAGGTTACGGAGAAATTTTTGGCGTCTACAGCGCTGACAAGCATTGCGACGGCGCGCGCTTGCTCGTCCGTAAAGCCCGTCGTCGCATGAGCCGGTTTCGGACGCGGAAAGACGCGCTCAGGAATGGCGACTTCGACCAAGTTGCCCGCGGCAGCCAAGCCGTCGATCACGCCGGTCGAACAGCCTGCCAAGTTTGCTAAGTCAGACTTCGCACGAATGAGACCGTCGGCGGCGATGTCCAAGACACGCGTACGCGCCGCGGTCATTTTCGGCGGTAGCGGCGCGCCTTCGACGATACGCACCCCAAACCGGTGTTTTGGCGGCTCGAAGGCCGCGTCGGCGCTCATCATCATGCGCGCCACCATGCCGAGCGGCGCCAACGTGTAGCGCGCGACCCACTCGGCAAACCGCATCGAAATTTCGGGTAGCGGCGGTGCGTCGATCAGGCTCGTCAGGGATTTCAGCTTCTTCGGATCGACGGCCTTGCCGTCGCCACGTTGACCGTCCCATACAATGCCGATGCGCGTTTGCGGCCCAAACGGTACGAGCACGAACGAACCGGGCGGGACATCGATACCTTCGGGCACCAGATAGTCGTACGTCTGGTCGAGCGCGACCGGCATCAGCACGGGCACGCTGCGGGCGCCGGATTGGGCGCCGTTATCCAGGATTTCGAGCAGACTATCCAAAGGGCCGTTCAACGGACTAGAAGCTTCTTCCAAGAATCGAGCGTGCTAGATTTGCCTTAAGTTGCGGCGCACCAAAGGCAAGCCGAAAAGTTAAGAGACGTAGTCAGGAGCCAGAAATGAAATTTTTCGTCGATACCGCCGATGTGGCTGAGATCAAGGAGTTAGCTGCCACGGGCCTGCTCGACGGCGTGACGACGAACCCGACTCTGGTCGCCAAGGCGGGGCGCGACTTCAAGGATATTATCAAGGAAATCTGCGCGGTTGTTCCTGGCCCCGTCTCGGCCGAGGTCGCGGCGACCGACTACGACGGCATGATGCGCGAAGCCGACGTGCTGAGAAAGATCGCCAAGAACGTGACGATCAAAGTGCCACTGACCATGGACGGCCTCAAGGCCTGCAAGGCGCTGACGAGCGACGGCACGATGGTCAACGTGACGCTGTGTTTTTCGGCAAACCAGGCGCTGCTCGCCGCGAAAGCCGGCGCGACGTTCGTTTCGCCGTTCATCGGACGGCTCGACGATATCGGGCTCAACGGCATGGACGTCATCCGCGAGATCCGCACGATCTTCGACAACTACCCGGACCTTTCGACCGACATTCTGGCAGCGTCGATCCGAACCGTGAATCACGTCAAGGAAGCGGCGATGATCGGTGCCGATGTCGCGACCATTCCGCCCGCGATTTTGAAGGCGCTGGTCAAGCATCCACTGACCGACGCCGGGCTGACGGCCTTCGTCAACGACTGGAAGAAGACCGGACAGAAGATCGTGTGATCGCCGCTCCCCTTGCTGTTTCGGATGAACGTGCGTGTCCTCGAAAATCATTTCACCCGAATTGATTTCCCGCTTCGCCGACATTGTCGGCGCGGCGAACGCGTTGACGCGCGTGGACGATCAGGCGCCCTATCTCCGCGAATGGCGTGACCGATATACTGGGAAAACGCCCGTCGTGTTGCGCCCCGGCACGACGGACGAGATTTCCCGCATTCTGGCGCTGGCGAACAACGAAGCGATCGGCGTCGTTCCGCAGGGCGGCAATACAGGCCTCGTCGGCGGACAAATCCCGTCGCCTGACAGCGATCAAATCGTCTTGTCGCTCGCGCGCCTGAAAAAGATCCGCGATATCGACGCTGCCGGTGGCACGATGATCGTCGAAGCGGGCGTCACGCTCGCGGAAGCGCAGAACGCGGCCGAAGGCGCAGGCCGGTTATTTCCCTTGAGCCTTGCCTCCGAAGGCAGCGCCATGATCGGCGGCGTGCTGGCGACGAACGCGGGCGGAACGGCAGTCCTTGCCTACGGGAATGCGCGCAATCTGGCGCTTGGACTCGAAGCTGTCCTTGCCGACGGACGCGTCTGGCACGGGCTGCGGCGACTCAAAAAAGACAATACCGGATACGATCTCCGCGATCTGCTGATCGGCTCAGAGGGAACACTTGGCGTCATCACCGCCGCGAGCCTTAAGCTTTTTCCGATTCCTGCCGAACGCGAGACGGCGATCGTGGCTCTTGAGTCGCCCGCGGCAGCCCTGAAGCTGTTCCGAATTGCGGAAGCGGACGCGGGTTCGTCGCTGACGGCGTTTGAATTCTGGGCACATCGGGCACAGGAGTTCGCACTCCGCTATATGCCGAATACGCGCGGTCCGTTTATCGACGCGCATCCTTGGTATGTCCTGATCGAACTCTCGTATGGCGCGACCGGCACGCGGACGACGAGCGCGCTCGAATCGCTGCTCATGGTCGGGCACGCGCAGGGACTTGTCCGCGATGCGGCGCTCGCGCGATCGCTTCAGCAGGCACAGGATTTCTGGAATTTGCGTGATGCCTTTTCCGAAGCGCAGAAGGGCGCGGGCGGCAGCATCAAGCACGATATCTCGGTCCCGATTGCGCGCATCCCGGAGTTTCTGGCGCACGCGGCGGAGGTCGTCGACCGGATTTCGCCCGGTGCGCGGCCCGTGCCGTTCGGCCATTTCGGCGACGGCAACCTGCATTACAATGTGAGCCAGCCGGAAGGTGCAAACCGCGCGCAATACCTCGCGCTCTGGGAGCCGATGTCGGACGCGATCTTCGAACTCGTGTCAGAGCTTGGCGGATCAATCTCGGCTGAGCACGGCATCGGGCAAATGAAGCGCGATGCGTTGCGTCGGCATAAGACGCCCGTGGAACTCGACATGATGCGCGCCATCAAGCACGCCCTCGACCCCAAGGGCATTCTGAATCCCGGCAAATTGCTATAGAAAAGTGTCGCGCTAACGGATTATTAACTGTGTCAGCGAACGCTCCGTTCCGGGCACGAAGGGGCGCAGCAGGTGGCTTCACTCGACGAGATTCTGGCGACGGACGCCGAGCTGCCGCTTGGCGACGACCTCAAGCGGACGGTCGAAGACTGGCTGGCGCATCTTACTAGCGAGCGCGGCCAAAGCCCCGCGACGCGCGAAGCCTATGCGCGCGATCTCACGCAGTTTCTGGCATTTCTCAAAACGCATCTCGGGCACACACTGTGCCTTGGCGATCTCGGCCGGATCGATGCAAAGACCTTTCGAGCGTTTCTCGCGCATCGGCGCAGGTCCGATGTCGTATCGCGGTCCCTGGCGCGGTCGCTTTCCTCTCTCAGGACGTTCTTTCGCTGGCTTGAGCGCGAAAACAGGCTGCAGAACCGCGCCGTGCTTCAGGTGGCACTGCCGAAGATCCCGCATTCAGTTCCGAAGCCGTTGACCGTCGACGGCGCGGCCGAACTCGTTGCAACGGAGCCCGAAGATAAGGCGGAATGGATCGCAGCGCGCAATACTGCCGTGTTGCTTTTGCTTTACGGCGCCGGTCTACGCATCAGCGAAGCATTGAGCCTGACGCCGAACTCGGCGCCGCTCAATGGTCGCGACGTGATGCATATCAACGGCAAGGGCGGCAAGCAGCGTCTCGTCCCTGCGCTCGCGATTATTTCCGACGCCATCGCGAAATACATGCGGCTTTGCCCGTTTCCGCTTTCGGGCGACAGCCCGCTGTTTCTCGGTGCGCGCGGCGGCCCGCTCTCCCCGCGGCTCATCCAGCTCGCGATGGCGCGTATGCGGCGCGAGCTTGGCCTACCCGAAACCGCGACACCGCACGCGCTTCGCCATTCCTTCGCGACGCATTTGCTTTCAGCGGGCGCGGATTTACGGCAAATTCAGGAGCTTTTGGGTCACGCCTCGCTTTCGACGACACAGATCTATACTGAAGTCGATCGAGATCGTCTGCTCGCCGTCTATGACCAAGCGCATCCGCGGGCGGCGCGCGGCTAACCGTTCAACGTCTGGCAATTCGAGCTTCGCATGACCTCAAGGCTTCGAACCTTTCTCTGCGCGTGTGCCGCCGTGCTTATCGCGACGTGCCTGCCCGCGATGGCCGACGATGCGCCTCAACGCTGCCATGGCGTCGATATGCTGGCGGAGATGCAGAGCTGGTCACCCAACGCCTACAAATCGGTGATGGAGGAAAGCCGCCAGACGACCAATACCGAGGCTGTGCTTTGGAAGATCGAGAAGGCCGGCATTGCGCCCTCTTATCTGTTGGGCACGATGCACCTTTCCGATCCGCGCATTTCGCGATTGTCGGCGCAGGAAAAGGATATCATTGCGCATTCGAAATCCGTTGCTCTCGAAGTGGCCGACCTCTCGGACAAGGCTGTTGCTGACGCAATGGCGAAAGCCAGCGGCCTTTTGGTCTATACGGACGGTAGGACGCTGAACACGCAATTGTCCGGAGACGAATTCAAGATCGTTCAGCGGATCGTCAAACAGGCCGGTATGCCCGTAAACGCATCTAGCGTTTTGAAGCCCTGGCTCGTCAGCATGCTGCTTGCGACCTCCGACTGCGAGCGTAAGCAGGTCGCGTCCGGCGCCAAGGTTCTCGACTTGCAAGTCGCGCAAGAGGCGCAGAAGAACGGCCTTGCGGTTAAAGGCCTCGAAACCATCGAACAGCAATTGCAGGCTCTTGCTTCGATTGCGGACGATCAGCAGATCGACATGCTGAAAGTCGGCCTCAAGTACGCTGACCGCAGCGAAGATATGATGGAAACGATCGTGCAGATGTATCTGAAGCGGGAGATCGGCGCAGCGATGCCGTTTCAATTGGCCCTCGCTGCGGAATCAGGTGTTCCGGCGTCGGCTTTCGACGGCTTCAAGAAGGCGTTGCTTGCGGACCGCAACGTCAGAATGCGCGATGCGGCCGAGCCACTGCTTCAGGAGGGCAATGCCTTTATCGCCGTCGGCGCGCTCCACCTTGTCGGG
Organism: Hyphomicrobium sp.; assembly: GCA_035547255.1. Lineage (GTDB taxonomy): Bacteria > Pseudomonadota > Alphaproteobacteria > Rhizobiales > Hyphomicrobiaceae > Hyphomicrobium_B. The sequence goes on from DASZVX010000070.1 coordinate 10,266, forward strand.
CCCAAGGGGCTCGTCGCTCTTCTTAGAGAACGCGGGTACACCGTTACGGCCGTCGAATAGCCGCCGAATGGCCGGGTCGAGCCCGGCCATGGCGTGATAGTGGCGCATCCGATCAAAAGTGGATCGCGCGCTTGCCGACGGCGAGGGCCGCTTCCTTGACGGCTTCGGTCAGTGTCGGATGTGCGTGACAGGTCCGCGCGAGATCTTCCGCCGAGCCCCCGAACTCCATCAAGACACACGCTTCGGCGATGATCTCTCCCGCATTGGCGCCAATGATATGGACACCCAACACGCGATCCGTCGTAGCATCGGCGAGGATTTTGACGAAGCCGTCCGTCATGCGAATGGATTTGGCACGGCCGTTGGCCGTGAACGGAAACTTGCCGACGTTGTACGCGACGCCGGCGACTTTCAGCTCTTCCTCGGATTTGCCGACACTCGCGACTTCGGGCGATGTGTAGATGACGTTCGGAATGACGTCATAATTCACGTGACCGGCTTGCCCGGCGATGATTTCAGCAACGGCAATGCCTTCATCCCCGGCTTTGTGCGCGAGCATTGGCCCGGCGATAACGTCACCGATCGCAAAGATGCCCGATGCGCTCGTCTGGAAATGGCCGTCGACCAAGACGCGTTTTTTCGCATCGAGCGCAACGCCCGCTTCGGCAAGACCAAGGCCTTCGGTATAGGGCACACGTCCAACGGCGACGAGGACGACATCGGCTTCGATTGTTTCAGCCACTCCGCCTGCTGCCGGTTCGACCTTGATGCTGAGCGGCTTGCCGGGGCTCTCTGGCCCCGAGACGCCCGTAACCTTGCTTGCAAGCCGGAACGCGATGCCTTGTTTTTCTAGAAGCCGTTGGAACGAGCGCGCGATCTCATTGTCGATCCCCGGCAGGATGCGGTCGAGAAATTCAACGACCAGCACGTCCGCTCCGAGGCGGCGCCAAACGGAGCCCAGCTCGAGGCCGATGACACCGGCGCCGATCACCAGCAGCTTGCGAGGAACAGACGCGAGTTCCAGCGCACCGGTCGATGACACGATGCGCTTTTCATCGATCTCGATGCCGGGCAGACGCGCAACGTCGGACCCCGTCGCGATGACGATCGACTTTGCTTCGAGCGTCTGTGTCTCGCCTCCCGGCGAAGTCACCGCCACCTGACCACTTTTCACGATGCGGGCGGTTCCGAAATAGCTGTCGATCTGATTCTTCTTCAGAAGATAGGCGACGCCATCGACGTTGCCTTTGACGCCTTCGCGCTTGAAAGCCTGCATCTTCGGCAGATCGAGAACCGGTGACGCGTCGATGCCCATGGCGCCGAACGCATGCTTCGCCTCATCGTAGGCGTGCGACGCATGCAGCAAGGCCTTCGATGGGATGCAGCCGACGTTCAGACAGGTGCCGCCGTGCGTGCCGCGCTTTTCGACGACGGCGACTTTCATGCCAAGCTGGGCGGCGCGAATGGCACAGACGTAACCCCCAGGCCCGGTGCCGATAACAATCAGATCATAGGATGCTGTCATTCCTCAGAGCTCCAGGACGAAGCGCTGAGGATCTTCGAGGCATTCCTTGACGCGCACAAGGAACGTGACGGCCTCTTTGCCGTCGACGATGCGGTGATCGTAGGAGAGCGCGAGATACATCATCGGACGTGCAACGATCTGGCCACCGCGAACGACCGGGCGCTCCTCGATACGATGCATTCCGAGGATGCCGGACTGCGGTGCATTCAAAATCGGCGTCGACATCAGCGAGCCGTAGACGCCGCCGTTCGAGATCGTGAACGTGCCGCCCTGCATATCGTCGATCGAGAGTTTTCCGTCGCGGGCGCGTTTGCCGAATTCAGCGATCTTCTGCTCGATCTCGGCGAGGCTCAGCCGGTCGGCTTCACGCACGACAGGGACGACCAGCCCTTTCTCCGTCCCGACGGCGACGCCAATGTGATAGTAGTTCTTGTAGACGATATCCTCGTGATCGATTTCGGCGTTGACGGATGGCACGTCACGGAGCGCCTGGATACAGGCCTTCACGAACAAGCCCATGAAGCCGAGCTTCACGCCATGGCGCTTCTCAAAAACATCCTTGTATTGCGCGCGGAGCGCCATGACGGCGCTCATGTCGACGTCATTGAACGTCGTCAGCATCGCGGCTGCGTTCTGCGCCTCTTTCAGGCGCCGCGCGATGGTCTGCCGGAGCTTCGACATCCTGACGCGTTCTTCGCGCGTTGCATCGTTGGCCGGAGACGGAAGGCGCACGTCGCGCATGACAATCGTGGCCTGAGCTTCCGGAATCGCAACCGCGTTGGGCGATATTGCTGCGCTTGGCGCTTCGCGAACGGGCGGGGCGGCAGCGGGTCTCGCCGCCGCAGCAACGGCATTGACGACGTCTTCCTTCAAAATCTGTCCGCGGCGGCCGGTGCCGTGAACGTCGGACGGTTCCAGTCCAGCTTCTGTCAGCGCCTTGAGTGCTGCCGGCGGCGGCGGAGGAGCCCCTGCGTTCGGTCCCGCTTCCTGGGCTCTTGTTGCGAGGTGTTCCGGCTTCGGCTGAGGGGAAGGTGGAGGAGGAGCGGCACCCTTCGCACTACCCGGCGCGGTTGCCGACGCGCCTGCTGATGATTTCGCCGCGCCATCCTTCAGAGCCGCAAGCACGGACCCGACAGCGACCGTCGCACCCGATTTGACCAGGATATCGCCCAACACGCCCGTGGCGGGTGCGGGAACCTCGACCGTGACTTTATCGGTTTCAAGCTCGACCAACGGTTCATCGGCATTCACCGCCTCGCCGGGCTGCTTGAACCACTTGCCAACGGTCGCCTCCGTGACGCTTTCCCCAAGCGCGGGAACGCGAATCTCAATCGACATATGAGCCCTCACACCTTGTTATGTTCCGAGCGCATCGGCGACGAGCGCGGTCTGCTCTTTCACATGCTGCGAAAGCAGGCCGGTCGCGGTCGATGCGGATGCCGGCCGCCCGGCATAACGCGGACGGCGGTGAATATACCCCAAATGGGTCAAGACCCATTCGATATTTGCATCCATGAAGTACCAGGCGCCCATGTTTTTGGGCTCCTCCTGGCACCAGACAATTTCTGCAAATTTGAAACGACCAAGTTCCTGGATGAGCGCACGTGCCGGGAACGGATAGAGCTGTTCGACGCGCAGCAGATAAACGTCGTCGCGCCCTTGCGCGTCGCGGGCATCGAGAAGGTCGTAATAGACCTTCCCAGAGCACACGACGACGCGCCTAATTTCATCATCAGGCCGCAGTTTGAGAGATGAGATGCCCCTCTCCGCATCGTCCCATAGGAGACGGTGGAAGCTGGTGCCGGGACCGAATTCTTCGATCTTCGATGTGACGCGCTTATGCCGGAGCAGCGACTTCGGCGTCATCAAAATGAGCGGCTTGCGGAAATTCCGGTGCAATTGACGGCGCAGAATGTGGAAATAGTTTGCGGGCGTCGTGCAGTTCGCGACCTGCCAATTATCTTCGGCGCAGAGTTGCAGGAAACGTTCGAGCCGCGCGGATGAATGCTCCGGGCCCTGGCCTTCGTAGCCGTGCGGCAGAAGGCAGACGAGGCCCGACATGCGCAGCCATTTGCGCTCAGCGGATGAGACGAACTGATCGAAAATGACCTGGGCGCCGTTTGCGAAGTCGCCGAATTGGGCTTCCCAGAGCGTCAGAGCATTCGGCTCTGCCAGCGTATAGCCGTACTCGAAGCCGAGGACGGCTTCTTCCGACAGCATCGAATTGACGATCTCGAAGCTCGCCTGATTGGGCGCCAAGTGCTTGAGCGGCGCAAAGCGGCGTTCCGTGTCCTGATCGATAAACACGGCGTGACGCTGCGAGAACGTGCCGCGTTCGCAGTCCTGGCCTGACAGCCTGACACGGAAGCGCTCCATCAACAGCGACGCAAACGCAAGATGCTCGCCCATCGCCCAGTCGATGCCTGCGCCGGACTCGATCATTTCGCGACGACGTTCGAGGAGCTTGCTGACCGTCTTGTGGATGCGGAAATCGTTCGGAATCGAGGTCAGGCGACGGCCAAGGTCCTTCAGCGTCTCGATCGGGATTCCCGTGTTGCCGCGCCAGTCGTCGCTATCGGGACGCGTGATGCCCGACCAGCGGCCATCGAGCCAATCCGCCTTGTTCGGCTTGTAGCCATCAGAGACCGCGAACTCGTTGTCGAGATTGGCGCGCACCGACGCTTTCATCTCGTCGAACTCAGCCGTTGTGATCACGCCTTCATCGATAAGCGTCCGCGAATAGCTCTCGACGATGGTCGGATGCGCCTTGATCCGCTTGTACATCGCCGGCTGCGTGAACATCGGCTCGTCCGTCTCGTTGTGACCGTGACGGCGATAGCAGAACATGTCGATGACGACGGGCTTCTGGAAGCGCTGGCGGAACTCGGTCGCGATCTTCGCGACATGGACGACGGCTTCCGGATTGTCGCCGTTGACGTGGAAGATCGGGGCTTCAATCATCAGGGCGACATCGGAGCAATAGGGCGACGAACGCGAGTGATGCGGGGCCGTCGTAAACCCGATCTGATTGTTGATGATGAAGTGGATCGAACCACCGGTGCGGTGGCCGCGCAGCCCGGAAAGACCGAAGCATTCCGCGACGACGCCCTGGCCCGCGAAAGCCGCGTCGCCGTGAATAAGGAGCGGCAGCACCGGGGTCCGGTCACCGCCCGAGCAGCCGTGCTGATCCTGCTTTGCCCGAACTTTTCCGAGTACGACGGGATCGACGATTTCGAGATGCGACGGGTTGGCGGTCAATGACAGATGCACGCTGTTGCCATCGAACGTGCGATCCGAGGAAGCGCCAAGGTGATATTTGACGTCGCCCGAGCCTTCGACGTCGTCGGGCTTGAACGAGCCACCCTTGAATTCCTTGAAGATCGCGCGGAGCGGCTTCGCCAGCACGTTGGCCAGCACGTTGAGGCGGCCGCGGTGTGCCATTCCCAACGCGATTTCCCTGACGCCCAAATGACCGCCGCGCTTGATGATCTGCTCAAGCGCCGGGATCATCGCTTCCGCGCCCTCAAGACCGAAGCGCTTCGTGCCGGTGTATTTCAGATCGCAGAATTTCTCGAAGGTCTCGGTTTCGATGAGCTTTCTCAGGATTGCCTTACGGCCCTCGGGCGTGAAGCTAATGTCCTTTTCCGGCCCTTCGATCCGTTCCTGAATCCAGTTCTTTTGCGCCGGATCGGTAATATGCGTGAATTGCACGCCGATCTGGCGGCAGTACGTGCGTCTCAGGATTGTCAGGATCTGGCGCATCGTCGCCGTTTCGAGTCCCATGACTCGATCGATGAAGATCGGCCGGTCGAGGTCGGCTTCCGTGAACCCATATGTTTCCGGCAACAGCTCGCGGTGGACCCGGCGATCCGCGAGGTTGAGCGGATCGAGGTCGGCGGCGAGATGGCCGATGACGCGATAGGCGCGGATCAGCATCAAAGCGCGGATCGAATCCTGCGTTGCACGCAGCGACGCGGCCGGCGTCATATCGAAGCCCGCGATCTGTGCGCGTCTCTCGATCTTATCGCGGATGGTGCGCTCGGTTTCGCCGTAGTCGCCGGTCAAAGCGCCGACGAGATCGCGGTCCGTGCTGGTCTCGTTCAGGAGTGCTTCAAGAGGCGGCGCCCAGGCGGGGCCACTGACGACAGACGGTGTCGCGGCCGGCTCCTTGATGCTGTCGAAGAACATTCGCCATTCGTCGCTGACGGCGCCGGGATTGCGCTCGTACTCGGCCTGCATGTCTTCGATGTAGGGTGCGTTGGCAGCGCTCAGGAACGAGGTGCGAAGAAACGCTTCGTTCTGGCCATTTCGTGACATCGAGTTCGTCCTTTTCAGGCTCTGGGTTGCCTAACGAGGGCTCCTGATGACGCGAACAATCGAGATCGGAAAAAACCGCCACCGATCCGGTTCGGTCAAATCCTCGGTGAAATCCTTACGCTCTCAAGATTTCAACGAGTGTACGCCCGAGGGCGGCGGGGCTTGGCGAAATGGCAATCCCTGCTGCCTTCATCGCAGCAAGTTTGTCTTCTGCCTTGCCTTTGCCGCCAGAGATGATTGCACCTGCGTGTCCCATGCGCCGTCCGGGCGGCGCGGTGACACCGGCGATAAATCCGGCCATCGGCTTCTTTCGGCCTTTGCGGGCTTCGCGCGTCAGAAACTCCGCAGCATCTTCCTCGGCCGAACCGCCGATTTCACCGATCATGATGATCGATTGTGTTTCCTTGTCGGACAGGAAAAGGTCGAGGACATCGATGAACTCGGTGCCCTTCACTGGATCGCCGCCGATGCCGACAGCGGTGGTCTGGCCAAGGCCGACATCGGTCGTCTGTTTCACTGCCTCATATGTGAGCGTTCCGGAGCGCGATACAATGCCGACGCTGCCGTGCTTGAAGATGTTTCCCGGCATGATGCCGATCTTGCATTGACCGGGCGTCAGGATGCCTGGGCAGTTCGGCCCGACGAGCCGCGATTTCGATCCGTCGAGCGCGCGCTTGACGCGCACCATGTCCATCACAGGGATGCCCTCTGTGATGCAGACGATCAGCGGAACTTCCGCATCGATCGCTTCGAGGATCGCGTCGGCGGCAAACGGCGGTGGCACGTAGATCGATGACGCGGTCGCGCCCGTCTTGGCGATGGCTTCTGCCACGCTGTCGAAGAGCGGCACGTCGGCAAGCTCTGCATCGGGATGCTTGGTCCCGCCTTTGCCCGGCGTTACGCCGCCGACGATCTTTGTTCCGTAGGCTCGCGCCTGCTTGGTGTGAAACGTTCCTTGACTGCCCGTGATGCCCTGGCAGATGACCTTCGTCGTCTTGTCGACCAGTATTGACATTCCGTCCCCGCATTGACCGTACTTCACGCGGGGGGAATGTCGCGCAACTTTTGCGGTGCAGCAAGACCAACTATCGTGCCAATGCCAGATATTTCAGCACGTCAGGCGATCAGGCCACCTGCTTCAATTCATCTGTAATTTTCTTGGCCGCGTCGGCCAGGTCGTCGGCAGGTATGATCTTCAGGCCGGACTCTTTGAGGATTTTCTTGCCAAGTTCGACGTTCGTGCCTTCCAGGCGCACGACGAGCGGCACTTTGATGTCCATTTCGCGAGCGGCCGCAATCACGCCTTCAGCGATAATGTCACAGCGCATGATGCCGCCGAAGATATTGACCAGGATTCCCTGCACGGCTGGATCGGCAAGGATGATCTTGAAGGCTTCACGCACCTTTTCCTTGGATGCACCGCCTCCGACGTCGAGGAAATTCGCCGGCTCCGCGCCATAAAGCTTGATGATATCCATCGTCGCCATCGCGAGGCCAGCACCGTTGACGAGACAGCCGATGTTGCCGTCGAGCTTGACGAACGCAAGATCGTGTTTTGAGGCTTCGATCTCGGTCGGGTCTTCCTCGCTGAGATCACGAAGCGCGACAATTTCCGGGTGCCGGTAGAGCGCATTCGAATCGAAGTTCATTTTGCCGTCGAGGCAAATGAGCTTTCCGTCCTTCGTGACCACCAGCGGATTGATCTCAAGCAGGCTCATGTCCTTCTCGACAACCATGCGGTAAAGATTTTCGACAAGCTTGCTGGCTGCCTTCACCTGATCGCCCTTGAGGCCCAGCGCAAAGGCGACCTTCCGGCCGTGGAACGGCTGATATCCGGTTGCCGGGTCGATCGTCAGAGTGTGAATCTTCTCCGGCGTCTCATGGGCGACATCCTCAATGTTCATGCCGCCGGCCTGGCTCACGATGAATGCAACGCGCGAAGATCCACGATCGACGAGTGCGGAAAGATAAAGCTCGCGTTCAATCGCCGAGCCGTCTTCGATATAAAGACGATTGACGATACGCCCGGCGTTCCCCGTTTGAACGGTGACAAGCGTTTTACCCAGCATTTGTTCAGCAAAGGCCTTCACTTCGTCGATCGACTTTGCGAGCCGCACGCCGCCCTTGTCGCCAGCGGCCGATTCCCGAAATTTTCCCTTGCCGCGTCCGCCGGCATGAATCTGCGCTTTGACGACCCACACCGGACCCGGCAGTTTCTTCGCCGCTTCAATCGCATCAGCGACCGAAAACGCTGGAAAACCGTTTGGCGTCGGCACTCCGTACTGTCGATAAAGCTCTTTGGCCTGATATTCATGGATGTTCATGCCTGGGCTCCATTCCGCAAGGTGTTTTTGGGGCTTCAGTGCGTTCGTGCGCACGCGCCGTCATTAAGCCCCAATTCGGAGCGGTAAAGACGTCGCGTGCGCACAATTGCCTGAATTTTGGAACTGCGGCGCATGAGGTGCGTTTGGCGCCACCGTAAATTCTGTTTGGATACTGACTTGATCTGCAACGGGGAACGTTCATGTCTCAGGAATTTGCATGCATCAACATCGATGGCTTGAAGTCGGCGCGGACGGGGCGCGATCCTTATAATTTTCTCGTCGGCGATCACTTCATTCAACCTACGGCGGTCGAGCCTTTGAAGGCCGACTATCCGGATCTTAGAGAGCCTGGCTTTTTCACAGAAGCCGATATCGGCCAACGCTCCCACGGAGCGTTTGCCAAGCTGCTCGAAGATTTGAAGAAACCTGAGGTCTCGAAGATTGTCTCGGAGAAGCTTGATATCGACCTCGTCAACAAGCCGAAGATGATTACCGTCCGCAAGGTCTCGCAGGCCAAGGATGGCCGCATCCACACGGATGGCGAGGCCAAGATCGCGACGATGCTGACTTATCTCAACGACAAATGGGATGGCTCGGCCGCAGGCTGCCTTCGGGTTCTGCGCAACGGCAAGGACTTCGAGGACTACGTCGAGCAGATCAGCCCGCTCACCGGAACGGTCTTCGCGTTCCGCCGATCCGACAGTTCTTGGCACGGCCACACGCCTTTCGTCGGCGAGCGGCGCGTCGTGCAGATGACGTGGCTCCGGAGCGAAGCGGACGTTGCGCGCAAGGAAAAGCGTGGCGCGCTGTCCCACAGTCTGAAGAAGATCTTCCATTTCGGTTGAGTGGAGCGCCCGCGCGTTCCTATGACAGTGCTTGGAGCGGGTGGCGTGCACGGCGCGCTCCCGCTCCTCAACCCGCGAGTGCCGGGCTGATTTTCTTACAAGCTTCGATCAGGCCCTGCACCGATGTGACGGACTTCTGGAACGCCGCCTTTTCGTTTTCGTCCAACGCGAGTTCAACGACCTTCTCTACACCGCCCGCGCCGATAATCGCGGATACACCGACGTAGGTATCCTTGATTCCGTACTCACCATTGAGATGAGCGGCACAGGGGAGCATGCGCTTCTTGTCTCTCAGATAGCTCTCCGCCATTGAAATTGCCGAAGCGGCAGGCGCATAGAACGCCGAACCGGTTCCGAGCAGCCCAACGATTTCGCCGCCGCCGCCGCGCGTACGCTTGATCATCGCGTCGAGCTGTTCCTGGCTGAAGAAGCCGAGCTTCACACAATCTGGCAGCGGCACGCCGCCAATCGTCGAATAGCGAACCAGCGGGACCATATCATCGCCGTGTCCCCCGAGCGTCAAAGCGCGAACGTCCTCGATGGAAACGCCGGCTGCCTCGGCGAGGAAGCACGAGAAGCGGGCGCTATCGAGCACGCCGGCCATGCCGACGACCTTGTTTGCGGGGAAACCCGTGAATTTTCTGAGCGCCCACACCATCGCATCGAGCGGGTTCGTGATGCAGACGACAAAGGCATCCGGTGCGTGCTGTTTGATGGCGGCGCCGACCTGCTCCATCACCTTCAGATTGACGCCAAGAAGATCATCGCGGCTCATTCCCGGTTTTCTCGGAACGCCCGCCGTGACGATGCAAACGTCGGCACCGGCAATTGCCGCATAGTCGTCTGTTCCGGCCCCCGACAGCCGGGCATCATACCCTTCGACCGCCGCGGCCTGAGCGAGGTCGAGGGCTTTGCCTTTAGCGACGCCTTCGATGATATCGGTCATCACGATATCGCCGAGTTCCTTGAGACCAGCCAGCAGCGCCAGCGTGCCGCCAATCTGTCCTGAGCCGATCAATGCGATTTTGGCACGCGCCATGTCGAGCTACCCCCAAGGAGACTTAACCAGTTGCAGATGCGGACGGATGTCACGCTCTTCCGCCTAATCAAATTCGTTGGCCGCTCAAAGGCAAGCCGCAACTTTGGTATGAAACCGGATTGCGGGCAAACAATCGAACAATCGCGGCCATCCCGTTCGTCAGTGCCGCGCTCGACCGCCCGAATGGCCCGCAAGATAGGCTTCCGAGCGCATTTCAGTGAGGCGCGAGGCAGTGCGCAGGAAGGCCTCCGACCCGCTGCCGTGGGGGTAGAGGGCCGCCGGTTCGTCGGCAGCCGAAGCAATGAGACAGATGCGACTATCGTAGAGTGCATCGACCAAATTAATGAAGCGGCGCGCCACGTCGCGGCGATCGGGCGTCAGAACCGGGATGTTCTCAATGATGACCGTATGAAAGGCGTGGGCGATGTGGAGATAATCGTTGGCACCGAGCGGGCGGTCGCAAAGCTCATCGAAACTAAATCGCGCGACGCCGACGGACGCGATCGGCACAACAAGCTTTCGCCCCTTGACTTCGAGTGTCTGCGATTTTCCCGGATGCTTGCCGGTGAGGCGGTTCCAGTGGGCATCGAGCGCCGCACGTGCGGCCGCGTCGGCAGGGTAAAAATAAAGTTGCGCGCCGGACAGCTTGTCGAGCCGGAAATCCTTCTGAGACTTCAGCTCGACAACATCCATATGTGCGTCGATGAGATCGATGAACGGCAGAAAGAGCTGCCGGTTGAGACCGTTCTTGTAAAGGTCCGAGGGTCGCGCGTTGGATGTGGCAACCACCGTCACGCCGGCTGCGAAAAGGCTCTGGAACAATCTGCCGAGAATCATCGCGTCCGCGATGTCGGAGACGTGCATCTCATCGAAACACAAGAGCCGCGCTTCACGAGCTATGGCGCTCGCAACGTGGGGGATGGGATCGCCGGGCTTCTCGTCACGCGCCGCACCGATCCTTTCGTGGACGTCCGCCATGAATTCGTGGAAGTGGGCCCGCCGCTTCGGCTCGAAGGGCGTTCCTTCGAAAAAGAGGTCCATCAGCATGGTCTTGCCGCGGCCGACGGCGCCCCAGATGTAAAGGCCCTTCGGCACTTTCGGTGATTTGCCCAGGAGGCGCGAAAAGAGGCTTCGATCGCGGTGGTTTGCAATCAGCTCCGATTGAAGCGCATCAAGCCGTTCCGCAAGCATCGCCTGCGCCGGGTCGGGCTCGATCTCGTGCTCAACGAGACGCTGTCGATAGCCGTCTATAACCGTGCCCATGCGCCCCGCCCAAAATCCCACGCCTCGGTAGTCGGGATGGCGCTCCGAACGCAACAGGCCTCATCCGCACGGAGTTCTCGTCCCGCGCGACCGAATGTCACCGCGCCATGCGGGAGCCCTGAGGGCGTCCGAAACGCCCGCCGACAGGCTTCTAAAACAATCCGTCGGTGCAAATTGCACTGCTGCAATGCAGCACCGCCTTATTGCCTTGCAAAAATTAAGCAACATTTTCAGAGAGGTTACGAGGGCTTAGCGGACCGCCGGTGCGCGAGGCCAGACTTCAAGAGGCTACACTATGTCGGACGATGTTCGCGTCGCGGACGACGCACATTTCGGGTTCATTCGTCGGCTCCTTGCCAGCGAAAGCTACCTGCTGAGAGATCACCTGCAGCGTCTGGACAGCGATGCGCGTCATCGCCGGTTCGGACACGATGTTTCGAACGCATTCATCGCGAGCTATGCGGCACACGCCAGCGATTTTGGAAACGTGACGTTCGGCTACTTCGTCGACGGAGAGGTTCGCGGCGTCGCTGAATTGCGTCCCGGTGCGTTGATGCGCCAGGAGAGCGCCGAGGTTGCTTTCTCCGTCGAAAGACCGTTCGTAAACCGTGGTATCGCGACACAACTGATGGGTCGCGTTATCCGAACGGCGCGCAATCGCGGACTGAGCCATCTCACGCTGATCTGCTTGCCCGACAACGCAAAGATGCAGGCCATCGCACGTCACTACGGTGCGGATCTCAAGATCGAAGACGGATCAATCTTCGCCGACATCATTCCCAATCACGCCGACTACCAATCGATGGTCTCTGAAATGATCGACGAACCGATGACCTATCTGCATGCTGCTTTCGATATGCAGACGCGCATCAGCGGATCTGGCGAAATCTGATCCGTTCTGCGAAGGAGAGGTTTGAATCGAGGATTGTGATTCAAAATTGAGAATCACATCGGCGCAATTCACGCTTCCCAATCTTCGAAAAGGCCAAGAGGCAGGAAAAAATAAGAAAAATTGCGACATTTGAGCAACAATTAGCGTTAATAAACTCCGTTTTGCGCGATATATCAAACTTCTTTGTCTACAAACTTCGCGAACTTGCTCATGTTTGCTTAGTTCGAGCTGATTCGAACCTAGAGGGAGACTAAATCCTATGGCTAAAGCAGCTAAGAAAGCACCTGCAAAGAGAAAGAAGCCCGCCGCGAAGAAAGCCGCCAAGAAGACGGTTCGCAAGGCCGCAAAGAAGGCGACAAAGCGGAAAGCTGCCTAAACCGGTTTGCAGCTCCCGGGCTCTGGACTGGGCATTCGGATTTGGGAGCGAACTGGTTACTGGTAGTCTGGCGCTTCGGTGCCAATACGTTTCAAATGGTCGGCGACAGCGATTTGCGTCACCGGCCATTTCTCTTTTTATGAACTTGATCGAATAAGTATCGGATAGATTTAGCGCTATCCTATTCCGGCAAATGCGCTACGGCCTCGATATTGTGGCCGTCCGGATCGAGAACGAATCCGCCGTAATAATTCTCGTGATAATGGGGTCGCAATCCGGGAGCGCCATTGTCACGCGCGCCGGCAGCAATTGCCGCTTCATAGAAGGCGTGGACTTCCTGGCGATTGGCCGCAGCAAAGGCCACGTGCAGGCGGCCTTTCAGCGCCGCTCCGGTTCCGATCCAGAATTGCGGCCTCTTGCGGCCGAAACCGGCGTATCCGTCGGCGCCGTCATCGGACAACTTGAATTCCTTCAGCATCACGATGCCAAGCGGCGCCAGGGCCTGCTTATAGAACGCGACCGAACGGGCGTAATCGGTGACCGGAAAACCGATGTGATCAAGGATGTCCTGCACGGCATGATCCTCTGCGTGATCCGGTGCTCGAAGAAAATTCCACTGCATTAGACGCGACGCTCAACCATGAGCTTCTTCAATTCCGCTATCGCTTTCGCCGGCGACAACCCCTTCGGACATGCCTTGGCGCAGTTCATGATCGTATGACAGCGGTAAAGGCGGAAAGGATCTTCAAGGTTATCAAGGCGTTCGCCCGTGGCCTCGTCGCGGCTGTCGATGACCCAGCGGTAGGCCTGAAGAAGAATGGCCGGGCCCAGGTAGCGATCGGAATTCCACCAATAGCTCGGACATGACGTCGAACAGCACGCACACAAAATGCACTCGTACAAGCCGTCAAGCTTGCTGCGGTCTTCGCGCGACTGCTTCCATTCCTTCGGCGGCGTTGCCGTATCGGTCTTGAGCCAGGGCTCGATCGACCTGTGCTGGGCGTAAAAGTTGGTCAGATCCGGAACGAGGTCTTTGACGACTTCCAGGTGAGGTAGCGGATAAATCTTCACGGCCCCGGCAACATCGTCGATGCCTTTGAGGCAGGCGAGCGTGTTCGTTCCATCGATATTCATTGCGCAGGAGCCGCAGATGCCTTCGCGGCAGGAACGGCGGAACGTCAGCGTCGGATCAATCTCGTTTTTGATCTTGATCAGCGCGTCGAGCACCATAGGCCCGCACTGCTTCTGATCGACATGGTACGTGTCGATGCGGGGATTATCGCTGTCATCGGGGTTCCAGCGGTAAATGCGGAACTCTTTCCAGTCGCCTTCGTGATCGGGCCTGTTCCAGGTTTTACCCTGAGTGACCTTCGAATTCTTCGGAAGAGTGAGCTGGACCATTGGAGTGCCGGACGTCCCCGTGTGGAAAAAGACCGGCAGAGACAGAAGACCGATCGCGTCCCCCTGTCAACGGCAGCGCAAGTCGCGGGCCGGGGTTCTTTGGTACTTAGGCGGGCTTTTGATAGGTTTTAAGTTCCCGCACCAGGGCGACCAGGCGTTCGGCAATGTCGGCGCCGGTATCGACGGCCGCGCGTAGCGTTACGCGTGACTGAAGCACTGTGTTGAGACGGTCCTGCTGCTCTCCGAACGCAAAGAAGATCTCCTCCGGCGCGTCGATATCGCCGTCCTCGATTGCGGTCATGACATCGAAGGCGTTCTGCGTTGCAAGCACGAGCATCGAAGCGATGTCGTTCATAAGTTGCAGGTAAAGCCGCTGAGCATCGGCGCGAATGCGCTGGCCATGGACTCCGAATTTCAACGGAGCCGATGCTTGTCCGCCTTCGCCGGCAAAAACGCGCGGGTGGCGCTGGAAACGCCGGAAGATTTCGGCGAGCCCCAAGCAGCACGTCTCGAGATCGCGGAGCGCCGCGGACGTCTTGCGCTTCGTTCGGGTCCGTGTCGCGAGCTTTCCCTCTCCCGACCAATTGATCGCGGCGATCGACGTAATGGCTCCGAGCGCCGCAAGCGCCGGCAGCACGGCCGCGAACGGATCGGGTGGCATGCGCGTGTCGGCTTCGTCAGCCGATTCTGATGTAGGCTTGCTCAATGGGCGAGGCACCTCCGGGCGCCCCACCTTACCGCGTCTTCATGGATGCGCGCTATTTTTACCCATCGCACGCATAACGGGCGTGTCAATAAACGCGCGCTTTCGGTTCGATATACTTGACTTCGTTGGTCATCGTCTGGGTGTGAACCGGACGCTCGTCGAGTTTCACCGATTTCGAAGCGTAATCCACCCAGCCAAGCGTGTGCTTCATCCAATTGACGTCGTCGCGCTTCGGATAGTCTTCCCGTGCGTGCGCGCCGCGGCTTTCCTTGCGGTTTTCGGCACCGACGACGGTAACCGCGGCCTGCGCGATCAGATTGTCGAATTCGAGCGTCTCGACGAGATCCGAATTCCAGATCAGCGACCGGTCCGTGACGGAAATATCTGCCGCGTCACGCCAGACGGTGGCGATCTTTTCGACGCCTTCCTTGAGCACCGGGCCGTCGCGGAACACGGCACAGTTCGACTGCATGATCTTCTGCATGCGCAGACGCAGTGCCGCGGTCGGCGTGCCGCCTTTGGCATAACGGAACCTGTCAAGACGATCGAGGATCTTGTCGTCTGTATCTTTCGGCAGTTCGGGCTGCATCGCGCCCGACTCGATTGTCTCGGCGCAACGCAGGCCAGCGGCGCGACCGAAAACGACAAGGTCGATGAGCGAATTGGAACCCAGCCGGTTGGCGCCGTGCACCGAAACGCAGGCGGCCTCGCCAATTGCCATCAAGCCCGGCACGACGTGGTCGGGATTGCCGTCTTTCTTGGTCAGAACCTCGCCGTGATAATTCGTCGGGATGCCGCCCATGTTGTAGTGGACGGTCGGAAGGACGGGGATCGGCTGGCGGCGCAGATCGACGCCTGCAAAAACTTTGGCGCTTTCGGTGATGCCCGGAAGGCGTTCCGCCAAAATCTTCGGATCGAGATGGTCGAGGTGCAGGAAGATGTGATCGCCTTCCGGTCCGACGCCACGGCCTTCGCGAATCTCCACGGTCATCGAGCGCGAAACGACGTCGCGCGAGGCGAGATCCTTGGCATGCGGCGCGTAACGCTCCATGAAGCGCTCGCCCTTCGAATTCGTCAGATAGCCGCCTTCGCCGCGCGCGCCTTCGGTGATCAGAACACCGGCGCCGTAGATGCCGGTCGGATGGAACTGCACGAACTCCATGTCCTGCAGCGGCAGGCCCGCCCGGAGCACCATCGCGTTGCCATCGCCCGTGCAGGTATGCGCGGACGTGCACGAGAAGTATGTGCGGCCGTAGCCGCCCGTCGCGAGGATGGTTTTCTTCGCACGGAAACGGTGGATCGTGCCGTCTTCTAAGTTCAGCGCCATGATACCGCGGCAGGCGCCGTCGCGGTCCATGATGAGGTCGAGCGCGAAATATTCGACAAAGAACTCCGCCGCGTGGCGCAGCGACTGTCCATAGAGCGTGTGGAGCATCGCGTGGCCGGTACGGTCGGCCGCGGCGCAGGTGCGCTGAGCAGGAGGACCTTCGCCGAAGTCCGTGGTCATGCCGCCGAAGGGCCGCTGATAGATCTTGCCGTCTTCGGTGCGCGAGAACGGAACGCCGTAGTGCTCAAGTTCGTAGACGGCGGCCGGAGCATGACGGCAGAGGTATTCGATCGCGTCCTGGTCTCCGAGCCAGTCGGAGCCTTTGACGGTGTCGTACATGTGCCAGCGCCAGTCGTCAGGCCCCATGTTGCCGAGGGCTGCCGCGACGCCGCCTTGGGCAGCGACGGTATGAGACCGCGTCGGAAAGACTTTCGTGACGCAAGCGGTTTTCAGGCCGGCTTCGGCGCAGCCGAGCGTGGCGCGCAACCCAGCGCCGCCGGCACCGACGACGACGACATCGTATTGATGATCGACAACCGGATACGCTTTGCCGTTGACGGCGGGCGCAGCCGTTGCACCGTTGGCTTTGCCATTCGTTTTCGACATCCAGCTAGGCTCCGAAGCTCAGCTTCAGCACGGAGAAGATGCTGGCGAGCGCAATGAAAATCGCGAAAAACGTATTGAGCATGAGCGCCACGACTTTCAACCCTTCGTCGTGAACATAGTCTTCGATGATTGTCTGCATGCCAAGACGCATGTGGATGGTGCCCGACAGAACCAAGGCCAGCAAGCCCAGGGCAATCAATGGATTGCCAAGCTCGTGTTTGACCGTCGCGTAATCGGCGCCTGTCAATGACACGATGAGCCAGACCAGGAATACGGCCAGAAAGGCGTTCGAGACCGCCGTGACGCGCTGCTTCCAGAAGTGGTCGGCGCCTTCCTTCGCAGAGCCAAGATATCTTGCCGTTTTGAGAGGCGTTCGCATCGCCATGATCAGAGGCCTCCCGAGGCGGCAACGCCAATCCAAATCAGCGCCGTCAATGCCAGCGATCCTGCGAGCGTTCCCCAGCACAGAAGATCAATCGTCTTGAGGTCGTATCCGCGGCAGGTATCCCAGAGCAAATGCCGGAGGCCGCCGAGCAGGTGATGCATCAATGCCCAGGTATATCCGAGCAGGATGATCTTTCCCGGCCATGATCCGAAGAAACCCGCGACGTAATCATAGTATTCGGGTCCTGTCGCCGCCGCGATCAACCACCAGGCTAGCAGGAGCGAGCCGACGTAGAGCGCCGCGCCGGTGATACGATGCACGATCGACATCACCATGTTGATCAGCGGCGAATAGATTTGTAGGTGGGGAGAAAGCGGCCGCTCCGGTCGCGCGCTCCGCCCTGAGGTGGCTTGCATCGGATACCTTTTTGTCTTGGAGCAGCGTTTTAGCGTCTCATCGGCGGCGCGGCAATTCGCCAAATGCCACATAAACCGCAAATCGAACGGCCGACGGGCTACATCAGAGAGCTTGCAATCGCGCGACCCAGGCGATCGCCGCTTTCGAAGGCGTGCTCGGCCAAGCCACCGAGGCACCAGTCGCCGGCAATGCCCGCCTTATGCGCGGACGAATAGAGATACGCTTCGCCGAGTGGCTGGTCGACGAAGCCTTGGCGCCAGAGATGCGCCGTCATGTGCTTTGGTCTGACAGGCGCCAAATTCAACACTTCGCTGACCTCGTCCCAGAGTTCTTCGGCCGCTGCCGTGGCATCGAGGTCTTCCGCGTCCCGGCTCCAAGCGGACGACGCATGAACGACAATCGTCTCCTCGTCCGGATTGCGTCCGGGCTTAGTATTGTTTCGTGCGATCCAGCGGATGACATCCGAAACATCGGAAAACACGTCTTGCGCGGGAAAAACCCGTTTATCGATGTGGACCATCAAAGCCCAGCATGGTGCCATGCGAACACGCGCGAGCGCCTGGTCAAATTTTTCGATATGTCCGAGAAGCGAGCGGGCCTCGGTCGCGGGCGCTGCAACCACCACGGCATCGAACGGTCCAACCGAAATGTCGTCCGCGAACCAGGCGTGCCAGCCCTTGTCGATCCATTCGAGCGCATGAACGCGGCGGCCAGTTTCGATATGCACGCTTTCCGTGAGCGGACGGACCAGTGATGACATTCCAGGTGTGCCGACGATCCACGGGCTCGTCTGCGACGGGCTTGCGCTGTCGGTCTTGTACGGCGTCCAGCGCTCAGCGTACCCGCGACCTTCGATCTCGCCGAGGAAATCGCTGAATCCCATGGACTGCGCGCAGACGTATTGGGCGCCGTGATCGAAGGCATCCGTGCCGACGCGGATCGTTGCGAGCCGGCCACCGATTGCCGAATCCTGCTCGAAAACTTCGACATCGAGACCTGCCTGGCGCAACGTGCGCGCGCACGACAAGCCAGCCAGCCCAGCGCCGATGATTGCGGCCTTTTTTGCCACTCTCGCTCCGTTTCAGAGATCGTCGCGCCGCACTCGGCTTTTGGGGGCATTCGTGCGGGGCAACGTCATCGGAGCAGTTTACAGGCAACTCCTAATCAAAGGTTAGCACATGCGCTCTTCCGCATTTTCTCAGCGGAAAAAGACGGATCCTGGCGCTCCAGCCACACGCTCAATCAGCGCGGCAGGACGAGCCAGGTATCGAGATCGAGGACAACGCCTTCGGCATATTCGCCTGTCTCAGTCTTCAATGGGAATGCCGCGCAGTCCTGGTTCTTGACGCCGACCATGCGAACGCGGAGGGCTCCGATGTCCTTGCGCTCCGGAATCTCGGCCTTCTCGATAATCTCCGACCACGCATAAATCGTGTCGCCGGCAAACGTCGGCGCGACGTGGCGACCGCCGTTGATCGCCGCCAAATGAAATGCATTGCCGAGGCCGTTATATGAGAGCGCGCGCACGAGCGAGATGACGACTCCGCCGTAGACGATGCGCTTGCCGAACCGGCCTTTTGATTCCGTGTGCTGATTGAAATGGACTTTCGCGGTGTTCTGATAGAGGCGCGTCGCGGTTTGATGCTCGGCCTCCTCGAGGGTCATGCCGTCGACATGATCGATTTTCTCACCCGCCTCATAATCGCCCCAACGGTGCGGCGAGCCGGAAAGCTCAAAGTCGTATTTCGTCACGTCGAGCGGCGGGACTGCGCCTCCGATATCTTTCGGATCGACGCGATCGGGCAGCTTCGGCACCACGGCCTCCGGAGCCGGAGATCCCTTGGTGCGCTTTCTGACCATCACCCAGCGGCAATATTCGAGAACGACCTGATCGTCCTGATTGCGCCCCGTGGAGCGCACGTAGACGGTGCCTGTTTCTCCGTTGGAATTTTCTTTTAGTCCGATGACTTCCGACGTCGAGGTCAGCGTATCGCCAGGATAGACGGGTTTCAGAAAGCGGCAGTCGGCATAGCCGAGGTTCGCGATGGCATTCAGCGAAATATCCGGCGTCGTCTTTCCGAATACGACGTGAAACGTCAGCAGGTCGTCGAGGGGAGCCTTCGGATAGCCGATCGCCTTGGCGAAGGTGTCAGCCGATTGGACCGCAAAGCGCGAGCCGTAAAGCGCCGTATAGAGCGCGACATCGCCATCGGTGACGGTGCGCGGCGTCGCGTGATGAATGACCTGGCCGAAGCGAAAATCCTCGAAGAAATTGCCTGCGTTGGTTTTCGTGTCCGCCATCGTCCTCGCCTTCGCTATCGCTGGTTGTTGCGGCTCTTTTTCCGGATGTGGGGAGCGAACCGCAACCCTTTTCAAGGCTTCAGGACGCGATCAAGGGCCGCAGATACCTCGGATTTGCGCACTTCTCAGAACCACGGCTCCTCGATGCGCGAGCGCGCGGCGATGGCCTCCGCGATAGCGGCAACCCTTTTCGCCATAACGAGATGCAGGCGTTCCACCATCTTGCCCTCGACGGTAATGACGCCTTTCCTGGCGTTTTCCGGTTGTTCGAAGGCTTTGATGATCTTATGCGCCCAGGCGACCTCATCGTCGCCCGGTGAGAAGATCTCGTTGCAGGGGACGACCTGAGAGGGGTGGATCAGGGTCTTACCATCCATGCCAAGCGTGCGGCCGTGCTCACATTCGGCGCGGAAACCCGGATCATCCTTAAAATCGTTGTAGACGCCGTCAATGACATCCAACCCATAGGCGCGCGCCGCGACAAGCGTCATCGCCAGCCACGGCACGACGGCGAAGCGGTTGCTGCCGGCGCGGGCGCGACTTTCCTTCAGCAGGTCGTTGGTGCCGACCACGAAGCAAACGAGACGATTGTCGGGATCAGGCCCGCAGGCCGCAATTTCGCGGGCATTGATGATACCCATCGGCGTTTCGATCATGGCCCAGAGACGAATGCGCGGGTCGGCATCGGCGGCCTTCACGACCTTCGCCGTTCCCGTCACGTCGCCCGATTGAGAAACTTTTGGAACGACGATCGCGTCCGGGACAGCTGCTATCGCCGCATGGAGATCGGCCATGCCCCACGGCGTTTCGATCGGGTTGACGCGTAAAACGACCTCATGCGAGCCGAACTCGCCTGCGCGGATGGCGGCCGTAGCCTGCTTGCGAGCGAATTCCTTGTTTTCCGGCGCGACCGAATCCTCGAGGTCGAGGATGATTGAATCCGCGGGAAGCGTTTTCGCTTTCTCGATGGCGCGCTCGTTGTCTCCCGGCACATAGAGAACGCTGCGTCTTGGTCTCATCGCCATCGGCGTCGGCTCCGAAGCTGCGTTGATGGTGCGATGCACCATAACGCATCGAGCGGACAGGGACAGCTCAACTTTCGGGCCAGAAGAAAAGATCACGGTGCGCACATAGGCGGCTGCACTTTGGGCAACCCGTGTTAGAAGGCTTAGCCTTCCCGCCGGCATGGCAGGGCTGATCCGCGATCTTCAAGTGCAATCAGGACCATGCGCCGAATTCTCGTTATTTCATCGCACGTCGCGCAGGATACGGTCGGTCTCACCCCCACCATCGCCCCGCTACAGCGCGCCGGGATCGAGGTCGTGGCGCTGCCGACCGTCGTGTTGTCCAATCATCCGGCGCGTGAACATTGTGCGGGCGTCATCCTCGAGCCGACGGTGCTCGAAAAGATGACCGGCGCAATCGAGGCAAACGGCTCGCTCGGCACGTTCGATGCGGTGCTTTCGGGCTATTTGCCGACAGTAGGACACGCGACATGGGTGGCGAGCCTCGTCAAACGGATGCGCGAACTCAATCCGCTGATCGTCTACGTCTGCGATCCTATTCTCGGCGACGATCCGGAAGGTCTCTATATCGACGCGGGAGCAGCCGCCGTTGTCCGCGACAGGCTTATTCCGCTTGCTGATATTTTGACGCCCAACCGGTTCGAACTCGGCTGGCTGACGCATACAGATGTCCAATCCGCCGAAGATGCGAGTCAGGCTGCGCTTACCTTGCCGTGCCCGATCGTTGCCGCGACTTCCATACCATCGGGCCCCGACGAACTCGCGAACGTTCTGGTCAACAGCGGCAACGTCCTTGTCAACGAGGTCGAAAAGCTCGCCGACGTGCCGCATGGCACCGGCGATTTGTTTGCCGGATTTCTGACGGCGCGCCTGTTGCGCGGCGCCTCCGTAACAGACGCCTGGACTCATGCCATACAGGGCGTCAGCTATGGCGTGGAAGCCAGCCGCGGCAGCGACCGTCTCATGCTGGCGCAGATCGACTGGGCCTGGCTTTCGTCGTAGCGAAGGCGCGGAAAGGACGTCTGATGACGATTACGATCTATCACAATCCGGCTTGCGGTACGTCGCGCAACACGCTGGCGATCATCCGCGAGCACGGCGAAGAACCTCGCGTAATCGAATATCTGAAGACACCGCCGACGCGGAAAGAGCTCGTCGAACTAATCAAGGCGATGGGTATCACGCCGCGTGATTTGGTTCGGCAAAAGGGAACGCTGTACGAAGAACTCGGGCTTGCCGACCTCGGTCTCGACGATAAGGCGATCATTGACGCGATGATGGCTCATCCCATTCTGATAAACCGTCCGATTGTCGTCACGCCACTCGGCACGCGATTGTGCCGGCCGTCAGAAACCGTTCTTGAAATCCTGCCCAAGGCGCGCGCCCGAAAAACCTAGGTCGCACGCCATTTTTTTGGCAGCCGCAGAGCCGAGATACGGCCAAGCGATTCAACCTTTTGCTTGCCCAGGCCGCTCGCGCTGCCTACGTTTCGTCGGATCGGGGAAATCAAGGGACGCGCATGAAGCCGGAAACGACTGCGACGGGCGTTAGCCGCGAAGCCGCCGCAGGACTGGTGCTGCTCGGCGCGGCGGTGCTCGCACTCATTGTCGCCAATTCGTCGTTTAACGAGGCTTATGAAAGAGCGCTAGCGTTGCCGCTCTCAATTGGTGTTGCGCCGTTCGTTCTGTCCAAATCGCTTTTGCATTGGATCAACGATGCTCTGATGGTGATCTTCTTTTTCCTCGTCGGGCTCGAAATCAAACGTGAGATTCTGCGCGGCGCGCTATCGAACCGCAAAGCGGCCGTGCTTCCGGTTATTGCGGCATTGGGCGGCATGATTGCGCCGGCTTTGATCTATTCCACTATCAACTGGGACAACAATATTGCTCTCAGGGGCTGGGCTATACCAGCCGCAACCGACATCGCCTTTGTCGTCGGCGTTCTTGCCGTGCTCGGCTCGCGCGTGCCGCAAAGCCTCAAGGTCTTCCTATTGGCGCTCGCGATCATCGACGATCTCGGCGCGATTCTCATCATTGCGTTTTTCTATACCGGCGACCTATCGCTCTCGGCGCTGGCCCTCGCCTTCGCCGGTATCGCGATTCTTGCCCTTCTCAACCACTTGGACGTGATGAGAGTCTGGGCTTACGCTCTCGTCGGCGCCTTTGTCTGGCTTTGCGTCTTGAAATCAGGCGTCCATGCGACCCTTGCAGGTGTCGCGACAGCGCTTGCGGTCCCTCTCACGAACGCCAAAGGCCGGGAAGGTCCGCTCGAAAACGTCGAGCATCGCTTGGCCCCGTGGGTAAGCTTCGCCATTCTGCCGATTTTTGCGTTTGCCAATGCTGGCGTATACCTCGGCGCGATATCGGTGAGGGACCTCACCTCCCCAATTTCACTCGGCATCGCGCTTGGGCTCATAATCGGCAAGCCACTCGGAATCTACAGCTTCGCTCGGGCCGCCATTCGAAGCGGCGCCGGGGCGAAACCGGGCGGCGCGACGGAGATGCAGCTATTCGGCACAGCCATTCTCGGTGGTATCGGCTTCACGATGAGCCTTTTCATCGGCATGTTGGCATTCCCTGACCCGCAGACGAGCGCCAACGTCAAACTCGGCGTGCTCACCGGCTCGTTAGTGTCTGCAATTCTCGGATATATCGTGCTGATAGGAACCGACAGCCGCTTGAGCAAAGGTGTGAAGCTGCATGGCGGATCATAAGAAGGAGTTGCAATAGACGATGAAAAGCTTTCCAGACTCGCTTGCCGATCGCTACCGCCGCTTCAAATTTCGCTACTTTGCGCCCAACGCTGCGCACTACGAAGATTTAGCAACGCATGGGCAGAATCCCGACACGATGGTCATCTCCTGCTCGGACAGCCGCGTTGATCCCGAGACGATCTTCAGCGCGATGCCGGGAGAGCTTTTCGTGCTGCGTAACATCGCCAACCTCGTTCCGCCCTACGAAACCGGTGGGCATTATCACGGCGTCAGCTCGGCGATCGAGTTTGCGATTTTGAATCTCGATCTCAAACATCTCATCGTCATCGGCCATTCGGGCTGCGGCGGCATCAAGGCTGCGCTCAATCAAAAAGCGGCTGTTCAGACGGAAGCGCAGTTCATCTCGCGCTGGATGTCGATGCTTGATGAAGCGCGTCTCGCGGTTCTCGCGTCCCATCAGAACGCAACGCCGGAAGAACGGCAGCGTGCGCTGGAACTGGCAGGGATCAAGCAAACCCTCAAGAATCTCCGAACATTTCCGTTCGTGCGTGAGCGGGAGGAGAGCGGCAAGCTGCAGCTGCACGGTGCGCACTTCGATATCAAGACCGGGACTCTCAGCGTCTATGATAACGAAAGCAAAGAATTCAGAGCGCTGTAGAGCGGACTCGAGAAGCAATGAGTGAAACGGTTTCCGGTCCCTTACGGACCGGATGCCGACTGGCCCGTTTCGGCGCGGGCTTTTTCAATCGCCGGAAGCAATTTCTTCGTCAGCGAGTCGTCGGAAATCGGGCCGACGTGCTTGTAGACGATCTGGCCCTTGCCATTCACGACGAACGTCTCGGGGGTCCCATAGACGCCCCAGTCGATGGCGGCGCGGCCCTGTGCATCCGTGCCGACGGCCGTATATGGATTGCCGAAGCGGCCGATGAAACGGCGCGCCGCGTCAGCGCTGTCCTTGTAGTTGACCCCATAAATGTCGACGTCCGTCATACTTTTCAGCTTTTCGAGAAACGGATGCTCCTCGATGCATGGGACGCACCATGACGCCCAATAATTGACGATGGAGACTTTACCCTTGGCGAGATCGGCGCTGGTAAAGCCAGCCTCAGGTTTACCGTTCAATTCGAGACCCTCGATCGGCGGGAAGACGCCTTGCGGAATCTCCTTGCCGACAAGCGTCGATGGCAGCAACGACGGGTCGCCGGAGCGCAGCGCCATCGCGAAGAACCCCGCGAGAGCAGCGAAAACCAGCACCGGCAACAAGCGTAAAAGTTTCGAACGTCCTTGGCTCACGAATATTACTCCACGGCGCTCGCCGAACGCCGCTTAACGCCACGCTTTTCGAGCGCTTCGAAGTCGGCAGCCTGCTTCTTTCCGTCGAAAACGAGCCAGGCGATGAGTCCCGCGACGACGATCGTCACGGCGGCGTAAGAAATCCAGATGAATGCGGCGTGCGGTCCGAGATCCATGCGCTTATCCTCAGACCTCTGATGCTGCGAGGCGATCGCGGCCCGCAACGACGTGAGCGCGCATCGCTTTCACGCGTCGGCGCATGATCTCGTTCCGCATGGCCTTCAAATGCATCGCGAAGAATAGCGCCGTGAACCCCAGCGCCATCACAAGCAGCGGCCAGCGCATGCTTGGATCGACCGTCGCGGTAAAATCCGTCGAGGGCTGGTGCAGCGTGTTCCACCAGTTGACCGAGAACTTAATGATCGGAAGGATCGTGACGCCGACGAGAGCGAGCACGGCCGTCAGCTTGGCGGCTGCGGATTCGTCATCGAGCGCAGCTCTGAGCGCGATCAGGCCAAGGTAGAGGAAGAAGAGGATCAGCACCGACGTCAGCCGCGCGTCCCAGACCCAATATGTACCCCACATGGGCTTTCCCCAGAGCGACCCCGTCAGCAAGGCCAAGAACGTGAAGGCCGCGCCGAGCGGGGCAGCAGCTTTTGCCGAGACGTCGGCGAGGGGATGCCGGAATACGAGAAGCCCGAAGCTCGATATCGCGATCACACTGTAGATCATCATCGAGAGCCAGGCGCAGGGCACGTGGATGTACATGATGCGAACGGTCTCCCCCTGCTGATAATCAGCAGGAGAATCGAAGAGCGCCAGATAAAGTCCAAGCGCGATCACCACAGCCGCAATGCCCGATGCCCACGGGAGAACCTTCGCGGAAAGCCCCATGAAGCGCGTCGGATTGGCCAGTTGCTGCGTCAGCGTCTGCATGGACCGGATGTAAGCCTTTCACGGTTTCGGCGCAATGAATGCGAGGTTACCGTTTATTGAAGTTGTATGCGAAGAGCTGCAGCCGCGGCGATCGGACCAAGAACGACAGCCGCAAGCGATATCGCCGTCAGGATCAGAAATGCCGCACCCATCCCGGCGGGCCCCATGACAGCGCCGACTGCCGATATGCCAAAAATCAGCGTCGGGATATAAAGCGGCAAAACAACGAGCGCGAGCAAGAGGCCGCCACGCCGCGCCTTCACCGTTAATGCCGCACCTATGGCGCCGAGAAAGCTTACGGCCGGCGTTCCGGCGAGCGTCGTTGCGACAAGGATCGGGTAGGATCTGAGATCGAGATTGAGCAGAATTCCGAGCACGGGCGCGAGGAGTGCCAGCGGAATGCCCGTCGTAATCCAATGCGCGAGCGCTTTTGCCGCTGCCACGAGTTCGAGAGGCAGCCGGCCGGTTGCGAGCACATCGAGCGTGCCATCCTCATAGTCGGCTTCGAAAATGCGATTGAGCGACAGAAGCGCCGCCAGCAGAAGCGCAATCCACAATATACCTGCAGCTATGCGCGCCAGGAGATTGAGATCCGGCCCAAGGCCGAGCGGCATCAGCGAAACGACGACAAGGAAGAATCCCAGCGCCGTTCCTATGGCACCGCCTTCGCGGATGGCTAATCTGAGGTCGCGGCGAACGAGCGCCCAGAAGCTTGTCACGCGGCCATCCTTCGAGGAACGATTGTCAAAGTCCGAACCCGCTCAAGCGCCAGCGGCAAATGCGTTGCGACAATCGCCAAACCACCGGCGCGCGTGTGATCGTTGACTGCCGCAACAAGCCGGTCCGATGACGCGACGTCGAGCGATACGGTCGGTTCGTCGAGAAGCCATACGGGACGCGAGGCGAGCAGAAGTCTGGCAAGGCCTAGCCGCCGTCTTTGCCCGGCTGAGAGATAAGCCGCCGGAAACTCGACGAGATCATCCAATCCGAAATGATGAAGCGCTCGCTCGATGGTGTGGGCGTCCACCGCGCCGCCGCTCAAATAGTCCGACCAGAAGGCGGCGTTCTCGAACACCGTCAGGCTCGATTTGATGGCGTTGGCGTGTCCGACGACGTGGGCCTGCTCCGGAATCGTCAGCTCGCTGTCACCGCCGTCGAGCCGGACCGAACCGCCCGACGGCTGGATATAGCCCGCGATCGTCCTGAGGAGCGTCGTCTTGCCCGCGCCGTTGGCCCCCGACAGAACGAGGGCTTCCCCAGCCGAGACCGCAAACGAAAGCCCGTCGATAACAAGGCGACCGCCCCGCTCTATGACCAAGTCTTCGGCAATGAGTTGCACTGGGACGGGATTCCATGATTGCAAGACAAGCAATAACTGTCGCATTTTGACTGCGACGCCATCGCCAAAACGTGAAGGGGTTCACTTTTGCGAAGGATTATATAAAAGGCACGTTGTATTCTTCGCTAGCGCAAAAGCGGGGGTCGCGCGGCTTCGTCAGTGATGTCGCGGGATGTCCTCGATCCGCCGGCACTCCGGCGGCGCAGCCCTTCGTCGTCATTTTTCGGAGGCCTGACCTTGAGCGCACTCACACCTGCATCCAACGACAGCTTCAATTGCCGCAAGACCCTCACAGTCGAGGGGAAACCTTACGTTTACTATTCGTTGCCCGACGCCGAGGCCAACGGCCTCAAGGGCATTTCCAAGCTTCCTTATTCCATGAAGGTTCTGCTTGAGAACCTGTTGCGCCACGAAGACGGGCGCACAGTCACGAAGGCCGATATCGCGGCCGCGGCTGAATGGCTCGACAACAAGGGCAAGAAGGAAAAGGAAATCGGCTTCCGGCCGGCTCGCGTGCTGATGCAGGACTTCACCGGCGTTCCAGCCGTCGTCGATCTCGCTGCGATGCGCGACGGCATGACGAAGCTCGGCGGCGACCCGGCCAAGATCAATCCGCTGGTGCCGGTGGATCTCATCATCGACCATTCCGTTATCGTCGATGAATTCGGAACGCCGAGGGCACTGGCCGACAACGTGGCGCTCGAATACACGCGCAACGGCGAACGCTACAACTTCCTGAAATGGGGCCAGGGCGCCTTTCACAATTTCCGCGTCGTGCCGCCCGGCACCGGCATCTGTCATCAGGTCAATCTCGAATACCTGGCGCAGACGGTCTGGACGAAGCAAATGTCCGACGGCACGACGGTTGCCTATCCCGATACGCTCGTCGGCACGGACAGCCACACGACGATGGTCAACGGACTTGCCGTGCTCGGCTGGGGCGTTGGCGGCATCGAAGCAGAAGCGGCGATGCTCGGTCAGGCGCAGTCGATGCTCATTCCGGAAGTCATCGGCTTCCGGTTGACCGGCAAGCTCAACGAAGGCGTGACGGCGACGGACTTGGTTCTCACCGTTACGCAGATGCTGCGCAGGAAAGGCGTCGTAAACAAGTTCGTCGAGTTCTTCGGCCCCGGCCTCGACAGCATGACGCTCGCCGACCGGGCGACGATCGGCAACATGGCGCCGGAATACGGCGCGACATGCGGCTTCTTCCCGGTCGACAAGGAAACGATCAACTACCTCACGATGTCGGGGCGTGATGCGCACCGCATCGCTTTGGTTGACGCCTATTGCAAGGCGCAGGGGCTTTTCCGCGAGTCCGGCTCGGCCGATCCGGTCTTCACCGACACGCTGGCGCTCGACCTCGGCGACGTCGTGCCATCGATGGCCGGACCGAAACGTCCCGAAGGCCGGCTTGCACTCGGCGACATCAAGGGCGGCTTCGAGGCAGCACTTGTCTCGGAATACAAAAAACCCGGCGAAGCGCAAAAGCGCGTTCCGGTAGAGGGAAAATCGTACGATATCGGGCATGGCGACGTGGTGATCGCCGCCATCACGAGCTGCACGAATACGTCGAATCCGAGTGTTTTGATTGCGGCCGGGCTTCTCGCTCGCAATGCCGTCAATCGCGGACTGACGAGCAAGCCGTGGGTGAAGACATCTCTCGCGCCTGGATCGCAGGTCGTTGCCGCGTATCTCGCTCAGTCGGGACTGCAGACCTATCTCGACAAGATCGGATTCAATCTCGTCGGTTTCGGCTGCACGACCTGCATCGGAAATTCCGGGCCGCTGGCGCCGGAGCTATCGAAAGCCATCAACGACAACGGCATCGTCGCGGCGGCGGTTCTCTCGGGCAACCGGAACTTCGAGGGCCGCGTCAGCCCCGACGTCCAGGCGAACTATCTCGCGTCGCCGCCGCTCGTCGTCGCTCATGCTCTGGCCGGAACGGTGCAGAAAGACCTGACGAAAGAGCCGATCGGAACGGGCAGCGACGGCAAGCCCGTCTATCTCAAAGATATCTGGCCGACGACACAGGAAATCCAGAAGTTCATCGCCGAAAACATCACGCGCGACATGTTCAAGGCGCGCTACGCCGATGTCTTCAAGGGCGACAAAAACTGGCAATCGATCGCGGTCAGCGGCGGTCTGACCTACGGCTGGAATGGGCAATCGACCTATGTTCAGAACCCGCCGTATTTCCAGACCATCGGGCGTGAGGCGAAGCCGGTCGGCGATGTCGTCGATGCGCGAATCCTCGGGCTGTTCGGCGACAAGATCACGACCGACCACATCTCGCCTGCGGGCTCGATCAAAGCGTCGAGCCCGGCTGGGCGCTATCTGGTCGAGCACGGCGTGCAGCCCGTTGACTTCAACCAGTACGGTACGCGCCGCGGCAACCACGAAGTGATGATGCGCGGCACGTTCGCCAATATCCGCATCAAGAATGCGATGGTGAAGGACGCCAACGGCAACGTGAAGGAAGGCGGCCTGACGATCCATTATCCGTCGGGCAAAGAGATGGCGATCTACGACGCTGCAATGCTCTACGAGCAGGACGGCGTGCCGCTCGTCGTGTTCGCGGGCATCGAGTACGGCAACGGCTCGTCGCGCGACTGGGCGGCGAAAGGAACCAACCTTCTCGGCGTGCGTGCGGTCGTTGCGCAATCGTTCGAGCGCATTCATCGTTCGAACCTCGTCGGTATGGGCGTGGCGCCGTTCACCTTCCAGGAAGGTACGTCCTGGCAGACGCTCGGCCTCAAGGGCGACGAGAAAGTCACGATCCGGGGTCTTGCCAAGGTCAAGCCGCGCGAGGTCATCAATCTGACGATCGCGCGGGCCGACGGTACGTCGATCGAGGTGCCCGTGCTCTGCCGTATCGATACCCTCGACGAGATCGAGTATTTCAAGAACGGCGGCATTCTGCACTACGTGCTGCGCAATTTGGCCGCGTGAGCGGCGCCGAGCTTTTTCTGTCCGGATGCTGGGCAAGGGAGCTTCATACTCCCTTGCCCTTATCGACATTTTCATCAAACAATTTACGTTGACGGGACGAAATCTCGCGTGCCTCACCCGTTCGTGACATGGCTTTCCTGCCTTTCACTTTTTTGAAGCGGGACTAGAGATTAAAAGAGATGTTGGGGGTGAACGCGTCACCCCATCTAGGCGAGCAGCAATGCGTTTTCGCAGTACCGTTCTGTCAGTTCTGATAGCCGCCGCAAGCGCCACGCCGTCTGCCGCCCAGGAACCTACCGGCGCAGGACAGCCGGCCGTCGCTCCGCGCGCCGTCGTCGAACTCTATACGAGTCAGGGATGCTCATCGTGCCCGCCAGCGGATGCCGTGCTCAAAAAGCTTTCCGCCGATCCATCGATCATCGCGCTCTCGCTTCCCGTCGATTACTGGAACTACCTTGGCTGGAAGGACACGTTTGGGTCATCACGCAACAGCGACCGGCAGCGCAACTATGCGCGAGCCCGCGGGGATGGCGCCATTTACACGCCGCAGGCCATCGTCAACGGCGAGATCCACGTCAACGGTGCCTCCGAGGCCGAAATCAAACAGGCCATTCAGAGCACGTCTGCGAAAGCCGGACCGCAGCACATTCCCGTGCGGTTCTGGCAGGAACGCAATACGCTCAATTTCGCTTTGGGCGGAGAAGAGCCGGGGCACGCGCCGCGGGAAGCGACGATCTGGCTTGGTGTCGTGCAGACGTCGGGGACGGTCGATGTCAAACAGGGTGAGAACGAAGGAAAGCAGCTCACCTATACGAACATCGTGCGTGAGCTGACGCCCATCGGCATCTGGAAGGGGCAGCCGATTGAGATTCAGCTACCGCGCGCCGCTCTGATGCAGGCCGAAGTTCAAAAGATCGTCGTGTTGCTGCAGGAGGACCGCAGCGGTCCGATCATCGGCGGAACGCTCGCCGGACTTTGGTGATATCAGACCCTACTCCATGGCCGGGCTTGACCCGGCCATCCAGCATCCAAGGGCACTTTTTCTGCGGCCCTGGATAGCCGCCTCCAGAGAGCGAAGGGGTTAGGCTGCCAGGCCGCGCTTTTTCAGCAGACCATCGATTTTCGGAGGGCGACCGCGGAATGCGACGTAGGCGGCGTGCGGGTCGCGCCGGTTGCCGGCCGAATAAATGTATTCGTAGAGCTTTTTCGCCGTCGCACGATGGAATACATCGCCCGCTTCCTCGAACGCCGCAAAGGCGTCGGCATCCATCACTTCCGACCACAGATAGCTGTAATAGCCCGCTGCGTAACCCGACATGATGTGCATGAAGTGCGGAATGTGGTGCCGCATCACGATCTCGTCCGGCATGCCGATGTCTTTCAGGGTATCGCGTTCGAACCCCTCGATGTCGCCGACCGGATTTCCTTCGACCGAATAGAGCGCCATATCGACAAGTGCCGACGAGGTGTACTCGACGGTCGCAAATCCCTGATTGAAATTCCGCGCGGCGAACAAGCGGTCGCGCAGCGTTTTGGGCATCGGCTTGCCGGTCTTGTAGTGAAGCGCGTGCTTTTCGAGGACTTCCGGCGTCGACAGCCAATGCTCGTAAAGCTGCGACGGC
>DASZVX010000071.1:0-6051 GCA_035547255.1 Hyphomicrobium sp.
GAACGTCAACAAGGTCTCGACGGCGGTTGAGCTGCGTTTTGATCTCAAAGCGAATACGTCAATTCCTGATTACGCGCGCGGCAAGCTGAAGCGCTTGGCGGGACGGCGGCTGACCACCGATGGTGTCATCGTCATCCAAGCCGACCGCTTTCGTAGCCAGGAGCAGAACCGCTCAGATGCTCGCGCGCGTCTGAAGGACTTGATTGCCGAATCGCTCGAACGTCCGAAAGTCCGCATTAAAACGAAACCTTCTCGCGGCGCGCGCGAGGAACGCATCAAGGCTAAGACCGTTCGCGGTAAGGTCAAAAAGATGCGCAGCGGGAAATTCGAATTCGATTAACGGACTGCAACTCTCGCATTCGAGCAGAAGCTCGCCATCTGCCTACGCGCTGACCCGCCGCGGTACGTCTTGAAACAAGCTGTCGAATTCGACTCGCGGAAAGACTTCCAGTGCGCCGCCGGCCGTCGCATTGAAGACTTTGATGCCGGTGCGCGACAGGGCAACTTTGGCATGCTCATAATGCTCGATCATCTTTTCAGGACGCGGGTCATGCCATTTGCGTCCCTTACCGAAATAGTGAGGGTCGAAGTGATTGGGGTCATCGTCGGCGGTCGAGACCAGTGCACCACCCGACGCATCGGACGTTACCGTTTCGGGAACACGATATGACGTATCGCAGCCGATCAGGTATATCTCGGAAAATCCCATGTAGGCGGCCAGCTGCAACATCGTGATTGCGACGGTGAAGGGCTGCACGACATAGCGGTCTGCGTTCACCGAGAACATCGAGTCCGGAAGAAATTTCAGCGAACTCTGAACTTCATGGAAGAAAAAACGACCCGGAGCCGGCGGCAAAATCGTTCGCGCGCCATAATGGCGTTTCTCGCCGAAATGTTCTTCCACGATGCACGGAAAGAACGCTGCCTTGATCGCCGGATTTTCGCGCAGCATCCGATCGATATCGGATGCTCGGTCGGGCAGAACGCGAGAGTCGACACAGGCATAATAGGTCGGTCGCCACGCAATCCGGTCGAAGAGCAGGAAGATATTGTTACAGCCGAAGACGATGTCATTTTCGAGCTTTGACAGGTCCATCTTTGCGAGCGACGGGCCGTTCCCCATTACAAAGCATCGGCGCCCATTGTGAATGTTTTTGAATTTCGTCAGACAGTCGGGAGCATCCGCGCCGCTTGGCCGCTTCTTCGCGACTCTGCGAAAGAACTTGAGCCGGGAAATCACGTTTAAGACACCCACAGCAGATTACCTTCTCGAACTCATCGCGAATGCAGCAGAGTAAGCTCGCACACTGGCATAACGACATATGGCCCGCAAACAGCGGCTAACATTCCGTAGAACCGGATTCAGTAGCGATGATCTGAACGCTCAAGCCTCAGCGCTCCAAGATATCCACAGCAAATAATCCGCCGTCCTCGGGCGACTTTTGCAATAGGCCGATTGCAGCTGAAGTGAAAACGAGCTGTCGCTCGCCCACGAAAACGCAGTTCGTCGGACGTTGCACAGGGACCGCTATGGCGCCTGTCTTGCGTCCTTCAGCATCAAGCCGCTGAATCTTGTGTCCATCCCACATCGCGACCCAGAGGTTGCCCGCGCGGTCCGTCGTCATGCCGTCGGGACAGCCTTCGTCGGCCGAAAACTGGTGCAACACGCGTTTATTCGAAAGCTGTCCGCCGGTTGCGACATCGTAAGCATATGTTCGACCCAACGCGCTGTCATTTTCATAAAACGTTTTACCGTCTACGCTGAACGCTGGACCGTTGGTGACGTGAAAACCTTCATCCAGGCGCGCAACTTCTCCTTGCTGATCAAGTACGTAGACGGCGCCCGTTGCTGCCTGTTCGCTGTCATCCATCGTGCCTGCATAAAACCGTCCGTCGGGGCCTAGCTTGCCGTCATTGAAGCGGTTCCCAGGCAGATCCTTTTCCGGGTCCGCGATTGGCGTGAATGAAACGCTTTCCGGCTCGACAACGAGCCAACCGTAACCTTTTTGCCCCACCGCGAGCAGAACGTTTTCCCCAGTAGGCGGCGTCCACGGCGGCATCGGCACGGCGAGCGCGCTAATCTGGATAGGAAGCTGCCACGTCCGGCGCGCGTGGTCTGCGAGGCCAAAGCAAAAAAGCCGGGACCTTTTGATATCGACGAACCAGATTCGCCGTTTCTCGGCATCAAAAGTGAGACCTTCGCCCAGCTCAGCTCGCAGCGGCCAAAGACACCCGATATCCGCAGCCAGACTATTTCCCATCTTGCCCAATGCCCTTCAGCTCTGGCCTGAAGACAACGCACGACTTTTCATCAGCGGTGCCGGAAAATCAGCGCTTTCTGCAGAAATAGAACACTTACCTGGGCGCCGTGGTGCAACTGCCACATTGGTGGCGCAAATAGTGTTTGATGTGTCCGGATCGCGATGTATCTTCGCGCCTGGGAACAGGGAAATGTGCGTGGGCGGCGTCATTTGTGTCGGCGCACAAGCCGGGGGGACTATGAAGGTTTCGATCGTTATTCGAAGCTACAACGAAGCGCAACATATCGGAAAGCTGCTGCTCGGTATTTCGGCGCAGACGGTCGCTGCGCATGAGGTCATCGTCGTCGATTCTGGTTCCACCGATGATACAGTTTCTATCGCCCGCAGGCATGGCGCGAAAATCATCGAGATCGACAAGAGGGAGTTCACGTTCGGCAGGGCATTGAACATCGGCTGTCGTGCTGCGACTGGCGACATTCTCGTTTTCGTAAGCTCCCACGTTTATCCGACACGCCGCAGTTGGTTATTTGAGCTGATCAAGCCATTCGACGACGAGCGCGTCGTCCTGACGTACGGCAAACAGCGTGGGGACGACGTCAATAAATTTTCCGAACACCAGATCTTCAAGGCCTGGTTCCCCGAGCGCTCGATTTGTCCGCAGCTCAGCTACTTCTGCAACAATGCGAATTGCGCTGTACGGCGTTCGGTCTGGCTGGAGCAACCCTATGACGAGACATTGACCGGCCTGGAGGATCTCGCCTGGGCCAAAAGCGCGCAAGAAAAGGGCGGATGGATCGCTTATGCATCGCGCGCAGAAATTATCCACGTTCACGACGAGACGTGGCGAGGTGTGCGAAACCGTTATCGGCGCGAAGCCATGGCTCTCCGCCGGATAGACAAATCGGGGCGCTTCAGCGCGTTCGATTTCATCCGCACACTGCTGACAAACTGTGTCGTCGATCTTGTTCAGGCCATGCGTGAAGGCAAGCTCATTAAGGAAGCCGGATCCATTCTGGCATTTCGATACAATCAATTTGTCGGCACCTATCAGGGCCACAATGGTCCGAGTGAGGTCACCGCGGAGCTTCGAAGAATCTTTTATTTTCCGCAATCGGCCCGTGCGTCCGAGCAAGAGGAGCTTTGCCCTGTCCAGCATGAGTTGATCAACTACGAGCGCCTGCAGAGCGGCGCTCCAAGCGCACCCTCCGTGCACGCCCGTAGGCTCGCGGTGGTCGGGAGCGAACCGCGCAGTGCGCGCACGTCTTAGACGGGACGCGACCAGCGCTCAGCGGCTAGAGCCGCATTTCCATTTCCCATCCGCTTCGCTATCAAGCAGGCGGACCTTCCGGCGGTCACAGCCGCCTCTCATTCCTACTGCGGTATAAAAAACATGACCTATCGACTTGTGGCGTTGATGCCAATGCGCCATTCCTCTGAACGTGTGCCCGGAAAAAACTATCGACCCTTCGGCGATGGCCGGCCGCTATTCCATCATACGCTCGATGCTCTGAAGGGCTGCAATTTGATCGACAAGATCGTCATCAACACGGATTCACCGACGATCGCCGAGCAGTGCGCCGAAAAATATCCCGACGTGATCATCATCAATCGCCCGGAAAACATTCGCGGCGGCATGACGCCGATGAACGACGTTTTGCTGCATGATGTCAAAACAGTCGAATCGCAATTCTATTTGCAAACGCATTCGACCAATCCGATCATGACCAGCGAAACGCTTACGAACGCGGTCGAAACGTTCTTCAAAAATTATCCAATCTACGATTCCTTGTTTTCGGTGACCAAGGTACAGACGCGATTTTGGGACTCGCTTGCGCGCGCGATCAACCACAATCCCAATATTCTGATCCGCACGCAGGACCTGCCGCCGTTCTACGAGGAAAATTCTTGCGTTTATATTTTCGAGCGCAACACCCTCATCGAACGTCACAACCGCATCGGTAACCGGCCATTCCTGTTCGAAATGGACCCTTACGAAGCCGTCGATATCGATGAGGAAATCGACTTCAGGGTCGCGGAAGAGGTCTTCCGCCAGCGCAAAGGGATGCGCACATGACGTCGGTCGCCGTCACTTGCCTGCACCTCCAGCGGCACTTCGACAAATTCCGGCCGCTGTTCGAGAAGCACGGCATCCGGCCGATCCTCCCATCGGTCAACGGCCAGCAACTCGGCGCTGCCGAAATCCGGCAGGTTCTGCCTGGCATGGCAACAATCATCGCCGGCGACGACATCATCGATCGCGAGGCGCTCGCCGCGGCCAAGGAATTAGGTCTCAAGGCCGTCATAAAATGGGGCATCGGCACCGATAGCATCGATAAGGCGGCCGCCCATGAACTCGGAATCCCGGTGTTCAACACGCCGGGCGTCTTCGGTGAAGAGGTCGCCGATCTGGCGCTGTCCTATTTGCTCCTGCTGACACGCGGCCTGCACCGAATGGACCGTTCCGTTCGCGACGGCGGTTGGCTTAAGGTCGAAGGGCGCTCGTTGCACGCCATGACGGCCGGCGTCATCGGGCTCGGCTCCATTGGTCGGGCTATCGCGCGCCGTTGCGCGGCGTGCGGAATGAAAGTCGTCGGCTCCGATGCGATGACAATCGATGCGGCGTCGCTCGCGCAATCGTCAATCACTCAACTCTCGTTCGAAGAGGTCCTGGCGGAAGCGGACGTCGTCATATTGGCGTGTGCGCTCACGCAGGAAAATCGTCATCTGATGAACGCCGATGCCTTCGCGCGCATGAAGCAGGGAAGCTATCTCGTGAACGTCGGCCGCGGCCCGCTCGTCGACGAGGCCGCGCTCGCCGCCACATTGAACAGCGGTAAGCTCGCCGGAGCCGGCCTTGATGTCTTCGAGGTAGAGCCCTTGCCCGCGGACAGCCCGCTACGCACGTTCGACGGCTGTGTATTTGGGACGCACAACGGTTCGAACACGCGCGATGCCGTCGATCGCGTCAACCGCATGACCGTCGAAATCGCATTGGACGTCCTCGGCTGCCAACGGGCATCGTTCGAACCCAATCGAGTAGCGTGAAATGGCGGCTTCTTACGCAATCTATCCAAGTATCAAGGATCAGGTGGTCATCATAACCGGAGGAGCAACCGGCATCGGCGCCGAGATGGTCCGCCAGTTTTCGGCGCAGGGCGCGCGCGTTTATATACTCGATATCGACGAGAGATCGGGCGCTGCGCTGGCAGAAAAGCTGAATAACTCAGACGGCGGATCGAACGCTGTTTTTCTCCGCTGTGATGTTACTGATTGCGATGCTCTGCAAACGGCCGTCAAGACAATCGGAAACGACAACGGCCGCATAAATACGTTGATCAATAATGCCGCTAACGATAGCCGCCACGATTGGCGCGAACTGACGCCGGAAACGTGGGACTTGTGCATGAACGTCAACCTGCGGCATCACTTTTTCGCCGCACAGGCCGCGCATCCCTTTCTTTGCAAAGCTGGCGGCGGCGCCATCGTGTCGTTGGGCTCGATTGCTTGGCTGAACGGCACCACCGAGATGATCGGCTACACGACGGCGAAGGCCGGAATACACGGCCTTATTCGCACGCTCGCGAAGCTCTACGGACCGGACGGGATCAGGGTCAATGCGCTTTTACCTGGGTGGACAATGACGGAGCGTCAACGCAAACTGTGGGTGACGGCGGCCGTCGAGGAGGAGATCGCGGCGAGCCAGGCGCTTGCACAAATGCTCGAACCCGAGGATATCGCACGCCTCGCGCTCTTCCTTGCCTCCGACGACTCCCGCATGTGCACCAAACAA
>DASZVX010000072.1:0-2470 GCA_035547255.1 Hyphomicrobium sp.
TGCATGCCGGACCTCGACGGGTTCCAGCTTGCCGAAATGATCCGCAATCACCCGCGCCATGAGAAGACTGCCGTCATCTTCATCTCGGCGGTACGTCTCGACACCGACGACCTCCTGAAGGGCTATCGTACCGGCGCCGTCGATTATGTGCCGGTGCCCGTCGTTCCTGAAATCCTCAGAGCGAAGGTGCAGATTTTCGTCGAGTTGTATCGAAAAAGCCGCCAGCTTGATGCTCTCAATGCCGAGCTTGAGGAACGCGTCAAACAGCGCACCGAACAGCTCGAACATTCGCATGCCCTGCTGCAACAAAGCGAGGAGCGATTACGCCTCGCCAGCGAAGCGGCGCGCCTTGGAACCTTCGAATACGACCAGCCCGAGCAGCATCTGCAATGGTCGCCGAATATTGCCGAAGTCCTTCACATTCCGGTGCCAAAGCGCCAGCGCTTTGACTCTTTCATCGATCTCGTCCACGCCGAGGATCGCGAAGCCGTACGCAGCTATTTCAGGGCGGCGACTTTTGCAGACACGACGTCCGAACTCGAATTCCGCGTCAACGGTGCGCGTGGCGTCGCCTGGGTGCTCGCACGCGCACGCGCCTTCCAAACCACCAACGGCGGCTCTGCGCGCGTTATCGGAACGCTGCTCGATATCACTGAGCGGAAATCGGCCGATAGCCATCAGCAGCTGCTGATGGCCGAGCTTGATCATCGCGTGAAGAACATTCTCGCCAACGTGGCCGCGATTGCGCGCCTGTCGAGTTCCAATGCCGTTTCGATCGGCGCTTTTACGTCCGCTCTCGACGGCCGCATTCACGCAATGTCGGCAGCACACGATCTGCTGCGTCGAAGCAGCTGGACCGGCGTCGATCTGCACGAACTGGTAGCAGGTGCGCTTGCGCCTTTCCGATCTCGTACCGACAATGACATCGTCATCGAAGGCGAACGCATTCGCCTCACGTCAAAGTTCGCCCAGTCGATGGCGCTGGTATTGCATGAACTCGTTACAAATGCCGTGAAACACGGTGCGTTGTCGGCACAGGGCGGGACCGTATCGGTCAACTGGTCTCGTATCGTCGCGGCTGACGGCGACAGGATTCAATTCTCGTGGAAGGAGCGCGGCGGACCGCCCTGCGCAAATCCGATCCGCAACGGTTTCGGGCTGACGGTCATCCGCAGCGCCGCGTCCGAGTGCGGCGGACAGGCTGAAATGAAACTCGCAGCCGAAGGCTTTGAATTCAGCTTTGAAGGCGACCTTTCCACGCGCACGCAAATGGTCGGCCCGCGCCATATCGCAATCGTTCCGAAGATGCGAACCCTTCAGCCCGATACGATTGCGCCAAGCCCGAAAGGCTGCAAAATCCTCCTGATCGAGGACGAAGCGCTGATCGCACTGCAGCTGAAGCTCGATCTCGAGGACGAGGGCCACGTCGTCGTCGGACCGTTCGCGCAGCTCTCGGAAGCTTTATCCGCCGCGACCGATTCCGAGTTCGACATCGCCCTGATCGACATCAATCTTGGAGCCGACAACAGCGCGCCGATCGCTGAAATCCTGGATAGCCGGCGCGTGCCGTTCGCGTTTACCACCGGCTACAATGATCTGATCTTCCTGCCGCCACTTTTGCGCGAATATCCTCACCTGACGAAGCCGTACAATCCGGCCGACGTGAAGGACCTTGTCGCGCAACTCCAGCTTCAGGCGTCCGAGCGCGTCGCCCTGACCCGCGATGAATCGAACCAGGTCGCCTGATGCGACGAGCCACCTTTTCACACGATGTTGCAGGAACGATCGGCTTTCGTACCCGGTAGGCCTATCGCGCAATGCCAACGATCGGAGTTGATTGGTTGCATCTGCGAGCCTGAAGAACGAAACTAACCGCTCGGATCGCGAGTTGTCTCGATTTGCAAAAAATACGCATTCCTTCGGGGGATCTGATGACTGGCACGCAATACCGTTCGTCGCTTGAAGTCGCCGCCATCGGCAATGGCCGCGTCGCTGCGCTGATTGATCCCGGCGGCCGCATCGTCTGGTGGTGCTTCCCGAGATTGGACGGCGACCCGGTCTTCTGCCGCCTCCTTTCGGGAAACGAAGACAAAGGATTCTGCGACGTCGTGCTCGAAGGGCAAGTTTCGGCCACGTCGAGTTATGTGCGCAATACCGGTATCCTCGAAACCATTCTCATCGCGAGTAACGGTGCAAGCGTGAAGGTGACGGACTTCGCGCCTCGCTTCCTGCGCTTCGGCCGGTCATTCCATCCGACGCAGCTGATACGCCGCATCGAACCGCTGAACGGCCTGCCTCGCATCGTCTGCAGGGTGCGTCCGACGTTCGGATACGGGCAGTCGGCCGGAACTCCCGCTCAGGGATCCAATCATATTCGCTATAGCGCAGGCACGACCCCAATCCGGGTGACAACCGATCTTGCCGTCTCCTACATCGTGCACGAGACACCGTTCGCGCTGACGCATCCCGT
>DASZVX010000073.1:0-32853 GCA_035547255.1 Hyphomicrobium sp.
ACCGCGCAAGAGGAGATCGCGGTATTCCGCAAGACCGACGGCAAGCGTCTCGCCGCCAAGTTCGATATCGACGAGATCCGATCGGGCCGCGCGAAAGATCCGGAGATACTAGAAGGCGATCTCATAGTCATCTCGGACTCGGCACTTAAAACCACATACCAAGGCTTGCTCAAGGCGCTGCCCGTCACAAGCATTTTCGTTACCCTCCTATAAGTTCGATTTTCTCTAACATTCCACCTTGGTGATCAAACGCATGGCGTCCCCCGGCGATGCAAATCAGAGTGCAAATGGTGCCACGTCGAGGCAGCTCGAGGCGGCCTCGAGCCCGATCACCGACATCACGGAAAATTATAGGTCGGTACCTCGTGCAACCGACGATTCCATTTGGGAAGAAACGGACTTTGCCGGGAAGATCCGCGAACACTGGCGCATCTTCAACAAGCGAAAATGGCTCATTCTCGCTATTGCCTTCGCGGTACTGGCGATCGGCACCATCAGAACACTGATGACGACCCCGCTTTACACATCGACAATCCGCCTGCAGATCGACCGGAATGTTGCAAAGATCGTCGACGGCGGCAGCGTAACGCCTGTCGAAGGTACCGATAACGAATTTCTAAAAACCCAGTACGAACTGTTGCAAAGCAGAAATCTGGCCGAGCGGGTTGCATCATCAGCTCATCTTGCAGACGACGCCGATTTCTTCCGCCCGCGAGAGTTTTCGGTGATTGCCGCGCTCCGAAATCTTCTAAAGCCGACCGCTCAATTGGCTACTCGAAGCCGGCGTGCGTTGACCGACACCGCAGCCGCAATCGTTCAAGGAAACATGTCCGTGAGGCCCATTGCAGGATCGCGGTTGGTCGATCTCTCATATTCCGATCCAGTTCCAGCGCGCAGCCAGAGGATTGCGTCCGCCTATGCCGACGCCTTCATCGCGTCAAACCTCGACAAGCGGTTCGAAGCCAATGCCTACGCAAAAGCGTTTCTTGAGGATCAGATCAAGCAATTGAAGCTCAAGCTCGAGCAGTCCGAAAAAACAATGCTCGATTTTGCAGAGAAGGAGCAGCTCGTAGCTGTCCATCAGAATTCCTCCATTGCCGAAGCCGATCTCGGGAATGCAAACCTTGCATTGGGCAACATCACGTCGGAGCGGATACGGAACGAGCAACTATGGCGCCAGGTCGAAAAGTCGGATGCGATCAGCCTCCCGCAGTTCCTGAGCAATGAAGTAATCGATGCCCTTCGCACCAAGCGCAATGAACTCGTAACGAGCTATCAGGAGAAGCTCGAGACCTTCAAGCCGGGTTATCCGGCAATGGTGCAGATCAGCAATAAGATCGCAGAAATCGACAAGCAGCTTGCGGCCGAAGTCAAAACCATTCGGGCATCGCTGAAAGGCGCTTATGAATCTTCATTAAGCCAGGAAAAGGAGCTGAAGTCTCGCGTCGACAAGCTGCGCGCCGAGGTCCTGGATGTTCAGAAGCGCTCGATCGAATACAACATTCTAAAGCGCGAAGTCGATACCAACCGCGGCCTCTACAATGACCTTCTGCAGCGCTTCAAGGAGGTTGACGTTGCAGGAGGCGTTGGAAGTAACAACGTCTTTATCGTCGACAAAGCTGAACTGCCAGGAGCACCATCCTCACCCAAGCTCCTGCGATCGATGCTGATCTATCTGCTACTTGGCTCGTGCAGCGGATTTGGTCTCGCCTACATCCTTGAAAAACTGGATGACGTAATCGACTCGATCGAGGAGGCCGAACGTATAGGCGGGCTCGCAACTCTCGGAATCATTCCTTTCGTCAAGGCAGACGGAGGTGCCGAGACAGCCCTTGAGGACGCGCGATCTACCTTGTCGGAAGCATACCGATCTCTCTGCACATCGCTGCAATTCTCGACCGTCCGCGGCATGCCGAAATCACTTCTCATCACAAGCGCCGATCCAGCGGAAGGCAAGTCCGTCACTTCGCTCGCCATTACACAGCACTTTTCGCGGCTGGGCATGAAGGTGCTGCTTGTCGATGCCGATATGCGCAATCCGTCCCTTCACACGAGGCTCGATGCCGATAATTCTATCGGGCTCAGCTCCTATTTGCGAGGAACCTGCAATCCGCCCGATGCAATTCAAAAAACCGGCATCGCTAATCTCGCCTTTCTGCCGTCGGGCCCCCTTCCGCCCAACGCTGCAGATCTGCTCAGCAGCCCGCGTTTGATGTCGATGATCACGCTGAGCCTCCAAGCTTTCGACCTTGTCGTTATCGATGGACCGCCCGTGCTCGGAATTGCCGATGCTCCGCTACTCTCGAACGCCACTGAAGCCACTGTCTTCGTCATCGGCGCCGGCATCGCACGCGCAGGATCGGTACGTGGCGCGCTCAAGCGATTGGATATCGCGAAAAGTCCGCTGATCGGCAGCGTCATCACGCGATTCGATGCCCGGAGAGCCGGTTACGGATACGGCGGATATGGGTACGGCTACGGATACGGCTTTGCCTATGGCGACCAGGCATTCTCCTACGGCAAATCCGTGCCGCGTTTTGAAGCACCGCATCCTATTATGACTGTTCGCGAGAGTCCGCCATGAGCGACGCGGATGCCCTAAGAGCCGCAATCGATCTCTTTCACCTGCCATCGCAGATACGTGCTGTGCGCGCACGCCCGCTGCCGAAGGGAACTAAACTTCTGTTGCGTCTTGCCGTTGGTGATGCCGAGGCAATGCGCGAAGCGGAAATATTCGGCGATCGACCTCAATCTGCAATTCGACAAGCAGCAATTTTCTTCATCGAGCAAATCTTGCTGGATCCCGGCGCCGACGAATATCGCACTCTCGGCCTCGACCATACCGCAACAATAAGCGAGTTACGGACCAATATGGCGCTGCTCCTGAAATGGCTTCACCCCGACCTCAGCAACGACACTCCGAAATCGACGATGGCGCGGCAAGTCATCCAAGCTTGGAAGCAGGTCAACGCGTCTGAGAAATTACGGCGACACCCAACGACACTTGCGCGAATTTCATCGAACGCAAAACACACCCACATAGACAGGTTCACGGACGAACATGCTCGCAAGCTGCAGCCAATTGTGGGACGCTCCCACAAGCTGCGCCGAATCTTGAAAATCATTGCCACCGCCGCGCGAAACAAATTCATTCATTGCAAGAATTGAAAGCTCCCTCAACCGGTGATCGCATGCTGAGCGAGCGCATAAAGCACCGGGGTTCGCGACTAGCGGTCAGCTTTTTGATCGTCACACTCTTCATACTGATCTTCAGCAAAACTCTGGTCTCGTATCTCGCCACCCTTGAGCCGAATTCCGTAGGCTTCCTTCGGGCATCGTCATCTGAGATCGGCTTTGCACTAGCCAATAAGACAATAGGTGAGGATCCGCCACAGAACTTGGATAGCCGCCGGAAAAAGCAGACACGAGATTGGGTGACATTGGCTCTGCGAGACGAGCCTCTGAATGCACGGGGACTGGAAATCCTGGGCCTGCTCGCTGCAAGCGACACCGATTTGACAAAAGCAGATCAATTCATGTCGGCATCAGCTCGCCTTTCTCTGCGAAGGCGAGCCGCAGTCTACTGGATTATGCAAAAAAAACTCTCGGTCCACGCCTACGCTGCCGCCGCTAAATACGCTGATGCTCTTTTGAGAACCTGGCCGCGATCGATGCCGCTCATTATTCCCTCGCTCGCGACGATGGCAGAAACACCGGATGCTCGCGAAGCCCTCGTCAATCTTCTGGCCGATAATCCACCTTGGCGATCATCGTTCTTTTTATATCTAAAAGGCCACATCAGAGATCCTCGCGCGCCGCTCAAGATCCTGCTGGCGCTTAAAGCCACGCCGCATCCACCCACATTGCGAGAAATTGGCGCCTATCTCCGTCTCTTGCTGGATAACAAGCTCTATCGTTCATCCTACTACAGCTGGCTGCAGTTTCTAACCCCCGCAGAACTGAACAGCGCCGGCTTGCTTTTCAATGGTGATTTCGCGCTTGTGCCATCCGGTCTGCCCTATGACTGGACGATCACGTCCGGAGACGGCGCCACGATCGAAATTGCACCGAAGGACGAACATTCAACTGACCGTGCTTTATCCATTGAGCTTGGGCCGGGACGGGTCGACTTTCATCCAGTTTCGCAATTGCTCTCCTTGGCTCCGGGGCGGTACACGCTATCAGGCTCATTCAAGGGAGACATTCACGGGCGCCGCGGCCTGCGATGGAGTGTCGAATGTCTGACGAAACCCCGCACGCTCGCAAAGACAGAAATGTTTCTCGGTGACGTCCCGCGATGGACCGGCTTCACCACTTCCGTGGAAGTCCCCGCAGATTGCGAAGCCCAGTCGATCAAGCTCACTTTGGATGCACGCTCCGCATCCGAAACGATGGTGTCCGGGGTTGCCTGGTTCGATAGCCTGGCAATCCTTCGGAACTAGTCCCAAAACTGTGGCGGATTCAGACTGCTCTGC
This sequence comes from Hyphomicrobium sp., assembly GCA_035547255.1. GTDB lineage: Bacteria > Pseudomonadota > Alphaproteobacteria > Rhizobiales > Hyphomicrobiaceae > Hyphomicrobium_B. The sequence continues at coordinate 4,476 of DASZVX010000073.1, forward strand.
TTCCGACTTTTCAACAACATAGAATGCGAAATCTCCTTCGCAGGCCCAATCATTCATTGCGAGCGCAGATCGCAAGTGCTAGTCCTTTATTGTTATTATATTCAAGTCGGTAAACCTTGACCGCGAGGCGCCTTTCACCCGGCGTGCGGTAGCTTTGCACAATCTAATGCAGTCTCAGAAATGCCAGATACGGAACTCTCGCGTTGAAGTCGCTACCAGCGTGGTCATGGTCCGTCGCGACGAACGTAGTCAATCTCGGATTCGGAGTCGGCACCGGCGTCCTCGTTGCACGCCTGCTCGGTCCCGAGTCTCGAGGCGAACTTGCCGAGGTTCAATTCTGGGCGGGCGCCATAGCCGGAATTGGCATATGCTCTTTGCCGAGCGCCCTCAGCTTTTTCATCGCGCGAAAGCAAGACCAAGCGTCGATGGCCGGCAACGCGCTTGCGTCCGCGGCGCTGCTCGCTTCGCTTTCTCTGCTCTGCGGATTGATCTTGGTCGACTTGGTCGTCGATGCCGGCCTGCGAAATCTGCAGATGCTGTACTTGATCTTCTTTCTGCCAGCGAACTTTTTCGCACTCACGCTGGTCGCGATAGATCATGGGCGTCAAGACTTTACCCGCTACAACACCTTTCGCTTGCTGCCTCAAGCCACCTACTTTGTCGGTGTCATAGTGCTTTGGCAACAATCGACGCTGAACATTCCGGCGTTGCTGGCCACGTCTTGGCTTGGGACCTTTCTCATTTGCATGGGCAGATGGCGTCTCGTCCGGGAGAATGGAATTACCAGCCCAAAACTGCGTGAGATGGCAAGGCTGCTACGAACAGGTCTCGAATTTCATGCGACGGCATTCGCCGGCATTCTCTTTCAGAACGCTGACCGGGTGATCTGCGTAACCTATTTTACCCATGCGGACCTTGGCCAATATGCTGTCGCATTGACATTATCGGGAGCAGGGCTCGGCATCGTTTCGAGCGCGACGTCGATCGTGCTGTTTCCGAAACTCGCCGCCGCACAGGGCCTCGTCGTGCGACGGCACCTTATCCGCAACGCTCTTGGAGCATCCTGCGTCGTCGCACTGATTACGAATGCATGCATCGCATTGATCGTACCGATCCTGCTTCCCCACTTGTTCGGTTGGGAATATACCGAAGCTGTTCCGATCGCGATTTTACTGTGCATCGCGCAGATACCGGCGAGCTTCGTACAGACTGCAATCGTCGCGCTTCGTGCACTCGACGATTGGCGCGCCGGTCCATACGCACAGCTGCTTGCCCTCGCCGTGTTTGCACCAGCTGCGGGAGCCTTCGTTCCACGACTTGGCATGAGCGGCATCGCTGTTTCCCTTATGCTGAGCCAAGTCGTCGCCGCCGCTTTGCTTTTACGTCGGCTGCAAACCTGCGTCGGCCTCAGCTCCCTTCAATGCCTCACCCCCGAATTCAGCTGGGTCATCGCACGCCTTCATTGGAGAACGCAGAGCCAAACTAATGGATAACAACCAACAACTCGGTACGCGGCTTCTGCGAATTCTGGTCATCGCGGATTCGAAGATTTCAGTTCCGCCGACGGGCTATGGAGGCGCGGAGCGCGTCTTCGCACACCTTTGCGAAGGCTTTGCGCGCCGCGGTCATGAAGTGACACTGATGGCCGCGGAAGGATCCAGAAATTATGGTCGATTGATCACTTATCCCTGGGCGGGCCAGCACAACGTTGCCTGGCGCGGCTACTGCAAGCTAAACTTCCTCCTCCGCAGCGCTCGCGAGCTTATTTCTCGGCACGACGTCATAATCGCTGGATGCCGCACAAGTTATCTCTCCCCTTTCCTGTTTGCAGGACTCCCGCTGCTTTACCGCTTTGGCAACCCGATCGATCCTAACGACGTTGATCGGCTGATAAACACAACAAAAGGTCCTTTATCCCTCGTCGCCGTTAGTAATCACCAGCGCGCCGAACTCCCTCCCGGGCCGTGGCACACGATCTACAATGGCGCCGATGTTAGTCGGATCGCTTGTTCAAACCGAGCCGCCGGAAACTATCTCGCCTTCATCGGCCGCATGACCGCAAACAAGGGCGCCGATATCGCAATTCGCGTCGCGAAGCGTGCCGGCCTTCCGCTCAAGATCGCAGGCAACATCTCCGACGAGAGGGGCGGCCGTGCATTCTTCGAGCGAGAGATAAGACCGCGGCTTGGCGGCAACATCGAATGGATCGGTGAGATCGGTGACGAGCGAAAGTTCGAGTTTCTCGCAGCAGCCGATGCCCTACTCGCACCGATCCAATGGGATGAGCCCTGCGCGAATGTCATCATGGAATCGCTCGCCTGCGGCACGCCCGTGATAACGACACGCAGGGGATGCATGCCGGAACTTATTCGCGATGGTGTAACCGGCTTCCTCGCCTGCAATGAGGACGAGATGGCACATGCCGTCGCGCGTATCAGCGAAATCCCCCGGCAACTTTGCCGTAAGGAAGCTGAAAAACGCTTTTCGACAGACGAGATGGTCGAAGGATATCTCGATGTCGCGAGAGAATTGATCGCGAGAAGATATAAGATCTTTAGAGCGCTCGCCCAGCAAACGTCCACAACGTGACAGATCTCGCATCCACACAAGCCAATGGATACCGACGTCGACATGTTGGGCGACTTTCCGCCTATGCACCACAACGAAACGAGACCGATAGATAATTTTCAAAAAAGAAAGAGATTTCTGCAGATGACCTCACACCCAACGCTTCGAACAGCCGCCCGTATGGCGATGCCATTCGCAGTGTGGCAGACGCTCGGCTTCGTCAAACGCATTCCAAGTTACTGGCGATTAGACAGAAGCGAAGCCCTGCGCATACGTCGTCGGACGCCAGGTCTCCCGCTTTATGTCAAAAGCGAACTCAAAGTCTTTCCACCGGAAAGCGTCACCGCCTATCTAAACTGGCAGTATCATGGCATCGAGATCAACGAATCCTCCACGGAGGCTAAAGAATTCCTCGAGCTTTCGAGAGATCGCAAGGCGCTCATCGACATCGGCGCACAAACTGGATTCATGTCCGCACTTTTTGCCAGATCGAGATCGCATCCGTGTCACATCCTTTCGATCGAGCCGGATTCACAAGTTCTTCCGCTACTCGAACGCGCGGTCGTATTGAATACGGCGCCACACATCGATTGGAAAATAAAAGCTATGGCTATATCCGACATGTCTGGGCGGCTCATCATGCCCGTCAGCAATCGTCTCCACGAGCACGCGGCAAAAACCTTCAAGGCAGCCGAGATCGATGTCCCCGTAACGACATTATCCGATCTCCTGAGCAGCAATGATTGGCAACCGGACATCATGAAGATCGACGTGGAATCATTCGAGCATGAGATTCTTTGCTCTTCGCTCGCTGCCATCGAACAGCTGAAGCCAGCATTGCAGCTCGAAGTTCACTGGCAGATGCTGGAGAAACGCGGGCGAAACGCCAAAGACTTCCTCGAACCTCTGGCATCCATGGGTTATCGCGGCCTTCGACGCCGATATCGCGCCTTCGACGCCTGGATGCGCGCCGGCCGCTCGGAAGCGGTCTCGCGTCTCGCAATCTCAGCTTAAGGACAGGATGTGACTTCGAACTTCCGCTTAGGTTTCCTCGCGAAGGGCTAACGAGTGTTCGCAGCGCGCAGAAATTGCGTCCTAATCGCGTTGATGTCGCTAGCAGCGGAAGGCACGCCGCGATTGGCTCTTGAATTGAGCCGCGAATGGACCGCGGAGGGCATCCAGCCCATCATCATCGTATTGCAGAAGGAACCTGACGATCTGGATGCGGATTTCGATGCGCTCGGACTGGAACGTATTACGCTCCAACTTCCGGATCACGGGCATGCGCGATATCTCGCGCTAACCTGGCAAATTTTCAAAATTGCCCGCACGTATCGTCCTATCGCGGTACTTTCGATGCCGCTTGGCTGGCACACCTTCATGGCAATCGGTGCTCGGCTCGCTGGCGTACATCGCGTGATCGCGCATGTCGGCAACCATCCGAACGTGAACACCGGAAGCGCGTTCCGCAAATTTCGGCTTCTGGTCCGGCTCGGGCGCCCATTTACCGACAGCTTGGTCTGCTGCAGCCATTATGTGCGCTCGGGGACCGTTCGCCACTTTAGAATGAAAGAAACGGAAACCACCGTCATCTACAACGGGTTGCCGATAGCCGCCTTCGATCGAGCCCGCCATAAACCTCCGCATCAATCCGGCGAGATACCGTTTATCATCGGCATGGTCGCACGATTGGAGAACCACAAGGATCAACCGACATTGATCCGGGCGGCGCACATACTCAAAACACGTGCGCGAAACATCCGTGTCTGGCTCGTCGGCGAAGGCAGCCGACGCCAGGAGTTCGAGCGACTGGTCGAAACCGAAGACGTGACCGACATTGTCGAATTTCTTGGCATGCGCAAAGACGTTGCCGAATTGGTCGGAAAAATCCACCTGTTCGCCTTTTCCACGACGCCCGACGAAGGCCTCGGCATTGCACTGATCGAGGCAATGGCTGCCAGTGTTCCGGTTGTCGCGAGCGATGTCGGCGCTTGCCGCGAGGTTTTGGATAACGGCCGTTTAGGCACTCTCGTCACGCCCGCCGATCCGCTCGCGCTGGCCGATGCCATCGACGCAATTATTGCCGACGGGGACAGTGCCGATGCCCGCACTCAGCTCGCTCGGGAAAAAGTGTTCCGCGCGTTCTCCGTCACTGATATGGCTCGCCGGTATGCAGCACTACTTGGCCTGCCTGACAACAAGACGCCGTCTTGCGAAGCCGAACAAAAACTGGGATTCGCCAGTTGAAGAAAATCATGCACGTCATTTCCGGTTTCGGAACTGGCGGGACAGAGATGATGTGCCTGCGCCTAGCCCGCTATTGGCGAGGCCGTTTCGAGCAGCATGTGCTCGCATGGTCGTCTTCGACGCGGTGTCTGGAACAAAATTTCCACGATGTCACGCAAGGCAACGTGAGCGTCGCGCCAAGCAAGCGGCGAACCTATTTAGCTCAATGGGCCTGGATCCGAAAGCAAATCGCGCTGACACGACCCGACGCGATTCTCATCCATTGTTTTGGCGTTCCGCATCTCTTGGTTGCCGCCGCAGCACGAAGCACGGGCATTCGCTCGGCAAGTGCCTGGGCGGGAAATCCACCCCCGCAGAACGCCTCTGCACGATTGCGATTTTCCGCGATTGTGGCGGCATCGCGCTTCATACGATGCCCAATTCTTTCGTGCTCTAAAGCCGTAGAGCAGGAGTTCGAGCGGCTCGGCGTTGGACTGCCAGGACGGTCGACAATACTGCCGAATGCAATCGGTATCGCCGATATTGCAGCAACAGCGGAGCGCGCACGCGTATCACGAGCCAACCTCCGGCCGACAATCGCAATGGTATCGAGATTGGATGCGATCAAGGATCACGCGACGCTTCTGCGGGCCTTTGCAGTGGTGAAGCGCGACAAGCCAGACGCGGAACTTTGGATCATCGGCGACGGCCCCTTGCGCGCGCGCCTCGATGCACAAGCGCGCATGCTCGGCATATCAGACTCAACAAGATTTCTCGGGAATCGCGTCGATATCGGAAATCTCCTCGGACAGGTCGATGTATTCGCATTCAGCACGACGCGCGACGAAGGTTTCGGCATCGCACTGATCGAAGCCATGGCAGCAGGCATCCCGATTGTGGCAAGTGATGTTGCTGCCTGTCGAGAAGTTCTGGCAGACGGTGAAGCAGGTCTGCTCGTCCCGTCTTCCGATGAAATTGCCATGGCCTCTGCACTGAACAATCTGCTCGGCTCTCCCGAATTGAGAAAGCGTCTCGCACAGAAGGCATTGCAGCGCGTCCGCAGCGAATACAGTATCGAGAGCTGCGCGCACCGCTGGGAAGCCCACCTATTCGGCGTTCCGCAATCACTGTACCGTCTCTCCGAATGCGCATTCTGACTTGCATCGGCGACGCTGCGTCGCCCAGAACCTGGAGCGGCACGCCGTTCCATCTTCTCAATGCAGCCCGACGTAGGGGCTTTCTCGACGCCGGCTGGCGTCTTGATCCGCACCGACTGCGCATCCATCGATTGACATGGAATGCCTGGCATCGACTACGTCGTGGCGAATACGGAGGTTTTCAGTACAGTGATGACTTTTTACGTCGCCTGCTGATTCAAGGTCATCCGACCGGCGCCAACATGGAGATCATCAGTCATTTTCCTCTCTTTCCGCCGGCGCCCTACCACGCCGCGGTGAGTTACTACATCGATGCGACACTCGCCCAGAACTTCGAGGAGTATGGCCTCGCGGAAAATCACACGGTCGGCCGGCACATGATGGCTGACGCGATGGCGCGCGAGAAGGACCAATATTCGGTGGCAAAACACATCGTCTGCATGAGTGCCTGGGCTGCACGCTCGGTTGTAGAGCGCTATGGTATCAGTCCGAACAAGGTCCATGTGGTCCCTGGAGGTTCAAACACCGACGATGAAATTCCCAGCAATCTATCCGGGATTCGCTCGGAAGCGCTTTCTCCCGTACGGCTCGGTTTTCTCGGCAAGGATTGGAGGCGAAAGAATCTGTTGTTCGTTCTTGAGATCGCCGATCTTCTCCACGCGCGCGGCATCAATGTTGAAGTTGTTGCTGCCGGATTCGCGCCCGAGCACGGACCTCACCACAGCTTACTACGGACAATCGGATACATCGACAAACATGCGGAGCCACTACGCTTCCTCGATTTTATCCGGGCCTGTCATTTCACTTGCCTTTTCTCTTCCGCCGAGGCGTTCGGAATTTCAAATCGCGAAAGCTTATGTGCCGGCATTCCCGTTCTTGCGCGAAATATCGGGGGAATACCCGACACCGTACCGGATGGGTGCGGACATTTATTTGCACCAGAAGCTACGGCCGGCGACGTTGCCGACATCGTCGAGGGTTACGTGCATGACCCCGATCGCTACGCTGCGCTCCGTGCACACATTCTCGAACGCACCAGTACGTTCACTTGGAGTGCCGCGGTGGAGAAGCTGATTGCGATCTGGTCCGGATCGCCAGCTTATTCCTACGCCCGCTTGCATGCAGCAAATGCCTGAAACGAACGCATTGAGATTCGCTGTCCTGCAGCCCGGCGCTCGCCTGCACTACGCCGTGCCGGCAATACTCGAGCGTGCCGGAATGCTTCAGCGCTTCTATACCGATTATTGCGCGGATGTCGGACCACTCCGCCTCCTAAAATGCGTGTGGCCTACCCGCCTCCGCCCCACACCAGTGCGCCGCATGCTCGGCCGAACTCTCCCACCGGATCTTTCCCCAACAAAGATACGACAGGTACGCGGCTCCATCATCGCCGCCCATATTGGTAGAAGGCTCGGCTTGAAAACAACAAGCGCATCTACCTCGAAAGCGCTTTTGAAATGCGCTCGCGCCGACCAACTGGGCGGGGCCAATGCCATTTACACAGTCATCGTCAACGACGATCTGGATCTCTGCGAAGAAGCCAAGGCGCTCGGCTATCGTATCGTTCACGAGGCCATGCTAAATCCGGATATTGGTCTACACCTCGCGGAGGAGCATCAGCGTTTCCCCGAGGCTCCCTGGAGCATTCCGTCTCTCGAGAGAATCGAAGCGGGCCGCAAGCGTGATCGCCGCAAGTACAAGATCGCCGACTTGATTCTCGTGCCCTCCGATTTTGTCTATCGCTCGGTCATCGCACTCGGAGCCGATCCAGCCAAAGTGGAGATCGTACCTTATGGCGTTGACGAAAGCTGGCTTGACGCCGAGCCACATCGTGTGCCTGGCCGCGTCCTATTTGTCGGCACGGTGGGTTTACTCAAGGGCAGCCACTATTTAGCGGCAGCTGCACGGATTCTCGCAGAGCGTAAAGTCTTGTGCGATATCCGCGCTGTCGGACCCGTCACAAAACATCAAAGACGCGATCCCCTATTCGAAGGACCGGAATACATTGGGCAGGTTCCCAGATCTTCGGTTCAAAGTGAATTTCTTGCAGCTGATGTCTTTGTCCTCCCGACCTTGTCGGATGGCTTCGCCCTGTCTCATCTAGAGGCGCTCGCTTGCGGGGTCCCCGTAATCACGACCCCGAATTGCGGCTCGGTCGTACGCGACGGCGTGGACGGCTTCATTGTTCCGATTCGCAATCCGGTGGCTCTCGCAAACGCGATCGAGAAAATCGTCACCAATCCCGACCTGCGTTCGCGCATGTCTCTGAGCGCAAGAGCCCGCGCACACGAGCACACCTGGGAACGATATGGCGAGCGATTGATACGAGCATTCTCGAAACTCGAACCCTTTGGCCCGGAGCAACACCGATGAAATCTCCAGCCAGCGCACCTCGAACGGCCTAATCGGATAAGGGTGTTTTACGGACTCGCCTGTCTGCTCGCCGCATTCGGAGCCTGGGCAGTATTTCGCGACTGGATGCGGTGGCACGATGTCTTCCATCCAACAATCTATTGCGTCCCGCAATTGGTGTTTCTTTATGTCGGGCTGCCCCTATACGGATTGACGACTGACGAGTTCGAGTTCCTGTCACGCGCCGGCTACTGGGATGAATTATCCAAGTTCCAGATCATTGCAGACGTCATGTGCCTCGCGCTCGTGGGCGGCATTTGGCGAGGCGCCCGCTACGCGCGCAAAGCATCGGTACCGATCGTTCAACAAAATCCCAACACCATTCTCGCCGTCGGCATCGCATTCGGCCTACTCGGATCGCTAGCATGGATTGTCGGAATCATAAATGTCGGCGGATTCGATGCCGCTTACGGACATGCTTACGGCGGCGGCTGGGATGACAGCGGCTACATTCGCGAAGCCGCCCAATTTGGATTTGTCGCAACGCCTCTCGTCATCCTGGCGCGACGCCATGGCGGAATGAAACCAAGACATTGGATGCTCGTCCTGATCTTCATATTTCCGCTGCTCGTTCAGGGTCTTCTTGGAGCAAGGCGCGGGCCGACGTTCCTGGCGTTGGCTGGCATCGCAGGCAGTTATATTCTTGTCTTTCGACCTCGCATTCCATTCGCGCTCGCGGCGACCGGAGCGCTTGCCATCGGCCTGCTGCTCCTCTGGTTGGTTGCCAATCGCGACGCCATCTACCTAGGCTCCGACAAGAAGCTCGACGGCTCCGTTTCTATGATGCTGGAGAACTGGTCCGGCAATGAATATCTTTTCAGCTCGGCGATTGTGCGATACGTCGAGGAAACCGGCGACACGTTCAGTGGATTGCGCATCCTCGCGCACATGGGCGCCAGAATCATTCCTCATTCTCTATGGCCGACGAAATATGCCGACGTCGTTTCGGCATTGGGATTGAATATCGATCTGACGCAAGGCGCCGGTATCCCAGTCGATCGTATCGCGACGATCACGGGATGGGATATCGCGGTCGGCGCAGCTCCAAGCGTTGTTGGTGATTTCTGGCTGGAGTTCGGAATACTGGCGCCATTTGCAATGTTTGCGGTGGGCTGGCTCTACGGCAGACTTTGGAGCCTCAGCCGCAGCGACCCGCGCGTGCAGCCGGCCTACGTATTGCTCGCAGCGCTCTCGATTTACTTGCTTACGCAAACAATCGAAGCCTGGATGTTCAGAGCGCTGCTTTTCGGCCTTCCGGCCCTTGTCATTCTTCGCATCATGACGCGCCAAGTACCCGCGGTAAGTCGTACCTGTCGGCAGCGGCCCGTATAGCGGCATCCGTGCAAATTCCTCTCAGCTCCATGCGCATTGCGTTGCTGTTCCGCAGCTACGGCCCTTATCATCTGGCCCGTCTTCATGCTCTTCGGCGCAGCGCATCAGTTCTTGCGCTCGAATTTTCGGATTTCGACGGCGAGTACGATTGGAATGTTACGCATCAAAAGCACGCGGCCGGCGTCATTTCTCTCTCGAAGCGCGGAGAGGAGCGTAAGCGCAGCCTGGAAGCGCTGACAGGCTGGCTAAAAAGCTTTTCCCCCGACGTCGTCGCCATACCTGGGTACTCCGAACCTCTGGCATTGTCGGCAGCGTGCCTGTGCCAAGGACTTGGAATTCCCACGGTTCTTATGAGCGACTCTCATGCCCTGAACGGACGGCGAAATCCAATCCGCGAAGCCTTGAAGCGCCGCGTTTTGTCTCTCTTTCATACGGCATTTGTCGCAGGAACGCCCCAGGTTGAATATCTTACCGGACTCGGCTTTCCGAGATGCCAAATTTCTATCGGCTACGATGTCGTCGATAATCGCCATTTCGCGCCCAGCGACAAGCAAGGCCGACATTTACTCGCGCCGTCGACGCATGATGAGCTGGATCAACCTCACTTCCTGTGTTGCTCACGCCTCGTCGAAGGAAAGAATCTCCTATTTCTGATCGATGCCTTCAAACGCTATCGGGACATGACGACGGCGACGGTATGGCCCCTGCTTATCGCTGGTGATGGTCCCCTCGGCGCACCAATCGCACATCGCATAGCGGAGCTATCTCTGCCCGACCACGTGCATCTGATTGGACGAAAAACCTACGATGAATTGCCTTCGCTCTACACATCCGCGGGCGCACTTGTTTTCCCAAGTCTGGCCGAAACGTGGGGTCTTGTTGTCAATGAAGCGATGGCTGCAGGCCTGCCCGTCTTGGTGTCAAAGAACGTGGGATGCCATCCAGATCTCGTTCAAGAAGGCATCAACGGCCATGTCTTTGATCCTAGAAATACCGCGCAACTCGCGACGCTGTTTGGCAAGATTGCAACCACTGAAAGCCGCCGAGCGATGGGCGCCGCGAGCCGCCGCATCATTCGTGACTGGGACTTGGACAGGTTTTCTTCTGGCCTGATCGAGGCAGCTGCGGCCGCCTATTCCTCCGGCTCGCATAAGAAGTCGCGTGCTGCTGCCGCGATGGCCGCAGCAGTATCATATCGAGCGTCCATGCGCGGGCCACACACAATCCAACCAGAATGAAGGTCGCGTTCGTAACATCTTATCTGTCGCGCGCCGGCGGTGGCGTATCGGCGGCCGTCGAAGCACTGTCTCGGCATCTGCTTTCGACAGATATCGACGTCCACGTAATCGGGCTGCACGATCCTCAATGGCACTGCGACGCCGCCGATTGGAACGGCGCTCCAGTCTCGGCACTCAGCGTGCGTGGCCCTTCCGCCGTCGGATATGCACCAAGCGCACTCTCGCGTCTGTGCGATATCAATGCTTCGATCGTCCACACGCATGGCATATGGACATATCCATCGCGCGCCGTATCCCTCTGGTCATCGCAAACACGCCGCCCATATGTCGTGTCCCCCCACGGCATGCTCGACGCCTGGGCGATACGCCACTCGCGATGGAAAAAAGAAATTGCCGCGCGCCTCTACGAGAACGCACATCTGCACGGCGCGAGCTGCCTGCACGCACTTTGCGAAGCCGAGGCACAGGCCATTCGGAGCGTCGGCTTCACCAATCACATATGCGTCATCCCAAACGGAGTAACACTCCCGAAAATTACCGACGATCGCGGGATCGCACCTTGGCATGGTCTAATTCCAGCCAGCGCCTACGTAATGCTGTTTCTCGGAAGACTGCATCCCAAAAAGAATTTAACCGCCCTGATCGATGCATGGCCTCACGATTCAGAAGCCAAAAACTGGCATCTGGCTATCGCGGGGTGGGATCAGGGCGGCTACCAGCAGACGCTCGAATGCGCCATTAGAGAGAGGAAACTCAGCAACCGCATTCATCTCATAGGGCCACTCTTCGGCCGCGAAAAAGAAAGGGCGATGCGACACGCACACGCGTTTGTATCGCCTTCTCTTAGCGAAGGTCTGCCGATGGCCGTGCTCGAAGCTTGGTCTTACGAATTGCCTGTACTTAAAACGGATGCGTGCAATCTGCCTGAAGGCTTCGAGGCATCGGCAGCCACGCGTCTCTCGCTGGAGCCGCGCGACATGGCTCATGACCTCGGAAACTTCCTGAATAAAGATCCGACTGAATTGCGGCAGATGGGTCGCAATGGCCGACGATTGGTTGAAAACAAATTTGGCTGGAACAACGTGGCTCGAGCGCTTCTGGCCGTCTACGACTGGCTGGTGAACGGCGCCGAGCGTCCTCCGACGATCCGCATGCTATGAGCACGCCGTTTCTTCCGATGCGCCTCGATACTTACGACAGCCAATCATTTGCGCGCGGACGTCCGAAATGGATCGAAGCGCTTTGGCTGATTGCCCAATGCCTTTTCGTCAGCTCGTCAATACCCGGAGCGGCGCACCGCCGTTGGCTATTGCGTCTATTTGGTGCGCACATCGGGCGTGAGGTCGACATCAAGCCGCGCGTGCACGTGAAATTTCCTTGGAGGCTCACCGTCGGCGACTACAGCTGGATCGGCGAGGATGTCTGGATCGACAATCTGGACGAAGTGGAAATCGGATCGCACTGCTGCATATCGCAAGGTGCTTATCTCTGCACCGGAAGTCACGACTGGGCAAAGCCCGGCTTCGACTTGATCGTTCGCCCCATTCACCTCGGAGCCCACGCCTGGATTGCCGCACATAGCATCATCGGGCCTGGAGTCACTATCGGCGAAGGCAGCGTTCTATCTCTTGGAAGCGTTGCGACAAACCATCTTGCACCTTGGTCGATCTATTCGGGATCTCCGGCCGTCAAAATCAAGGCGCGACCATCACCGGCGACAATCGCAACCGACCGGGGATGAATTTTTCCCCGCCGCTCCGATCTGCCCATGAGCCCGCACAAGCGATGCTGCGTGAGAAATATCTCGCGTTAGACCTCCTACGCGGCGCAGCCGCTCTGGCGGTATTCTTTTGTCACGTCCGTGGCGCTGCATTCGTCGAGTTTGGCGCACTGCCTGCATCTCAGAAGACAACAGCTGTAGCGACGTTTTTTGCATTGACCCGCATGGGCCACGAAGCCGTTTTGGTCTTCTTCGTTCTGAGCGGCTTTCTCGTTGGGGGCTCGGCAATCAATCGCGCACTTCAAAAACAGTTTGACGCTAGGGCCTACGCGATCGATCGCGCGACGAGAATATTCATCCCACTGATTCCGGCGTGCATCCTCACCGTTGTCATCGGATCGCTTGCATTAAATAGCAAACCCGATTGGTTGCAGGTTGGATTGAATATCGTCGGTTTGAACGAGGTCTTCGGAGCGACGCTCACCATCAACGCGCCGCTCTGGTCGCTTGCCTCCGAAATCTGGTTCTACGTGTTCGCGGGTGCCGCCGCATATAGTCTGTCGAAGCGCGGAATCAACGTGACTGCCTCAGTAGCCTTGTTGTGCGCGATCGCGATCCTAGCCAACGCTAGAATTTTGTATCTGCTGTTCTGGTGCCTCGGAGCGGCTTCTATCTTCGCTCTTTCGTGGCGTCACAAAGGCGCCATCGCCCTCGTGGGATTACTTTCCTTCCTCATCGGCTGCGCGATTTACGAAGCTGATGCGCCAAGCCGATCATTCACGAACATCGTGGTTATGCCGGCATGGATCTCGGAAATGTTGGTTTCAATCGGTGTTTGCCTCGCGTTGCCGTTTCTCTGCAGCTCGAAATTAAGCGGCGTTCTAAAACCTATTTGCAAGCCTGTTCTGTACCTTAGCCGCATGTCGTATTCGCTTTATCTCATCCACTATCCCATCAATTGCGCCCTCGATATTTGGCTGCCAAGGGCGACTGAGCTTTCCCGAGCTTCGTTCGCCGCTTTCTGCGTGCGAGGTTGTCTGGTATTCGGAGGATCGCTGCTATTCTATCTATGCTTTGAAGCTCAGACTGGTCTGGTACGGCGCTTTCTTGCACGCGGATCGATCATCGGTCGCGACAAAGCGCAGTACAGAGAGTATTGAAGTTGCCGCATGTTTCATGTTGCCTCGAAGGTTCTCTTCTTTCTCTCGCAGCCATCGAATCTCGCCGTCTTTCTCCTCGCCGCGGGTCTCGTCATTTATCGATCTCGGCCGTTGGCAGCACGATGGCTGATCGCCGGAGGCCTTGGCTGGATCGTCATCGCTGGCTTCCTGCCTCTGGGAAACGCGCTCATCCTACCGTTGGAGGAGCGGTTCGGAACGCATCAGCCCGCGCTTCCAGCGGGCAGCGTGACGGGCATCATTGTTCTCGGGGGCTTCGAGGATGGCTGGGTCACATCCGGCCGCGGCGGCCTTGCGGTCAACGAAGCGGCCGAGCGGCTGACGGAAACCGTTCGCATCGCCCGCTTGCTGCCCAATACGAAGATCATATTTGCCGGCGGCGTTGGCGCATTATTCGGAGGCCCCGATGCAGGGTTCGCCGTCCGACGGTATTTCGTGGATGTCGGAATTTCACCGGAGCGCATCATCATCGAGAACGCGTCTCGCGATACTTATGAGAACGCAGTCTTTACACACAGAATGCTCAATCCAACGCCGCAAGACCACTGGCTTCTCGTGACGTCGGCATATCATATGCCCCGTTCCGTCGGCGCGTTCCAGCAAGCAGGTTTCAACGCCATTCCGTTTCCGGTCGACTTCCGCACACGCGACGCAGGAGATCTGCTTCGGCCTCCCGGAAGCGTCGCAGCCGGATTGCAGCGTGCCGATCTCGCCGTCAAGGAATGGATCGGCCTCGTCGCCTACCGCATAACCCGACGAAGCTCTGCGCTCTTTCCCGCGCCGTAAGACCCCCATACACAGCAACGTTTCGAAAAATAGGTAACGCAAAACAACTTTGCGCACGATCTTGATAAATCGCTTTTTCCATCCCGATCATTCGGCAACCAGCCAAATTCTATCGGACCTTGCGTTCGGCCTTGCTGAAGGCGGCATGCAGGTAACGGTAATCGCGAGCCGGTTGAACTATGATGGCTCCGACAAAAATCTCACGCCGCAAGAATCTATCGGCGGAGTCGATATTCACCGTATCTGGACAACGCGTTTCGGTCGCTCACGTCTGAAGCTCAGAGCAATCGATTACCTGACATTCCATATCAGCGCTGCGTGGGCCGTGCTTTGTATCGCGACGCGAGGCGACATCATTGTCGCGATGACCGATCCTCCAATGCTGTCGATCCTTGCTACCTCGATCGCAAAGCTTCGCGGTGCGCGTCTGGTCAATTGGCTGCAAGACCTATTTCCCGAGGTCGCAGAAGCGCTCTTTACTGGAGGAATGCTCAGTCGTTTGGTTTTCTCCTACCTTCGCCGACTGCGGAACCGCTCATTACAATACGCAGACATGAACGTTACCATCGGCGAGCTGATGGCGGAACGTCTGCTGCGAGCAGGCATTCCACGTTCACGGATAAGCGTACTACCCAATTGGGCCGACTGCGAATCTCTTGTCCCGATTGCGTGCATCGATAATCCGCTACGAACCGAATGGGATTTGGCGAACCATTTCGTCGTCGGTTATTCCGGAAATCTTGGACGAGCACACGAATTTGAAACGGTGCTTGCGGCAATCGACACGATAGAACGAGAGCACGTCGGCCTGGGCGAGTTGTCGATAAAATGGCTCTTTATCGGCGGCGGTTATGCATTCGAATGCATGCGAGAGGAAACAATTAATCGCGGATTGAGATCGGTGGTGTTTCGGCCCTACCAGCCTCGACAGTTGCTCTCGCAAAGTCTGTCTGCCGCCGACGTTCATATCGTGACCCTGAGACCCGAACTCGAGGGCTTGATCGTTCCAAGCAAATTCTATGGCGCTGCTGCCGCAGGACGGCCAATTCTTTTCATCGGATCGCGTGACGGAGAAATCGCCAGGCTGACCGAGCGTCATACCTGCGGGCTCTCTATCGCGGACGGCGATAGCACCGCACTCGCGGATGCCGTGCGAACATTAGCCCGCGACCCACAGCGCGTGCACAACATGGGTGCACATGCGCGGACATCTTGTGAAAAGTTCTACACGAAATCGCTGGCGATCAGCGCTTGGACGAGGATTCTCTGCGCAATCTCAACAAGCCAAATAGCCTATGCGCCCGCGGCATCAACACCGCATCTCAATCCGGATAAAAACTAAATTCTGATATTCGTGTCTTATGAATTACGCGAGGGACCGTCGATCACCCGCCATTGTTAGAAAGCCGAAAGTTGATCTTCCAACACCGTCACCCTGACAGGGCGATTCAATAGCGTCATCAGCACAACAAGGCGGTCCCTATCGCACAACTCGATAATCTCCGCCGCGATGCCATCGAACGAGCCGCGCGCTAATCGCACAGTCTGTCCAACCTCCCGAGGGGAAGCCGAGCGCGTGACGACGCCGTTTTTTTCTCGAGCCTTCAGCGCCTCGACGATCGCCTCGTCAAGCGGATTGGGTTCATCGCCCTTGCGCACGATTGCCCGGACGCCAACCGTTGAAAGGATGGGGCGCCAACGCATATCGAAAGTTTGCCACCGCACGAATAGATAGCCCGGGAAAAGCGGCGCCAGGACCTCTCGGCTGCGGCGCGCGTGTCGTGTCTGCTTTCGAATGACGGGCGCGTAGACTTCGTAGTCTTGATTTTCGAGATGGCCCGCTGCAACGAACTCGCGATTTGCCTGGGTATTGACAACGATCCAAGATTTCTTCCATGCGCAGCTACGGGAACCTTCGATAGTCATGGAAGCAGGCGCCCCATCCGGCTGAGAGCTTGAATGATGCCGCAAGGACTAACACTAAAAGACTAATCAAAGAAAGATACGAACGCGATCTCGAAGCCAGTTGTCCACAGCGCAGACATGGCGTCGAACTCTATGTGCGCCGTGACTTCGCGACGACGATTGGAGTTTCCCGATCGCTGGAAAAATGCGTCTGATGCCACGTCCAGGCCGTTCGGATGAGGGCATCGAGTTCGTCATATGCAGCTTTCCAACCCAGCTCCTTGCGCGCTTTCGCGGCATCGCTGACGAGCGCTGGCGGATCTCCTGGGCGACGCGAACTCATTATCACCGGCACCATCCGGCCGGTGACGCGCTCCACTGACGCCACGACCTCACGCACCGAAAAGCCCCTTCCGATCCCAAGGTTGAAGGCATCAGACGAGCCGCCCGCCAACAGGCGTTGCACGGCGCGAACGTGTGCGTCCGCCAGATCCGAGACATGGATATAGTCGCGGATGCAGGTGCCATCCGGCGTGTCGTAATCGGTTCCGAAGATAGTGATCGGAGGCCCGCGTCCCGAGGCCGCGTCGATGACGAGCGGGATCAGGTGCGTTTCGGGCGTGTGGTCCTCGCCGATTTCTCCATCGGCATCGGCGCCGCCGACATTGAAGTACCTCAATGTTGCGAATGGCAACCTATAGGCCTGACCGAAATCCGCGATCATGCGCTCGACCATCAGCTTCGTCGCGCCATAAGGGTTGATCGGCTGCTGCGGGGTGCGCTCCGTGATCGGCAGCCGGTCCGGAATGCCATATGTTGCGCAAGAGCTCGAGAACACGATCGGAGTGAGATCGCGACGAGCGACCTGCAGCAGTGACAGGCTGCCCGCGACATTATTCTGATAATATTTTTCCGGGTTGCTCATGGATTCGCCGACATAGGCGAATGCCGCACAATGAACGACGGCAAGAGGCCGGTAGCGGTCGAATACATGGGCGAGTTTCGTTTTGTCGAGAACGTCGCCCGTTTCCAACGGTCCCCATCTGACAGCCCACTGATGGCCATGCACTAAGTTATCGTAGGTGATCGGCCGATATCCGGCCCTAACAAGGGCCTTGCAGATGTGTGAGCCGATGTAGCCAGCCCCACCGGTAATTAGCACGGAGCCCTGCATATCGCGCGACTTATCACTCCTGCTTTCCTCGAACACCAATCGAACCGCCACAATCAGCAGAAACTATTTTGGCGTGTCGGCCCGAAGAATGACGCGCGAAGAACTTGACCGTTTCCCGCCGACGATATGCGACGTGTACGCATCTCATGTTCAAAAAAATATGGCGGCAGCATTTGCGCGGTCGTCGAAACAATTTCTGCGCCTATCCACGGCGGAGACCGACCCTCGTGAGGGAACTTGTAGTGACGTCGGCTGTTGGTGGATCGAGTTTTGGAGGGGCGTGTATGCATACTGAGCAAGGGCGCGGCAACACGCACGATATTGAAATCGATTCATCTCGGGGTGAACCGCTCGTCTCGGTTGTAATCCCTGTATACAATGCGGCGGCCAGCATTGATGAGACGCTGTGCAGCGTCCGCACACAAACTTATCGCAACCTCGAAATCCTGATCATCGACGATGGATCGACCGACGAGTCGATAGACATTGCCGCGCGCCATTCAGCGGCAGATCCCCGTATTAGCATCATTCGCCAACGCAATGGCGGTGTGGCGGCGGCGAGAAATACCGGCATCGGCGCTGCGCGGAGCGAGCTGATTGCCCCAATCGATGCGGATGATCTCTGGGCACCCGATAAAATCCGGCTGCAGGTCTCGGCCATGCTCGAAGGGGGTGCCGCAGTGACAATGGTTTACTCCTGGCATGCGCGCATCGACGCGGCCAGCCGCATTCTGACTTATGGTCATGCGAGCGCACCGAGCGGCGACGTGCTGCGCGCAATGTGCCGGCGCAATCTGGTCGGCAATGGCAGCGCGGCACTGATGCGCAAAAGCGCAATCCAAGCCGCCGGCGGATACGATGCAACGCTGAAGGAACGAGGTGGCCAGGGCTGCGAGGATTACAAGCTCTATCTGTCGCTTGCGGTGCAGGGCAAGGTGCTGGTCGTACCAGCATTCCTCACCGGGTACCGCGTACTCGCCAACAGCATGTCCGGCGATGTGAAGCAGATGTGCCGCTCCAACGACCTCGTGCTGGAGGAGTTCTCCCGCGCCCATCCCGAGTTGACCAAGGATCTCCACGCCGGGCGCGTGGCCTTTATGAGATGGATGGTCTTCCGCGCACTTGGCGAACGTAAGCTCGGAGCTGCGATAAGCCTGTTCTCGGTGCTGTTCCGGCAGGATTATTGGCAGGCTGTCGTGCTCGCATTTTCAATTCCGTTTCGGGCCAGCAGCGTGGTGCTCCGCCGGCTTGGAGGCATCTCTCAGGTAAAAAGCGGCAAACGTCCGTCGGCGGCGACATTTCCCATCGGCGTCATTCCAGCCTGATCAGGAGCGACCGATCAACATCTTCGGCTTCACCCAGCGAAAAGCCGGACCGTCGGCACTCGAAGAGTTTCGAGTCGTTGCGCGTCGGTGCAACATTTCTTGGGCACCGGCACACGCCATTGTCGTCCTTGGTTTTATTGCGGCCTTAGTCGACGCCGCGGCCGTCAGCGTCATCGTGATGTTTTGCTTCGATATGCTCGGGCAAGGTGTCTCGACGGAGAGCGGAATTTTGCGCCGGTTTTCCGATCTCGTTCACGCGGTAACCGGCGACAACCGGGTTGCGCTCGGCGCTCTGGTGATTGCGATCGTGATCGGAAAGGCCGCACTCGGCTACGCCAACTCCGTTGCAAGCATCCGCTTCAAGAATCGTGTCAATGAATGCGTGCTGCGCCTACTGCATGCGCGCTTGCTCGATGTCCCCTATGGCGAGATCCGCAAGCACGGCCAAGGCGATCTTATCAACACATTGGCCACCGATGCTTGGCAGGTCGCCAATATCGCCTACTTGATCACGCGCGTCAGTATCAATGCGTGCATGATCGTCGTTTTCGGCATGTTTGCTTTCCTGCTCGCCTGGTGGATGGCGCTAGTGGCGGTACTCGGCAGCGTGGCCGTCGGCGTGACAGGAAATTTCGTTGCACGCTCGTCGGCACGGCTGAGCATTCCCGTTCGCCGCAGGATCGATGCACTTTACGGACACATGCTCGTCGCCGTCTACAGCGCGCGCCTCGTTCGTGCATTCGCAGGCGAGCAACGCGAGGAGGCGAAGTTTGCGCAGAATGCGGCGTATCTGAGAAAAGAACTCGTCGCTGCCGAAGCTACTCAAGCCCTTGCTGGCTATGTCACCGAAATCGGCTACGTCTTGCTTCTCGTCGTTCTGGTCCTCGAAGCCGGCTCATCGGGGTCAGCAGAGCCAGCCGCGTTTACTGTGATAGCTCTGCTCTATCGGCTGATGCCGCACGTCCGGGAGCTGGAGGACAACCGGCAGAAAATCGCGGGCCTCTATGCACCGCTCGCTGCCGTTGCGGCTATGCTCGATCGCACGGCGACGCGTCGCCCGCCGCCAAGCGACAGAGGAGCGCCATTCCAACGCCTGACCGAGCCCGTCCGCATCGAAGACGTTACTTTCACGCCACCCGGCACGCCAACGCCAGTCTTGGAGGGCGTAAGCTTCGAAATCCCGCCAGGAAAAACCACCGCCCTCCTGGGGCCGAGCGGCGCCGGTAAAACCTCGATCGTCAACCTCTTGCTCGGGCTCTATGCGCCCGACCACGGCATCATCCGCGTGGAAGGTATCGGCCTCGAATCCATCGACCGCAAGCAATGGCTTGAGCGAGTCGCACTCGCCGGACAGGACCTGGATCTGATCGAAGGGACGATAGCAGACAATATCCTGTTCGGACGTCCGCATTCAGACCGTGCATCGGTCGAGCACGCTGCCGGCGACAGCGGCGCTCTCGACTTCATCAACGCACTCCCGCTCGGATTGGACACGTGGGTCGGGACGAACGGGTTCAATCTATCGAGCGGCCAGCGTCAGCGCATCGCCCTTGCTCGGGCCCTGCTGCGAGACCCCGAGTTGCTGATCCTCGATGAGGCCGCAAGCGGGGTCGAGGCGACGCTTGAATCGACCATCCTTGCAAACATTGCGCGCCGTCGACGCGGACAAACAATCCTTCTGATTACGCATCGCCTCAACCACGATGTGCCCATCGACCGCGTAGTGCGCATCGAGCGGGGCCGCGTGCTCGGCGAACTCGAAGAGGCGGAACCTGATCCCGCCATGCTGCAACGTGAAGGGCAATGGAGGTGAATATGACGGACAGATCTCGCTGGGCCCTCACTGCAAAACGCAAGATGGTGCTCGTGACGGGCGGGGCGGGCTTTCTCGGCTCGCACCTGTGCGATCGCCTGCTTGATCTCGGGCATGACGTTCTTTGCGTGGACAATTATTTTACTGGCACCAAGGGCAACATCGAGCACTTGATCGGCCATCCCAACTTCGAGCTGATGCGGCACGACGTAACGTTCCCGCTTTATGTCGAGGTCGACGAAATCTACAATCTTGCCTGCCCGGCCTCCCCCATCCACTACCAGTACAATGCTGTGCAGACGACCAAGACGAGTGTGCACGGCGCGATCAATATGCTGGGGCTTGCGAAGCGCCTCCGGTGCAGAATCTTCCAGGCCTCGACGAGCGAGGTCTACGGCGATCCGCACTTGCATCCGCAGCCGGAAACTTACTGGGGCCACGTAAATCCGATCGGTCCGCGCTCATGCTACGACGAAGGCAAGCGCTGCGCCGAGACTCTGTTCTTCGATTACAACCGGCAATACGGTCTCGAGATCAAGGTCGCCCGCATCTTCAACACCTACGGGCCGCGAATGCACCCGAACGACGGGCGGGTGATATCGAACTTCATCGTCCAGGCGCTAAAGGGCTTGCCGATCACAATTTACGGCGATGGCGCGCAAACGCGCTCGTTCTGCTATGTCGACGACCTCATCGATGGATTCATCCAGCTGATGACCGCACCGCCTGAGATCTCAGGACCGATGAATCTCGGCAATCCGAACGAGTTCTCGATGCGACAGCTCGCCGAGCGGGTCATCGACCTTACCGGGTCAAGGTCGGAGATCATATTCCTACCGCTGCCGCAGGACGATCCGAAACAGCGGCAACCGGACATCCGGTTCGCACGCCAGCAGCTCGGCTGGGAACCCAAGATCCAACTCAATGAAGGTCTCGCGCGCACCATCGCCTATTTCGACAAGCTGCTCACAAGCAACACCGGCGTGGAGAACGGAGCACGCCGAGCATTTTCAGCCTCCGCATGAGTTGAGGCTGATCATGGACCTGATGCCGGTTTCAAACCGTCTGGCGGCGAGTGAGTGTCCGTTCGTTTTTGTCTGTCACGCGGACGATGAGGGTTTTGCCGCCGGATGTAAGTTTATGCGGAAGCACTCCGGACCACACATGGGATGACGGCGCGGCGGCGACCCAAGGCTTGCACATATGTCGATAGCGGGCGAACTCCTCGACCACATAAGGATCAGCAATGCCATTGCGGCTGAGTTGGACGATCGAAGAAGGCTCACCTTCAATTTCGTAAGTAACTCGCGTCCGCGGATCGCCATCGAAGACGTCGACGAAAATTACGGATTGCGAACCTGCATTGTCGACAACAATGCGCATATCCCGATCGGCTACGGGGCCGAAAGGGGCATAGCGCGTCGAATATTGGTTCCCATCGACAGACAGCACGTGGAATCCTTTTGGGGTGCCGTCACGGCTATCGGCGACCGGCACTCCGGTCGAATCGAGAGGCCCGCTCCACCAGCTTCCGCATGCAGCGGTTAGCACTTGGTGATGATGCGGCACATTGCGATCGAATCCGTCGCCACGTCCAAAATGGTGATGCTCGGTCGTGTGTGAGTGGCCGGAGAAACTCACGGTATGCGGGCGGGTCGCCAGAAGTTTCAAGAGTGCGCCGCGATCCGCAGCGGTGTTTGCCGCGCTATCAGGAGTATCAAAACTCTGAAGGGGAATGTGCATCGAGACCGCAATGAGTTGATCAGGCGGCACATGGCGCAGCACGTTGGAGACGAAGCGTAGCTGTTTCTCGCCGAACAGGCCGCGATAATGGCAGCCTTCTTCCGTGTAGCTGCGTCCAAGGTAGTCGACGTTGTTGAGCAGGATGAATGTGGCTCCGCCATATTGAAAGGCGTAGTTCGTCGGACCAATGAAGCGTTTCCAGGTCTCGAAGGCGTAACGCGTCTCCTGCGTATCAAGATTCATGTCGTGATTGCCGGGGCAATGGTGCCACGCCAATCCCGTCTCATTGAGAATATTCAGATATTGAGGCAATAGAGCCAGATCGTCGGCCATCGCATCGCCGTGATGAATGGCGAAGACGGCATTGGTCCCGCGAGTGGCACTCAAAAGAACTTGCCGCACGTATCCAAGTTCTTTCGCATCCGCTGCTTGCGTGTCGGCAAACAGCAGAACTTCAAAGCATTGCGATTGCGGTTGTCGAAGCAGGGGAAAATCGATCGACTCCGGCAATGCTCCCGTCGGCGCGATTGCAGGCGAGCACAATTTCGCCGCGACAGGCGTGCCATCGGGCTGATGCAAATAGGAGAACGAGCTCCGACCGCGGCCAGCCGTCGTCCAATGCGAAGGCGTTATGACGAAGATGTGGTCTCCGCTTTGAACGGGAATGGACCAACGGCCATCGCTGTCGGTGAGAGTTACGTCCACCCCGTTCGAGACCATGACGCCGGGGATTCCGCGGGCGCCTTTTGCTCGGCGGGCATCACCGTTGCGGTCCTCGAATACGGTCCCTGATGCAATATCGGAAAGGCGCGTATCGGCAGCTAGATGGCGGCGAACTGGCAGCAGAAGCGTGCTGGCGGCCCCAATCGTGGCGATCGCTCGCCGCCGGGTCAGGAGGCCGTCCTTGCTCATAAACGTCTCGCGTCTGCTTCAGCGCCGTACTGCGCGATGCGACGCTGTTAGCTGCGATTCGCGACACCGCCGTTGCGGTTCGCTGACAGTTTGATGATAGACGTGGTCGAGCAGCAAATGACGGATTCATTCTGAAGACGCTGTGCTGGCGTAGTTTCCTCGATGACCACCCGAACATGAACGATAAATGACTTCAGAGTGGTCAGCCACGGTTCGCCGTCTGGTAAGCCAGCTCTGAGCGAACCTTCATTGGTTGCCGTGCTCATGGTCGTCTTCGTGATCGCTGCCCCGCGAAGCTGCCAACTCTTTCCTCATCTCTTGGTATTTTTCTGCCGTGGTTGCGGGAAGTTCCTTTAAGAATGCAACGATGTTCCAGACGGC
This sequence comes from Hyphomicrobium sp., assembly GCA_035547255.1. Lineage (GTDB taxonomy): Bacteria > Pseudomonadota > Alphaproteobacteria > Rhizobiales > Hyphomicrobiaceae > Hyphomicrobium_B. The sequence goes on from DASZVX010000073.1 coordinate 28,346, forward strand.
ACGATCGTTGTGGGTTGCGCCGAAGGACGGCATGCCAGTCATCCTGATTCCGTTCTTGACGACCCAGAAGAGTTCTCGCGGATCTGCCTCTTTTGACAAGCGGCTGAGATCTGGCGGCTTCGGATTCAATCCTTTGCCAACTTCACCACGTTCGATGCCTGGCGCACCGTGGCACGCGACGCACATTCCATCGAAGTGCTCGAAACCTTCCTTGATCGAGTCTGGACTCGGCGGAGGTTGCGGGCCGACCTTGTCGGCGCGAGCCTCAATGGACTTCTCTCTCGCGGTCTCCATAACCCAGCGGATAATCTTACTATCCGACTTGGACGCAGCAACATTGTAAGTTCCGCTGTAGATGTAGATTAGTCCGCCGACGGCCAGCACGACGAGCGCAGCAATGAATCCAGCTATGAACTTCATGGCTTCCTCCTCGGCACGGATGTCGAGCGGCTGCGAAGATATCTCTTAGGCCGCACAATATCGACGGGGAAGCGACTATTACTGGGCTTATCATCTATCAGACGGCTGCTTGGATGGCGTGCATCACCGAACACACAGAGGCGATGGTTACCACGCGCAATTGACGCCGAGAGAAAACTTCAAGAGTGTCCGGAAGATGCTCTCTGCCAAGTCGCTGAAGCGCATTCCACCACTCGCCCGGCATGCTTACCTACCGTGGCGGAAAGTCATCGAAGAGTGACGCACGCACGACGAACTCACTCTCGCGACCATTCGGAAATAAATCACACCACCTCTCGGCGCCTGTGCGTAAAGAGCCTCAGAGTCCCATCGCCTTGTGGGCTTGTTCCATATGCTTGACGCATCCATCCATGTCCTTGGCCTTCATGGCGGCCTTGGACATAGTGAGATGGCTTTTGGCTTCTTTTTTCTTCGCAGCGTCAGTCATCTTGCCGATAGTGGACTGCATCTGTTGCATGTGCGCGCTGGTGCACCACTCCTTCGCTTTGTCCTGTGCAAACGCCGGAAGACAACCGATCGCTATCACAAAAGTCGCTAAGACAGTCACTCTGAACATGAATTTTGATCCTTCTGTTCGGGATCTTTTCACAACACCCTGACCATCTCGGGGGTTGCAGGCCCTCGCCAATTTAATGCGGCGGTCAGGGCCTAATGGCCGTCGGTATCTATCGTCGGATCCCGCAGCTGGAGCCGATAAAGGGCGCAGCCTAGAGCCCGATACGAGGATCATGAAGGATCGCTTCGCGAGCTGGCATCCAAGTGCGCGTGAGCCAAATCGGCTGTCGAAATCGCAGATAGCCCAGTGCTGTGGCTACGCACTCGTGGTGGACGCTATCGAGTGGTTGGAGGAAATGGTGCGCGCGGCGAGCGGAAATAAGAATCGATTTTATTTGTCCGCTTTGGCTCAAACTCGGCTGGCGATCACCGATCGACGGAAAGCACACATTTGCGATCGCGACATCGAAATCGCTGATGCGATCGTCTCATTCGAATTTCGGGGAAGAATTGAGTCCTGCGGAAACTTCTTAAGTTATTGATTTTAAACTTAAAAGAACGCGTGGCGGAGAGAGTGGGATTCGAACCCACGAGACCCTTACGAGCCTACACGCGTTCCAGGCGTGCGCCTTCAACCACTCGGCCATCTCTCCACAGCGCAATTGCGAGGCGGCGCGCACTATACCCATCAGCGCCCCGAGCGCAACGTGCTGAGCACCTTCATTACGCTCCGGCGCCTGTGTCTCTTGACCGCGCTCCTGACCGGCCACAGAAAAGCGCAGGTAAACGAGCAAACGGCACCATGACCAGTTCGCGGCTTCTTAAGGCGCTTGCCTTGCTATCCCTCTTTTGCGTCGCCGCCGCCGCATGGATCTGGCATGCGACTGGCGAACCGCCGAATCATTGGCTGCTTCGAATTGCAGGAACATCCTTTTTCGCGGCTTTAATCGTCGCGATCGTCAGCCCCGATACCCGGCCGCGCATACTGATGCGTTTTCTCGCGGCGCTTTTTGCACTTTTCGCTCTGATCGCGTTCGCAGCCGATATCTCGCGCCCGGCAATCGAGGGGCAGGGTTCCATCTCGCTCCTTCAGCATATGCAGACGCTCGCGCCACCGTTCGTTGCAGCGCTTGAGCGCTCGGTCGAGCACTCGATCGGCGCGTTCGTCTGGAACCCGGTCCTGATCTCCATTTTGTCGCTTCCGGCTTGGTTGATCTTTCTTGTGCTGGCGGTTGTAGCCGGACTTCTTGGCCGGCCAAGACGCCGCGTTCGAATTTTCGCCAATGATTACTGATGCGAGCAGCGGCCGTCCGCGACGCCGCAACCTAGCCGCATAGGCTCCGGAACGCCTGCAACGTTTTTCGCCTCGGCGACGTATACTGGGGGCAACACCCCCAAAAAAAGAAAAAGGAGCAAATCCATGTTTGCCCAAACCCGTGCCGCCATGCCGACACCCGGGACCGCCCTCGAAGGACGGTCAACGCCTATTCTGCCGGCCTCTGCCGAGCACTATCTGTTTTCGCGACCGCTGCACGGCCCCTATCCCGAGGACCTTGAGGTCGCCGTTTTCGGCCTCGGCTGTTTCTGGGGCGCAGAGAGACTGTTCTGGCAGCTCGGCAACGGCATTTGGATTACCGCTGCCGGTTATGCTGGCGGGTTTACGGAAAACCCGACTTACGAAGAGGTCTGCTCCGGACGGACAGGTCACGCCGAGGTCGTCGTCGTCGTTTTCGATCCGAAGGTATTACCTTACGAGCGCCTGCTGACGACATTCTGGGAAGCACACGACCCGACGCAGGGCTTTCGCCAGGGCAACGACGTCGGCACGCAATATCGCTCGGCTATCTATACCACCACACCTGAGCAGCTCGCTGCGGCTCGGGCATCCGAGCAGGCATATGCGAAGGCGATCGCGGCCGGAGGTTACGGTCCCATCACGACCGAGATCAAAAGCGCCGGACCTGTATATCTGGCGGAAGACTACCACCAGCAATACCTGGCGAAGGTCCCGCACGGATATTGTGGATTGGCCGGAACTGGGGTCGCATGCCCAGCGCCATCCAACGCGTAGGTAGCAGTTGCGCGTCGGAAATACGAAAGCACACTGACGAACGGATCGCCGGGAAGATCACTTCTTCTCGGCGGTTGTCGTCTTTTTGAGGTGGGGACGAAGCGCCGGATGTGCCGCGGCCGCTGCAGCCGACGCCGGAACGATCGCAATACCCGCTGACTTTGCAAACGCTGCGCGTGCGGCGGCAGCTTTCGTTAGAGCCTGCCGGACCGCAGCTTTCGTCATCAACGCTTGCTTCGGAACCGGTACGGGATCCGGCTCAGCCGCCAACAGCGAGCGGCACTCGGGCGGCAAGTCCGCCAGCATGACCGGGGGCGCCGGCGGCCGCACGCTAACGCTCGGCGGCTTGGCAACAGGCTGTGAAGGCTTCGCCGGTATGACCTTCGCCAGCCATTGATCGACCTCTTTCCCGCACCCGTCGTCACCCGTCGGCGGAGTCTGGGACTTGCAGCCCGCAAAGCCCGGCGGGCATTTGATGCGCATATGGAAATGGTAGTAGTGCCCATAGTAGGGTCGCACCTTGCCGAGCCAATGGCGATCCGTTCCGGCCTCTTTGCATAGCGCCTTCTTGATCGCCGGATGGACGAAGATTCGTTCGACCTCCGGATACGAAGCGGCACGCTTGATCAGTGCCACTTGCTTACTCGTGAACACCTTCGGGTCGACGGCAAGGCCGGTTTTATCCAGCATCGATGTTGCCTCGAGGCTCTCCCGCTCCTTCCGCGTGAGTCTCCGCTTCGGCATCGGCGTCAGCCAGATGTCAGCGTCGAGCCCGACCTGATGGCTCGCGTGCCCTGTGATCATCGGGCCGCCACGCGGCTGGGCAATGTCTCCGACGAGAAGTCCTGGCCAGCCATCCAGCTTCTGCGCGTCGGTGGCAAACCTCTCGATCAACGAGATCAGCTCCGGATGCCCCCAATTTCGATTGCGCGACAGCCGCATCTCCTGCCACGCCGGCCCGTCGACCGGCAGTGCCACTGCGCCCGAGAGACAGCCACGCGCGTAATAGCCGATGGCGCGCGCGGCGAGCGGAGCCGGCTTCTTCACGGCACCGAAAAGATTTTTCGCACCGACGAATTGCGGCCATTTCGGCGCTTTGGCATCCGATTTTTGACTTTCCGATTTGAGACTTGCCGTTTCCGGGGTGCCCGTCCCCAGAACCGGTTCCGTCGTAATCGTCACCGCCCGCGCGTTGGAAGCGCCCTCTGCCGGATTCGCATCCTTGGAGGTGGAATTAGGTTCGCCGTCGGGTTCGCTCTGAGCCGCATCCCCTTCGGTGGAACCATCGGCAGAAAGCGTCAGCGTCTGATTACCCGGCACGAACGCTGGCAGGTGATGGTCGCCAGCAGAAACAGACGCACTCTTTGGGTCGGGCGTAGGCTGCGTTGCGGCCGGCTGGCCAGCCTTGACGCGCTCTTGCGGTTCCGCGCGCGCCGGCTCCGCAAATCTGAATGTAATCGGC
>DASZVX010000074.1:0-18256 GCA_035547255.1 Hyphomicrobium sp.
TCGATCGCGGTCGAAGACGTCAACATGATGAAGGGTTGAGGCGTGATCGGCTCTCGGCAAATCCAGGTATTGTTCCCTCTGCCCGTCGCCAGACGGTCATTTAGGGAATAGGGGAAATATGATCGCATGATCTACGCGGCAATCGTCCTGTTACCGCTCGCGGGTGCGCTAATTGCTGGTCTCTTCGGCCGCATCATCGGCGACCGCCCGAGTGAAATCATCACGACAGCGTTCCTGTTCATTGCAGCGGCGTTGTCCTGGATCGTTTTTGTTCAGGTCGGCTTCGGGCACGAGACGCACGCGGTTACGCTGATGCGCTGGATTACGTCGGGTGAACTCGATACCTCCTGGGCGCTCAGAGTCGATACGCTGACTGCAGTCATGCTGGTCGTCGTGACGACGGTGTCATCGCTCGTGCATCTCTATTCGATCGGCTACATGCACGAGGACGACTCGCGGTCGCGCTTCTTCGCCTATCTCTCGCTCTTCACGTTTGCGATGCTGATGCTGGTGACGAGCGGCAACCTGGTGCAGATGTTCTTCGGATGGGAAGGCGTCGGCCTCGCGTCGTATCTGCTCATCGGTTTCTGGTACAAGAAGCCCTCGGCGAATGCGGCCGCGATCAAGGCCTTCGTCGTCAACCGCGTCGGCGACTTCGGTTTTGCGCTCGGCATCTTCGGTCTGTTCTACGTCTTCCGGACGGTCAATCTCGACGCGATTTTCGCGGCAGCTCCGGGCGTCGTCGGCAAGACGTTCATCTTCGCGGGCCACGAGGCCGACATCCTGACGACACTGTCGCTCCTACTTTTCATGGGCGCGATGGGTAAGTCGGCGCAGTTCCTGTTGCACACATGGCTTCCGGACGCCATGGAAGGCCCGACGCCCGTCTCGGCCTTGATCCATGCTGCGACGATGGTCACGGCTGGCGTCTTCATGGTCGCGCGGCTATCGCCGATCTTCGAGCTTGCGCCTAACGCCTTGGCGGTTGTGACGCTGATCGGAGCCGTGACGGCATTCTTTGCGGCGACGGTCGGTCTCGTCCAGAACGACATCAAGCGCGTGGTTGCCTATTCGACCTGTTCTCAGCTCGGCTACATGTTCGTTGCGTGCGGCGTCGGCGCCTACGGAGCGGGCATTTTTCATCTCTTCACGCACGCATTCTTCAAGGCCCTTCTGTTCCTCGGCTCGGGCTCGGTGATCCACGCCATGCATCACGAGCAGGACATGCGCCTGATGGGGGGCTTGCGTAAGAAGATCCCGTGGACGTTCGCAGCGATGATCGTCGGCACGCTGGCGATTACGGGTGTCGGTATTCCGCACGTTACGGGATTTGCCGGGTTCTATTCCAAGGACGCGATCATCGAAGCTGCCTACGCAGCCGGTACTCCGAACAACTACGCCTTCTGGGCTCTCGTTATCGGCGCGCTGATGACGGCGTTCTACTCCTGGCGTCTCATCTTCATGACGTTCTACGGCGATACGCGCGCCGATCATCACACGTTCGAGCACGCACATGAGAGCCCGATGACGATGCTGCTGCCGCTCGCCGTTCTCTCTCTTGGCGCGATCGCGGCGGGCTTTGCGTTTGCCGGCTATTTCATCGGCCACGGAGAACAGGAATTCTGGGGCGCAGCGCTGTTCCGATCCGATACCAATCACATCCTGCATGAGATGCACGAAGGGCCGGAATGGGTCAGCTACTCGTCGTTCGTCGCGATGCTGATCGGCTTCGTAATCGCGTGGGTCTATTACATCGGAGCGCCTTGGCTACCCGCAGCAACGGCGCGAGCTTTCAAGCCGCTTTATCTCTTCCTGCTCAACAAGTGGTACTTCGATGAGCTCTATGATGCCATCTTCGTGCGTCCTGCGTTCTGGATCGGGCGGTTCCTGTGGAAGGGCGGCGATGGCGCGGTCATCGATGGAGCGATCGACGGCACGGCAGCAGGTGTCGGGCGCGTGACGGAACGGGTGGTCAGACTGCAAACCGGATATCTTTATCACTACGCTTTCGCGATGCTGGTCGGTGTTGCAGCACTCATGACCTGGCTCACCTATAACGGGCTCTTCGTCGGGGTGTTCAAATGAACAACATCCTCTCGGTCATCACCTTCCTGCCGCTCGTCGGGGCGCTCCTGATCGCGGTGCAGAACGCGGAAGCGAAACAGAATGCCCGTTGGATCGCACTCTGGACGACGCTCGTTACGTTCGTCGTTTCGCTTCTGATCTGGTGGAACTTCGATACGACGACGGCCGGTTTCCAGTTCGTTGAAGAGCATGCTTGGCTCGGGCCGCTGAAATACAAGCTCGGCGTCGACGGCATTTCGATGCTGTTCATTATCCTGACGACGTTCCTGATGCCGCTCTGCATTCTCGCGAGCTGGGTGTCGGTTCAGAACCGCGTCAAGGAATACATGATCGCGTTCCTCGTGCTCGAAACGCTGATGCTCGGCGTGTTCTCGTCACTCGATCTCGTGCTGTTCTACCTGTTCTTCGAGGGTGGCCTCATTCCGATGTTCATCATCATCGGTGTCTGGGGCGGCAAGCGTCGCGTCTATGCGAGCTTCAAGTTCTTCCTTTATACGCTGCTCGGCTCGGTGCTGATGCTGCTCGCGATGATGGCGATGTACTGGCACGCGGGAACGACGGATATTCCGACGCTTCTGCAGACCAAGTTCCCGCCCGAGATGCAGTGGTGGCTGTGGATCGCGTTCTTTGCCTCCTTCGCGGTGAAGATGCCGATGTGGCCGGTGCATACGTGGCTTCCGGACGCGCACGTCGAGGCGCCGACGGCGGGTTCCGTCATTCTCGCCGGCATCCTTCTGAAAATGGGCGGCTACGGTTTCCTGCGGTTCTCGTTGCCGATGTTCCCCAACGCCTCGGCTGACCTCGCTCCCTTCATTTTCACGCTGTCGATCGTCGCAATCATCTACACGTCGCTCGTGGCGCTCGTGCAGGAGGATATGAAGAAGCTCATTGCTTATTCGTCCGTCGCGCACATGGGCTACGTCACGATGGGTATCTTCACGGGCTCGCAGCAGGGCGTCGACGGGGCGATCTTCCAGATGCTGTCGCACGGCCTCGTTTCGTCCGCGCTGTTCCTGTGCGTCGGCGTCATCTACGATCGTATGCACACGCGCGAGATTGCAGCCTATGGCGGACTCGTCGAGCGCATGCCGAAGTATGCGGCAGCCTTCATGGTGTTCACGATGGCGAACGTCGGTTTGCCCGGAACCAGCGGATTCATCGGTGAATTCCTGACTCTGATGGCTGCCTTCAAGGCAAATACCTGGGTGGCGATCCTGGCGACGACGGGCATCATCCTGTCTGCCGCTTACGCCCTCTATCTCTACCGGCGTATTATTTTTGGCGTGCTCGAGAAGGCGAACCTCCGGAGCATCCTGGATCTCTCACCGCGCGAGGTCGCAATTCTCGCGCCGCTCATCCTGCTGACGATTTTCTACGGGTTTTACCCGGCGCCAGTGCTCGACGTGACGGCGACGTCGGTCAAGAGTCTCGTGCAGAATTATCAGGATGCCCAGCACACGGCCGCCGCTCTCCTGGCGCCATAAGGAATTGACCGATGGACAGTGCGCTACTTCATATCGTTTCGCCGGAGCTGATCCTGGCGCTTGGCGCCTTTGCGCTCCTGATGTTCGGAGTCTTCAGTCCGGAAGGTGAAAAGACGGGCCGCCTCGTCGGCTGGCTTGCTATCGGCGTGTTTACCGTTGCTGCCATTGCCGTCTTCGAGCAGGAGGGCATCTCGCGTGCATTTGCAGGCGCCTTCGTCTCCGACCCACTGACGCGCTTCTTCAAGATCATGATCCTGGTCGCCGCCGGCCTGTCGCTGGTTTTGACGTTTGACAGTTTCGGCCGCGCCAAGCTGATGATTTTCGAATACCCGGTGCTGATGCTGCTCGCTGCCGTCGGCATGATGACGATGGTATCGGCGAACGACCTGATCGTGCTTTATCTCGGTCTGGAGCTGCAGAACCTGGCGCTCTATGTCATCACCGCTTTCAAGCGCGATGACGTCCGCTCGAGCGAGGCGGGTCTTAAATATTTCGTCCTCAGTGCGCTGTCGTCGGGGTTGCTCCTCTATGGCGCGACGCTCCTTTACGGCGTCACCGGTTCGACCGGCTACGATGCGATCGCCGCGGCAACGAAGCTGCCGGACATGGCGTCGAACATCGGGTTGATGTTCGGCCTCGTCTTCGTGCTCGTCGGGATCGCCTTCAAGATTTCGTCCGTGCCGTTCCACATGTGGACGCCGGACGTCTATCAGGGCGCGCCGACGCCGGTCACAGTTTTTCTCGCGAGCGCCGCCAAGGTTGCCGCGATGGGGATGATCGTCAGGTTCACGCAGGCAGCCCTTCCGGGCGTTGCGAGCGAATGGCAGCAGATCGTCATTTTCCTGTCGATCGCCTCAATGGTGCTCGGTGCCTTTGCTGCAATTGGACAGACGAACATCAAGCGGTTGCTGGCCTATTCTGCGATTGGGCACATCGGGTTCGCACTCGTCGGGCTTTCTGCCAACAATGCCGAAGGTACTGCGGGCGTTATGCTCTACCTCGCGATCTACGTTGCGATGACGCTCGGCGCCTTCGCGTGCGTTCTCGCCATGCGACGCAAGGGTGAAACCGTCGAAGACATCGCGGACCTCGCGGGCCTTGCCAAAACCGACCTCACCTATGCGTCGATCCTCGGGCTCCTGATGTTCTCGCTTGCCGGCATTCCGCCTCTCGCCGGCTTCTGGGCCAAGTGGTACGTCTTCTTGCCGGCGATCAAGGCGGGGCTTTATCCGCTTGCCGTCATCGGCGTCGTGACGAGCGTCGTCGGCGCCTTCTACTATTTGAGAATCGTCAAGATCATGTTCTTCGACGAGAGCGCTGAATCGTTCCAACCCCGCGAGGGCAAGGTATCGGCGGTGATGGTTCTCTCGGCCGGGTTCATTGTTCTGTTCGTGCTTCCGCTCATAGGCGGAGCTCTCGTCGATGCGGCCACCGCCGCGGCCGCCGTGCTGGCACCAGTGCAGGCGCTCTAACGCAGCGATGGGCGCCTCAGCCAACCCGCGCATCCTGCATATCGATGAGACCGATTCGACGAACGCCGACGCGATGCGGCTGGCTCTCAAGGGCGAGGATCTGCCGCTCTGGGTGATCGCTGATCGCCAGACCGCAGGGCGCGGGCGGGCGGGCCGGTCGTGGGTCTCGCCGGGAGGAAATCTCTATACGAGCCTCGCCTTCTGTTGTGCCGCTAAAATGGAAAACGCGGGACAATTGTCACTTGTTGCGGGAATTTCGCTTTTCGATGCCATTCGCGTCTCGACGGACCTTGCGCAGGATGCCGGACTTCGCCTCAAATGGCCAAACGACATTCTGATAGGGGCCGCCAAAATGGGAGGCATTCTGGTCGAGAGTACCTCCGCACGGGGAAGTCCGGGCTTTTTGGCGATCGTAGGTTTTGGGGTGAACCTCTCGTCTCATCCCCATGATCTCGGCCGCGCGGTGACGTCGCTTGGCCGTCACACACAGGCGCCGGCACCTGCCGGTTTACTTGGTTCACTGGCAGAGCAGTTTCCGCGTTGGCTCGACGTGTGGGAGAACGGCGATGGCTTTGCTGCCATTCGCCGGGCCTGGATGGAGCGGGCAGGGCCGATCGGCGAGGCGATTACCGTCAATTCGGCGAGTGGGCCGATCTCTGGAACATACCGTGGGCTTTCGGGGACCGGGGCGTTGCTTGCCGAGGTCGACGGGCAAGTGCGCGAGATCAATCACGGCGACGTGGCGCTCGGCGGAGCCGACCTACATGATGGGGATGCATGAGCGAGCGCGACAGGTCACCTCAACGGGCAAATAAAGGCAAAGCCGACGAACTCGTGTTCATGGCGCTCGGCGGTCTCGGTGAGATCGGCATGAACACGTATCTCTACGGCTACGGGCCACCGAATGCCCGTTCGTGGCTGATGGTCGATCTCGGAGTGACGTTTCCGCATGAAACGGAGCCAGGTGCCGATGTCGTCCTGCCGGATCTTCGCTACATCGTTGCCGACCGGAAAAATCTCGCGGGCCTTGTCCTGACGCACGCGCACGAAGATCACATCGGCGCCGTGCTCGATCTTTGGCCGTCGCTCGAGTGCCCGATTTTCGCGACGCCTTTCACGGCGGGGATGGTGAAAACCAAGGTCGGAGAGGCGGGCAGGACGGCAGCGCTTCCGATCCGCACCATTCCTCTCGGAGGCCGCTTCAAAGCCGGCGCGTTCGACGTCGAGTTCGTCGGGCTTACGCATTCGATTCCGGAGCCCAACGGTATCGCGATCCGGACACCCGCCGGTCTTGTCTTTCACACTGGCGACTGGAAGTTCGATTCAACACCGGTGGTCGGTAAACCTCACGAACCGGAAAAGCTCAAATCTCTCGGGGATGAAGGCGTACTCGCAATCGTTGGAGATTCGACGAATGCGATGCGCGAAGGGAGGTCGGCGTCGGAAGCCGACGTTGCGCGTGCCCTTACGAAGATCATCGTAGACGCACCACGCTGCGTCGCGGTGACGTTGTTTGCGTCGAACGTCGCGCGCATTGCTTCCGTCGCCGAGGCTGCACGCAAGTCGGGGCGCACGCTCGTCGTAGCCGGCCGTGCGCTTCATCGTATCATCGAGGTCGCGAAAGAGACCGGCTATCTGCCGGAGAGCTTCACGTATCTCGATCAGCAGCGCTTTTCCGATTTGCCGCGCAATAAGACGCTCGTTCTGTGCACGGGCAGCCAAGGCGAAACCCGTGCTGCGGTCGCGCGGATTGCCGAGGGCGAGCATCCCGACATTTCGCTCGATAAGGGCGATCTCATCATCTTTTCGTCGCGTACGATTCCCGGAAACGAGAAGGCCGTTGCGAAGGTCCAGAATGGGTTGGCGCGTCTCGGCGTCGATCTCGTAACGGACACGGACGCGCTGGTCCATGTCACGGGGCATCCGAGGCGCGACGAACTTAAAGACATGTACGCCTGGCTTCGTCCGAAGATTGCCGTTCCGATGCACGGCGAAGCGCGCCACCTGCGCGAGCACGCGAAACTTGCACGCGCGTGCGGCGTCAATGAGACGTTCACGATCGTCGACGGCGACATGCTGAAGCTCTGGCCCACTCCGGCCGCAATCGTCGATCAAGCGCCGGTTGGGCGGCTCTACCGCGACGGCAATCTGATCGTTCCCGACGCCGAAGGACCGGTCAAGGCGCGCCGCAAGCTGTCGTTCGTCGGCATTGCGGTCGTTTCGCTGGTTTTATCGCGGCGCGGAGACGTGCTCGGTGAGCCGGGGCTCGTTCTCGAAGGCATCCCGGCCGCGGACGCGGACGGTGAGGCGATGCGGGAAGTCGTGTTCGACGCCATCGACGGGACGCTCCGGTCGATCCCGCAAAAGCGGCGCAGCGATATTGCGATGCTTCAGGAGGCCCTCCAGAGGGCCGTCAGGGCCGCCATTAATGAAGCCTGGGGCAAGAAGCCGGTTGTCAAAGTGCTACTCTCCGTGGTGGAAGCTAGGGCCTAGGGCGCCCCAGCGAGCGGTGTCGGCCCCGAAGCTCACCAGCAGCCTGGAGAAAGACGCATGATCGGACGTTTGAACCATGTGGCCATCGCGGTCAAAGATCTCGAAAAGGCCGCATCGGTTTACAAAAACGCCCTGGGAGCGAAGGTAGGGGCTCCTCTCGCGCAACCCGAGCACGGGGTCACGGTTATCTTCATCGAGCTGCCGAACACGAAGATCGAGCTGCTCGAGCCGCTCGGGGAGAATTCCCCGATTGCGAAATTTCTTGAGAAAGCGCCAGATGGCGGTATCCATCACGTGTGCTATGAGGTCGAGGACATCATGGCCTCGCGCGATCAGTTGAGGGCACAAGGAGCTCGCGTACTCGGCGACGGTAATCCCAAGATCGGGGCGCACGGCAAGCCCGTGCTCTTCCTGCATCCGAAGGATTTCTGCGGCACTCTCGTCGAGCTGGAGCAGGTTTGAAAACCGGCCGCGTATCAGCGTCCGAAGCCTGAAAGGAAATAGGCGATGCGAACCTCTGTAGCGGTCGCGACGTTCTTTTGCCTATGGTTTATCACTCTTTTTGCGGTGCTGCCGTTCTTCGCGCATACGCAAGAGGAGGCGGGCGAGGTAGTGCCCGGCACGCCCGAGAGCGCACCTTATAAAATCAATCTGCTCAAGGTGTTTTGTGTCAATACGGTCGTGACCGCCATTGCGTTTACCGGCATTTACACCGTGATTGCCAATATTTGACCGGCAGTTTTAGCCTGCCGCTCCTTGTTGCAACACAAGCCTGAAAAGGCTATTCGGCTTGCCGCAATTCCTGGTTTCCAGGATGATCGGGCGCGGCTCGCCGTGCGACGTCAATGAGCGAGCTTGCGATGGGGCATTTCAAGTTCTTCGTGTGCGTTCGCCGTCCGATGCGAGACGCTTTTTTCACGTACACGCCAGGGACCAAGAGATGAGCAAGCGCGCCCTTTCCGTTACCCGCGAAGAGAACTTCCCCGACTGGTATCAGGCCGTCGTCCGCGACGGCGATATGGCTGAGACGAGCCCTGTCCGCGGCTGCATGATCATCAAGCCGTGGGGCTGGGGTGTGTGGGAGCGTCTCCAGGCGGAGCTTGATGCCCGCATCAAGGATACGGGCCACGATAACTGCTATTTCCCGCTCTTCATTCCGATGAGCTTCATCGCCAAGGAGGCGGAGCACGTCGAAGGCTTCGCCAAGGAGATGGCGGTCGTCACGCATCACCGTCTCAAGAATGAGGGTGGCAAGCTGGTTGTCGATCCGGACGCCAAGCTCGAAGAGCCGCTGATCGTTCGCCCGACGTCAGAGACAATCATCGGGGATGCCTTTCAACGCTGGATCAAGAGCTATCGCGATTTGCCGCTGCTCGTGAACCAGTGGGCGAACGTCGTGCGCTGGGAGATGCGCACGCGCCTGTTCCTGCGCACGGCTGAGTTTCTCTGGCAGGAAGGTCATACGGCGCACGCGGATCAGGACGATGCCGTCGCCGAAACGCTCAAGATGCTCGAAGTCTATCGCACGTTTGCGGAAGATGTGCTCGCGATGCCGGTAATCGCGGGCGAGAAGCCGGCGAACGAACGCTTCCCCGGCGCCGACAATACCTATTCGATCGAAGCGATGATGCAGGACGGCAAGGCTCTGCAGGCCGGCACGTCGCATTATCTCGGAACGCATTTCGCGGAAGCGCAGAACATTCAGTTCCAAAACGCGGACGGCAAGTTGACCTACTGCCATACGACGAGCTGGGGCGTTTCGACTCGTCTGATCGGCGGCGTGATCATGACCCACGGCGACGACGATGGTCTCCGCCTGCCGCCGATGATCGCGCCGCGCCAGATCGTCGTCGTACCGATGCTGCGCGAGAAGCCGGAGGACGCCGCTCTCATCGAGTATTGCGCGTCGCTCGAGAAGGAATTGAAAGCAGCAGGCATTCGCACGCTCGTCGACACGAAAGCGGTGAAGTCTGCCGAGAAGCGCTGGAACTGGGTGCGCCGCGGCGCTCCGATCATCGTCGAGATCGGGGGCCGCGATGCGAGCGGCAGCAATGTCACGTTCATGCGCCGCGACCGGCTGCGCGACGGCGACAAGGTCATTTCGCAGACATTGCCGCGCGCGGATTTCATCGCCCAGGCTCCGGCGTTGCTGCGGGAGATCCAGCAGACGCTCTACGCCGAGGCCAAGGCGCGACTCGACGGCAACATCATCACGAACATTAAATCGTTCGAGGATCTGGCCAATTATTTCGGGCCGGCAGAGGGCGAGGACGAGGCGGGTGCTTTCAAGGGCTGGGCGCGGGTTCCGTGGTCGCGCCCTGAAGGCGCGAGCCTCGAAGTCATCGCGGACCGGCTGAAATCGCTAAAATTGACGATCCGTAATGCGCCGCTCGGCCAAGAAGAAGTGGTGGGCAAGTGTCTTTTCACGGGAGAACCGGCGAAGGAGTATGTCTTAATAGCACGGGCCTATTAAAACTGCAGGAGAGTCGCGGGGGACGGCCTTAACTGCGACACATGGAGGTGCGATGCGGCGCGCTTCACGGGGCAGACGGAGCGAGGGGCAATGACGACGACGGCCGTTCGGGACACAAAGCCCTTTTCGTCATTCGAATGGATGATTGCGGGGCGCTACCTGCGTGCACGCCGCAAAGAAGGCTTCATCTCTGTCATCGCCGGATTTTCGTTTCTCGGCATCATGCTCGGCGTCGCAACCCTCATCATCGTCATGGCGGTGATGAACGGCTTCCGCCACGACCTCTTCTCCAAGATCATGGGCCTCAACGGCCATGTGATCGTGCAAAAGCTCGGCGACCGTTTCGACGATTACGAAGCCATGGCCGAAAAGATCAAACAGGTGCCAGGCGTGGAGACTGCCATGCCGGTCATCGAAGGCCAGGTCATGGTGTCGTCGAGCTCGCAGGCTTTGGGCGGACTCGTGCGGGGTGTTCGCGAGAGCGATCTCAAGTCGCTGAAACTCGTTTCGGGGAACGTGCGGGCGGGCACGCTCGACGGCTTCGACAAGCAAACGGGCATCGCGATGGGCATCAGGCTCGCGAACCAACTGCATGTCGGTCTCGGCGATAGTGTAACGCTCGTTTCGCCGCACGGAGCTGCGACGCCGTTCGGGACCGCACCCAGATCCAAGTCCTATCAGATCACGTCGATCTTCGAACTCGGCATGAGCGAATACGATCGGATGATGATCTTCATGCCGCTCAACGAGGCGCAGAAGTATTTTGCGAAGAACGGCGAGGTCGATGTCATCGAGGTCATCGTCAACGATCCCGAGAACGTCGACAAATTCCGAGCCGAAATCCTGAAAGCTGGAGGTCCCTCGATTGCCGTTGCCGATTGGCGGCAACGAAACGAAACGTTCTTCAACGTGCTGTCCGTCGAACGCAACGTGATGTTCATCATCCTGTCGCTGATCGTGCTCGTCGCGGCGCTGAACATCATCTCAGGCCTGATGATGCTCGTGAAAGACAAGGGCCGCGACATCGCTATTCTCCGCACGATGGGCGCCACCAAGGGCGCGGTGATGCGTGTCTTCCTGATAACGGGAGCGTCGATCGGCATCGTCGGCACGCTGGCAGGGCTCGTGCTCGGTGTCGTTTTTTGCTGGAATATCGACAGTATCAAGAATTTCGCATCGTGGGTCACGGGAACGACGGTCTTCGATCCGAGCGTCTATTATCTGACGAAGCTTCCGGCGGATATCAACCCGCATGAGACGGGGGCCATCGTGGTCATGGCGCTCGTATTGTCGGTCATCGCGACGCTTTATCCGTCGTGGCGTGCCTCGCGGCTCGACCCCGTCGAAGCTCTGCGGTACGAGTGACGCTCATGGAGACATCGCCCGCTGGTACAACTTTTTCGCCGATCCTGCAGCTCGAAGGCGTGACGCGATCTTTCCGTCAGGGCGAGCGCGAGATCGTTGTCCTGACCGGCGTCGACGCCGTGCTATGGCCGGGTCAGGCGGTTGCGCTTGTCGGCCCATCTGGTGCGGGCAAGTCGACGCTCCTGCACATCACCGGGCTTCTCGAATCTCCGACGAGTGGCCGGATATTCCTGAACGGTCGAGACTGCGCGACGCTTTCGGAAGCGGAACGGACGCGCATGCGCCGCAAGGAAATCGGTTTCGTCTATCAGTTCCACCAGCTGTTGCCGGAGTTCTCGGCGCTCGAAAACGTGGTCCTTCCGCAACTGATCCTCGGTCGCGGGCGCAAGGCCGCGGAAGCGCGTGCTCTGAGCCTGCTCGGCGGCCTCGGTCTTGCCGAGCGCGCCCATCATCGGCCGGCGGAACTTTCGGGCGGTGAGCAGCAGCGCGCCGCGATCTGTCGTGGGCTCGCGAACTCTCCGAAGCTTCTGCTTGCCGACGAACCTACCGGCAACCTCGACCCTCACACCTCGGAATATGTGTTTCGCGAGCTTGTCGATCTCATCCGGCGCCAGGGAGTCGCGGCGCTGATCGCGACCCACAACATGGAGCTGGCGCGGCGGATGGATCGGGTACTCCAGGTTCACGAGGGCCGGCTCGTCGAACTGGCACCGACGTCGATCGGGCGCTGATTCTCATTCATTTTCGGCTGTGGATGGCGGCGAGGGCGTCGGCAGCGCCGGACTCGTCGATAGAGCCTTAAATGCCGTAGTTTACAAGAATGGAACAGATTCGGCCGCCTGCGAAAGCTCCCCAGTTCGTGCATCTCAAGGTGCACTCCGCGTACTCGCTGCTCGAAGGCGCGCTGCCGATCGCGAAACTCGCCAAGCTTGCGGAAGCAATGAATCTGCCCGCTCTCGGGCTGACCGATACGAACAATTTTTTCGGCGCGCTGGAATTTTCCGAAAAGCTTTGGGGTGCGGGCGTGCAGCCGATCGTCGGCGGCTCGTTGGATCTCGATTTCGGCGACAATCGAGATGCGCAGCCTTCAGCGTTACGAACGCTGAGCAATGAGCCGCGCAGCAAGCCGGCGGGCAAAATCGCGTTGCTAGCGATGACCGCAGACGGCTTTGCGAATCTGATGCGACTTTCGAAATCGCTCTATTTCGATGTGGCCGCGGACGAGCCCGCACATGTCAAGATCGCGCGTGTCGAAGAGTATTCGGAAGGTATCATTGCGCTGACCGGCGGGCCGCAGGGGCCAATCGATTCAGCGCTGCGCGACGGCCAACACGATCTTGCCGTTGAGCGGCTCAAGACACTCGAGAAGATTTTCGGCGACAGGCTTTACGTCGAAGTGCAACGTCACGGGTTGCCGGAAGAATCGGACGTCGAGCCGCATCTTCTCGATCTTGCTTACGAGCGGCGCGTTCCGATCGTAGCGACGAACGAATGCTATTTCGCGCAGCGCTCCGATTACGAGGCGCACGACGTTTTGCTGTGCATCGCGGACGGCCGTTACGTTGTCGAGGACAATCGCCGTCGCGCAAGCCCCGAGCACTATCTCAAGAGCGAAGCCGAAATGGTGGCGCTTTTTGCGGATCTTCCGGAGGCGCTTGCCAACACGGTTGAGATCGCGATGCGCTGCACGGCGCGCCCCGAGGGGCGGAAGCCGATCCTTCCGAGGTTCGTCAAGGCTGACGACAGCCTGAGCGAGATCGAGAATTTCCGGCTCGAAGCTGCGGAACTCAAGAAGCAGGCAAAGGAAGGTCTCGCACGCCGCCTTGCAGCACATGGTCCGGCACCGGGCTTTACCGTCGAGGACTATGAGAAGCGGCTCGCCTACGAAATCGACGTCATCACGCAGATGAAGTTTCCGGGCTACTTCCTGATCGTCGCTGACTTCATCAAATGGTCGAAAGCCAACGGCGTGCCGGTCGGTCCGGGGCGCGGATCGGGTGCGGGTTCGCTCGTCGCATATGCGCTGACCATTACGGATCTCGATCCTTTGCGGTTCGGGCTGCTGTTCGAGCGCTTCCTCAATCCTGAGCGTATTTCGATGCCGGACTTCGACGTCGATTTCTGCCAGGAGAAGCGGGACCGCGTTATCGACTACGTGCAGAAGAAATACGGCGATGATCGCGTCGCGCAGATTATCACGCATGGAAAACTGCAGGCTCGCGCCGTGCTGCGTGACGTCGGGCGCGTGCTGCAAATGCCCTATGGTCAGGTCGACAGGCTTTGCAAGCTGGTGCCGAACAATCCGGCCAATCCCGTAACGCTGAAAGAAGCGATCGAGGTCGAGCCGAAGCTGCAGGAAGAGCGCGACCGCGAGCCGATCGTTGCGCGCCTTCTCGAAATCGCGCAGAAGCTCGAAGGTCTCTATCGCCATGCTTCGACGCACGCTGCCGGCATGGTGATCGGCGACAGGCCGCTCGAAGAATTGGTGCCCGTCTATCGCGATCCGAAATCACATTTTCCGATTACGCAATACAACTGGAAGATGGTCGAGGCGGCGGGTCTCGTGAAGTTCGACTTCCTCGGATTGAAGACGCTGACGGTGCTGGAAAAGGCGGTCAATCTGATCAAGCAGGTCAGAGGGATCACGGTCGATCTGCCGAGCCTGCCGCTGGACGATAAAGCCACGTACGACATGTTGACGAAGGCCGATACGGCGGGCGTCTTCCAGCTTGAAAGTACGGGTATGCGCGAAAGCCTTAAGCGGCTGAAGCCCGACCGTTTCGAAGACATCATCGCCATGGTGGCGCTCTATCGGCCCGGCCCGATGGACAACATCCCGACCTACATCAATCGCAAGCATGGCGAAGAACCGGTCGACTACCTGCATCCAATGCTCGAAGGCATCCTGAAGGAGACCTACGGCGTCATCATCTACCAGGAGCAGGTCATTCAGATCGCGCAGGTGATGGGCGGCTACACGCTCGGGCAAGCCGACATGCTGCGCCGCGCGATGGGCAAAAAAGACAAGGTCGAAATGGCGAAGCAGCAGGCGCGCTTCGTCGAAGGTGCCGTCGCCAAGGGCGTGAAAAAAGAAGAAGCCAACTACATTTTCGAATTGGTCGACAAATTCGCGGGCTATGGCTTCAACAAATCGCACGCAGCAGCTTACGCGCTCGTCAGCTATCACACGGCTTATTTGAAGGCCAATTTCCGCGAAGAATTTTTTGCGGCGTCGATGACGCTCGATATGGGCAACACCGACAAGCTCGCGATGTTCGCATCGGAAGCGCGCAAATCCGGAATTCAAATGCTGCCGCCTTGCGTCAATCAATCGGCAGTCGATTTCGGCGTCGAGCCGGCAAAGGACGGCGGCAAGCACGGCGCCATTCGTTATTCGCTCGCGGCGCTCAAGAACATCGGTGCCGGCGCTGTCGAGACGGTCGTGGAAGAACGAAACAGCAGCGGCGGCTTCGCGTCGCTTGCCGATTTTGCGGGTCGCGTCGACGCCAAGGCGCTCAACAAGCGGGCCATTGAAACGCTTGCGAAAGGCGGTGCCTTCGACGCCCTGAACAATGACCGTGCGCTTGTTGCCGCTAACGCCGATACGATCCTGGCTTCCGCCCAGCGGCGCACGGCCAATGAAGCGCAGGGAATGACCGATCTCTTTGGTTCCGGCGGCAAATCTGCAGAACTCGTTCTGCGCTCGGCTGACGGCTGGACACCGATGGAGCGCTTGGCTGCGGAGTTCGAAGCCATTGGCTTTTATCTTTCGGGTCATCCGCTCGACCAATACGACCGCGTTCTGAAAAAGCTCGGCGTCAAAAAATTCACCGAGTTCGAAGCGCTGACGGAACGCGGGGCGACGGCGGGACGGCTTGCGGGCGTCGTCATCGCCGCGCGCGAGCGGCGTTCGCAGAAGGGCAACAAGTTCGCGTTCGCATCGTTCTCGGACGCGACAGGCCAATTCGAGGCCGTGATCTTCTCGGATACGCTCGCAATCTGCCGTGAGCTTCTCGAACCGGGTACGCCGGTCATCGTTTCGGTCGAAGCTGAGCGTGATGGCGACACGCTGAAGATGCGTGTCCAGTCCATCGAAGCGCTCGACAAGGCGGCTGCCGGCGTGCCACGAAACTTGCGGGTCGTTCTCGATCATCGCCAGTGTGCGGGACCGAATGGAGTGCGGCTCCCGGAGATGAGCAGCCGATTGAAGCCGACTCAACGCGGCGGAGAAGTGCGCCTCGTGCTGCCGCTTTTCGATCGCGGCTACGAAATGGAGTTGCTGCTTCCCGGGCGCTACGATGTGTCTCCACAGGAAGCGGGGCGAATTGCTTCGCTCGCATTCGTGGCGGAGATCATCGAAGCCTGAACCTTTGGTTGCGGGCAAAAAAGTTACAGGCAAATTCTTTCGAGAATTATGCGTCTACGGACGACGGCTTTGTTGTCGCTTGTGCGTTAAGGGTCCGGACGTGTCGAGATGCGTCCTATGCTAGATAGGAGCCCTTAATGAAAAAGAGTTTGATAGCAGCGGCGGCGTTTGCTGCCCTTACGCTCGGCGGCGCCAGCATGGCCAGCGCTGGTGTTGCAGGCGTTGGCTTGAATGGCATCAGCTCGCACGCGAACACGACCGTTGCTCAGCACGTCGATTATCGGCGCGGCCATTACACGAAGCGCCACTACAAGAAGAACTGGTGGCACAAGAAGAAGTGGGTCTGCCGTTATCGTCACGGTCACCGCCACTGCTTCTGGCGTTAATCGCGTGAATGACCAGAGGAAGGTTGCGCCGTAGCGCTGCCTTCTTCTGACACAGTTTTAGCGCATACCGCGCGCTCTTGAGCCAGCCGAAAACGAGGCAAGATTATGTCAAAATTCTACGCTGCGTTGGTCACCGCATTGCTCTTAGCTCCCGCTGTTCATGCGGCGGATGCGAAGATGGGTGCTGGAGACATCAAGAAGAGTCTGGAAGCCGCCGCGTCCGATCCGGCAAAGGTCAAAGCCTACTGCGCCATGTCGAAGAAGATGGACGAAGTCGGCGACGACGAAAAGAAAGCGCAAGCTGCCGGTGATGAGATCGACGGTTACTTCAAGGTACTCGGCGATGATTTCGAGAATGCATGGGACGCCGGCCAGGATGCCGCTGACGGCACGCCTGAAGCCAACGCGATGGACGAAGCCATGACGACCCTCGACGGGAAGTGTAAGTAAGTCACGACCACAAGAGTTCTGATGCGGGCAGTTTAGACCCTCTGCTCAATCGGGGCTCACCATCGACGTTTGAATTCCCCAAAACGACGGCACGCTACGAATCCGGATAAGATCGCCGGGACGTGGCGTGTCGTTTTTTCTTTTGCGTCGATGCTTTATCTAGGTGATCTGCAACACGGCGGGCGCCGAATGCCGCGCTTTTCCAAGCGAGGTGTGGGTTGCACGTTTCTGCAATCCCCCGTATACAGCCGCCATCTCACACGCGAGACCTGCGCCATGCGGATGAAAAGCCCCGCGTCGCGCTCCGGTGGAGAAAACGTAAGTCCCTGAAAAGACTTGCCAATCTCTTCTCAGTCTTGCGGAGGTCTAACCGGAAAAGGATCATTTTCGATGGCGCTTCCTGCCTTCAATATGCGTCAGCTCTTGGAAGCTGGCGTTCACTTCGGCCACCAGGCTCATCGCTGGAACCCCAAGATGGCGCCGTTCATCTATGGGGCGCGGAACAAAATCCACATTCTCGACCTGACGCAGACGGTGCCGATGCTGCATCAGGCGCTGCTCAAGGTTTCCGATACGGTTGCCGGTGGCGGCCGCGTTCTTTTCGTCGCGACGAAGCGGCAGGCGTCGGATGGCATCGCGGAAGCCGCGAAGCGCAGCGCGCAGTACTTCATCAATCACCGCTGGCTCGGCGGTACGCTGACGAACTGGAAGACGGTTTCGCAATCGATCCGCCGTCTGCGTCAGCTCGATGACATTCTTGCCGACCCGCAGGGCCGCACGAAGAAGGAAGTGCTGAACCTGACGCGCGAGCGCGACAAGCTCAACCAGTCGCTCGGTGGCATCAAGGACATGGGCGGTACGCCCGATCTTCTCGTCGTCATCGATACGAACAAGGAATCGATCGCGATCCAGGAAGCGCGCAAGCTGAACATCCCGATCGTGGCGATCGTCGATACGAACTGCGATCCCGACGGTATCGATTATCCGGTGCCGGGCAACGACGACGCCGGCCGTGCGATCACGCTCTATTGCGATCTGATGGCGCGCGCTGCGCTCGACGGCATCGAGCGTGCGCAGGGCGCCGCGGGTGTCGATATCGGTGCTTCGGACGCGCCGCCGGCCGAGGATCTGCCGAAGGTCACGTTCAAGGGCATCGAAGCTCCGCGTGGCGAAGCCGACGATCTGAAGCGCATCACGGGCATCACGCCGAAGCTCGAGCAGCGCCTCAACGACGCCGGTGTCTACCACTTCTGGCAGATCGCCGATCTCGACGCCGACCATGCGACGGCTCTCGATCGGCAGCTGAAGCTCAAGGGCCAAGTTGTCAAAGAAGATTGGGTTGGCCAGGCTAAGAAGCTCGTGGAAGCAGCCTCGGTGTAAGGCGCGATTTTCGCGCCCCGATGCAGGCTGAACTTGTGAAACAGGATACATGAGGCGCCTTTTGGCGCCTCGAACCTAATGGGTGACAGGATGACGACGATCACCGCCGCAGATGTGAAGAAACTGCGCGACATGACCGGCGCAGGCATGATGGACTGTAAGACGGCGCTGACCGAAACGGGCGGCGATATCGAAGCAGCCGTTGACTGGCTGCGCAAGAAGGGCCTTTCGAAGGCTGCGAAGAAGTCGGGGCGCATCGCAGCCGACGGCCTCATCGGCATTATTGCAAAGGGCCGCGAGGG